>NZ_JAAKXY010000002.1:0-300000 GCF_011043775.1 Natronolimnobius sp. AArcel1 | reverse complement strand
GTGTTTATCGTCTTTGTCATCGGCTTTATCGGCTCGTTTTACGCCCTTCGGGTCTTTATCTGGGACTTTCTCGAGGCGACGGCAACAGCGGAAATGGACCAGTACGTCGCCGATGCGACACAAATCATTACGCGCACGCCGTTCGAGGTCATCCTCTTACAGGCGAAAATCGGGATGCTTGTCGGTGTCATCGTCGCGATTCCGGCGTTGTTGTACTATTCACGCGATGCGCTTCGAAAGCGCGGCGTCAACTCTGTTGTTCCGGTCTCACGCGGGTATCTGGCCGCGCTCGTTATAACCTCAATGACGCTGTTCTGGGTCGGCGTCGCCTACGCGTACGCAGTCTTCTTCCCATTCGCGTTCGACTTCCTCGGTGCGGTTGCGTTCGATGCCGGCGTGAACCCAAGCTGGGGTATTACCGAGTTTACCGAGTTCATTGCGCTGCTAACGCTTTCGTTCGGACTGGCAGCACAACTGCCGCTGTTTATGAGCGTCCTTTCGTACACTGAGATCATTTCCTATGAGACGTTCCGCGATAAGTGGCGCCACGCAATTGTCGGCATCACCGTTTTCGGGGCTCTTTTCTCCCCACCGGATCCGTTCACGCTGATCATGTGGATGCTGCCACTGGTCGCTCTCTATGCGTTCAGTCTCGGTCTCGCGAAAATCGTCGCTAACATCCGCCGACGCGGCGCAGCCGAACTCGACGGCGGCACCGCCCTGATGAAACAGCGCGTCCTCCAATTCGCTGGCATCATCGGACTGACGACCACTGCGGTAACGATCTATCTCAATCAGAACGGCCTCGAGCGCACGGAAGAACTCCTCTACCCATTGCTGCCGGCTGGCATCCGACCGAGCAGTTCGCTCGAGTTGAGTTTCGGTCTCGAAACACTACCGGCTGAACACGGCCTGCTCGGTGATGCGGCCGTCGCGGGCATCATCGCGCTCGGGCTCGGAGTCGTGTTGCTCGTCGGCTACATGGTCAACATCCTGCAGTCGCCGGTGTATCCGCGCGAAGGCGACATTCGTGCAGCCGAAACGCCGGACGATGTCGACTTCAACACGCTCGCAGTCGGCGATATCGAGGAGGTTCCAGCGCCGGTCTTCCTCGCGATGACCGAAGACCAGGCAATGGACTATGCCCGGCAGGCGATGTACGACGACAACCGGGAGAAAGCCCAGACCATCATCGACCGGTTCGACACGCTGCACGAACAGCAAAAAACGGCGGACAACCCCGCCGACGTCAACTTCGACGTCCTCGATGCCGACGATATTGGCGAGCTTTCGGATTCGGTCTTCCTCACGATGACCGAAGATGAGGCTCTCGAGCACTCTCGGCAGGCGATGCACGACGAGAATCGGACGAAAGCCGAAGCGATTCTCAACCGCTTTGACGCACTCGAGGACGAACGCGAGGACGCCGACCTCGAGGATGCAGGCGGCGAAGAGGCAGGGGCGGCTGCAGGCGACGATGGCGTTGGTGATGACGATGATGAGGGGAGTCTCTTCTCGAGTACGGCAGCGGGCATGCTTGATCCGTTCACCGAGGAGGAGACGACGGAGGACGACATTGGGGGCTACGCGTACGATCTGGCCTTTATCGTGGACAGCCTGACCTCGAAGACGATCTACATCGTCGGCATGTTCATGGCTGTCCTCGGTGGCACCTTCCTTGCAATGTATCAGGGCGGGTTCGGGATCGTCCTGGCGCAGTTCGTCGACCGTATCCCGGCCAGTGTGCTCGCTGAGGTCACGGATCAGAGTGAAGCAGAAATCGCCGCTGCAGATTCATCGGAGCAGATGACCGATATAATCGGTGAACTCGGCTTAGTCATCGCGTTACACCCCGTCGAAGTGCTGATCTTCATGGTGAAGGTGAGTACGATCCTTGCGATCATTTCCGTGTTGCCAATGATCCTCTACTGGGCGTGGCCCGCAGCCAAAGAGCGCGGCCTCGTCCGCGGTGACCCGCGCGTGTTCCTCGTCTGGGGCGGCACCATCTTCGCCGGCTTCGGGATGGGGCTGTTCCTTGGCTTCTACTGGATCGCGCCGACGGTCATTTCGTATCTCATCACTGACGCCCTCCGGAACCAGATGGAAGTCACCTACCGGATCAACAGCTTCTCGTGGCTCGTGATCTACACGACCATCGGCGTTGGCTTCCTGTTCAATATCATCGTCACGATGGCGCTGTTCCACGTCGGGAAGATCGTCCACTACCGGACGATGCTGAAAGCCTGGCGTCCGGTCGTCGTCGGGATCTTCACCGTCGCCGCAATCGCCAGCCCGAAGGGCATCTTAACGATGTTGCTCGTCGCGATTCCGATTGCGCTGACGTACATGCTCGGACTCGCCATCCTGTACTTGTTCACCGCGGGTGGCCGCCTGTTCGGCGGCGGTGGCGGTGGGAGCGCAACCGAGCCGGAGCCGGAGACGGACGCAACGGCGGCGAACTAACTCCCTCTCTTTCAGCAGTTATCTCGAGCGAGTGACCAACACCTGACAGCGGTCCGTATAAGAGTGGGGACTCCGAACTGCCAGACAGACTGATGCCAAAAATTAGCGTGGAAATCCCACAGGAGCTGCTCGAGGATCTCGATTCACACGTCGGCGATGACGGGAAGTTTGTCAACCGAAGCGACGCGATCCGCGCGTCAATCCGGAAAAATCTCGATATTCTCGACGAGATCGATGAGCGCCACGACCGACTGACGGACGACGAGAGTTAAGACTCGAGTCGCTGTGCGAATCCGAAGTTGGGTTTGACGTCATCGACACGAACAGTGATGGTCTCGCCTTCTTCGGCGTCCGGAACGAACAGCCGATAGCCCTCAACGGAGGCGATACCATCACCCTCGCCGCCAACATCGACGATCTCGACCTCGAGTTCGTCGCCGGTGCGGACGGGTGCGGTGAGCCGCCCTTTCGCGATGAAGTACACCTCGGAGGAGGATTTTCGCGAGGCTTTGGGACTCGTGACGCGCACGTACTGGAAGTCATCTTCGACGTCGGCTTTGAACTCGTCGACGTCCGGACCCTCGAAAATCTTCACAACCAAATCACCATCGGGGCCGAGTAACTCGAGTGAGGTTTCGTAGGCCTGACGGGCGAGATACAGTGAGCGGGCTTGATCCAGCGAGTACTCGCCGGACATGTTAGGTGCCATGTCGGAGACGACCACGTCAACGTCGCCGCCTGCTGCATCGAGGACGCGTTCGCGTGTTCGCTCTTGGGTCATATCGCCGCGAAGCGTCTCGATCCGGTCGTCGATATCGTCGTCGAAGTTTTTGATCCGCTGGAGGTCGACGCCGATGACTTTGCCTTGCGGGCCAACCTTCTGTGCGGCAACCTGGAGCCAGCCGCCGGGTGCCGCCCCGAGGTCGACGACCGTATCGCCCTCGTCGATGACGTGCTCGAGTTCGTCGAGTTGTTTGAGTTTGTACGCCGCTCGAGAGCGGTAGCCTTGCTGTTTCGCCCGATTGTAGTAGTCGTCTTTTCGTGTCATAGCAATCTCGGCCGACGCTGTTGCAGCCTCCGGTCGGCCGAGTGGTCGACGCGACGGAGAGACGTGTCGGCAGTCTACACGTCTAGACGAGGCTGATGCTGAAAGGGTTGACGTACTCGGCCGACGAGACGGGACACCTCGAGAAGCAGGCGCGTGAGTGGGTGTCGGTCAGTTAGTCGTGTGCTCATCCGGGGTTGCTGTTAGCCCACCGGCGTATGCGAGCAACTGCTGTGCCCGTTCGCGCCGTGCCAGAAAAATCTCTCGGAGCGAGGGCGGATTCCGCAGGTCGGCTCCCTCGAGCAGCGGTTCTGGGAGTGCAAGCGTATTCGCGGGGACGCCTTCGTCGCCGTGTACTGGAAAGTGCTGGGACTCGAGTTTCATGACGAGTGGTGAGTCGAGCGCTTCGATGCCGTCGCCGGTCGCATACACCTGCTCGTTCAATCGCTCGTGTTGGTCGCGGTGCATGAGTGCCCGATTGTGGTCGGTGGGCGTCACATAGAGGCGGCCCAGATAGTAGCTCTGTGAGAAGAGCTCAAACATGGCAACCATACACATGGCCTGAATAGAGTTAACTATTTCCGGATACGTTTAAGTGGTCGCGCAATCATGGTTGTTTCAGATTGCTTGGGGCGGATCTGGAACATACTTTTATTCCTCACTGAATATATTCTGGTCGAATGTCTACCGATCGGTCAGGGAACTATAGTAACAACTGAAACTGTTTACACACCAATCGCATAGCCGTCGTGCGATTGGGTGTGCACTGACTTTCAGTAGCTACTATATGCGACGTATGCTTGTCTCCGCTTGCGCAATCGCTACGTATCAGATGCTGCTCGAGTGAGCCGATATCTGGCGCCCTTAAACGCTAAGGCCGGCGCTGATTGCTCGAGATGAGTCTGTGAACGGTCCGAACGAAACTCAGACTTTTTAGTGGACTCGCTAACAGGTACAACTGATGACCGCCTCTCGGGTTCGACCCCGTCTTCGCATTTGTGGACTTTTTGCCGTTATCGTCGTTGCGATTCTCGGGCTCACCGTCGCGCCGGTTGCGAGTGCGCTCGTGGGTTCCGGAGCTGACACCGCTTCGGGAGTTGACGATGAACAGACGGCAGAGTCGGAACCGAGTGCTGACGAGTCTGAGCCAAACACGAGCGTCACGTCGTTTATGCAATCAACTGCTGCGGATGCTGAGTACACGGTTGATTCAGAGCTGTTTACCGCCTCCTACGAAAATGCGGACACAGAACAGCGAGCAGCGCTCCTCTCTGAGCGCGTCGATGACCTCGAGCAGCGGGCTGACCGCCTCGAGTCAGAGCGAGAAGAGCTTCAATCGGATGGTAACTCGACAGATTCCCCGGGACTGCACCAGGCTCGGATGACTGCGCTCACGGTGGAACTCTCAGGACTCGAGCGCGAAATTGGCCAGACGAAAGAGCGCGCTGTTGCAGCCGATGTCGAAGATGAACGACTTGAGTCACTCGAGTCGAGTGTCGAAGCGCTTGCGGACGAGGAAGTCGCCCAAACGTCGCAGGGAATCGCTGGGTTCGACCGCCATCCTGGTCAGGGGCAGGGGCCGCCGGCTGACCGTGGCACTGCTGTGGGCAACTCACCGCCAGGACAAGCAGATGAAAACGCTTCGCCACCGGGACAGGCGGAGAACAGTTCGCCACCGGGACAGGCAACAAATAGTTCGCCAGGTCAGGGCAACGCCGGTAACGCATCGACACCGGATGCAGCCAACGGCAATGCAGGTGTGCCAGAACACAGCGAGTCGGCTGGAAATGCAAACGCGTCGAACGAGAACGCGAACACACCGAACGAGACCGCTGAGACACCAGAGCAGCGCACATCGAACGGCAACGGGAACAACTCAAACGGCAACGCTGGAAGCTCGGCCGAGGACGAAGCAACACCAGACCAGGGTAACTCCGAGAACGCAACCTCTGGTCAGGACAACGAGTCTGCTGACGAGTCAGGCGCTGCTTCCGAGTCGGACGCAAGCACTGGTTCGAACTCGAGTTCCGACTCGCAGTCAGCGGATCGCGGTCAGGGTTCGGGATCGAATTCGTCGGCCGACCAGTCTGGCCAGGGCTCCTCGAGTGACACAGACAACGCTGACGCTGGCAGTGATGAGGGCGAGGAGCGTTCGGAGTCCGGTGGGTCCGGTGGGTCGAACACAACTGACTCGAGTGACAGCGATTCGGACAGCACGGAGTCGATCGATAGCGACGACGCAGACAGCGACACCGCCGAATCTGACAATCGGAACTCGAGTGCTGGTGAGCGCGGTCAGCCGGGCCACGCTGGCCGATAAGCACAGCGCTGGGTCGGGTTGACTGTGCTGAGTGGCCGGACTGAGCAGACACCCTTTTCAGCGACGACCCCATACCCTCGCTCGATGGACTCCGCCGTGTTGCTGGATTTGTTGGGAAACGAAAATCGAAGACGCATCCTTCGGTTACTCGCCCGCAAGCCATGTTACGTCACGGAAATCTCTGACTACCTCGGTGTGAGTCCCAAAGCGGTCATCGAACACTTGCGAAAACTCGAGGAGGCCGGCTTGATCGAGAGTCGCGTCGATGACCAGCGCCGAAAGTACTTCCATATCGCCCGTAACGTTCGTCTCGAGGTGAACGTCTCCCCGTATGGCTTTGCGAGCAAGAGCGCGTATCCGGCTAACAACAGTTTTGACATTACGTCCTGTCGGCATCTTTCGCTGGATATCGCCTGGGATGACGCCGACGAACTCAATGGCCTCTTGCGGACTCTTGAGGATCTCGAGCAACTCGAGAACGAACTGTCGCTCGCCCAGCGGTGGGTACAGGGGCGACTCTGTGACGTGCTCGATGACATTTCGGAGGCGGTCGGAACGGACCCCGAAAGTCGAATTTACGCTGATCTGCTGGCCGCTATTCGAGCAGAGCCACGCGCCGTCGGTGAGCTGAGTCGAGACATTGATGCACCTCGTGAGGTCGTCGCAGAGTTGCTCGAGGTACTGGCCGACGAGGGGATCGTCCAGCGGACCGAACGCGGCTGGGAGCTGACGACGACGGCGTAATTTCGATTTTCACTCGATATCGCGGGCCAGCCCATCGCGCAGGTCGCGTCCGAAGTAGTAGCCGAGTACGGTCGAGACGAGGCCAATCGCTGCGCCGACGAAGAAGACGGTCGTTCCCGACCCCGTCAGAATAAACATCGTGTAGTCGTTGAACGCGCCAAGGACACCGACCAGCAGGCCTGCCGTCGTCATCTCGAGATACCGGCGCTTCGAGGTCACGAGTCCGACGAGGAAGGCAACGGTGAACAGCGCAATCAGTTGGCCGATGGTGCTCAGAAACGGGACTGCGCCGCCCGCGAACATCCCGACACCAAGCAGCAAGACAGCGGCGAGAAACCCCTTCGGCGAGAAGTACTCACCGGGCGAGACCGATCTCGAGCGGCCGGACCCGAGCCCAAGACTCGGCAGTTTCGAACGGAGCCCACCACTCGACTCACTCGGTTCGCTGGTTGCGTCGGCGTCCGAGGTGGCCGGCTCTGAATCGGAGAGCCACGAGTCGGAGCCGATATCCGTCGCTGTATCAGCACCCGCCTCCGTCTCTGTCCCTGTCCCCGTGTTCCTGTTCGCGTCTGCCGGCGCTGGCTCCGCTCCCGACTCCGACCCGGACCCTGACTCTTCGAGCAGGCGCTCCGTCTCCTCGAGCAAGTCGTCGGTCGAACGGGCGTCCCGGGATTCGGTCACCTCGTCGGTGCGGTCGCTCATACCTCAACGCAGGGTGGCCGGGACCATGGACCTTTCCCTGTTAGACTACTATCACGTTTACCGGTCGGAGCTGTGTGACCAAACGCAGCGGCGTACCGACTCCGGCCTCGTGACGATGCTTTATCAGGGGCGGGCTGGTAGAGTTGCAAGTGAACGTCGAACTGGTCGCCTTCGGTGCGCTCGCACTCGCCGGCGCGATTGTGCTTCTCTCGGCCGCACGCCGTCTCTACCCGAAACTGGGGATTGCCGAGGAGGCACTCGAGACGGCTGAACTGCTGACGGCACTGATCGTCGCCGTTCTCGTTCTGACCGGCATCGGACTCATTCTCGTCGGCTTCGCTGGCTGATCGACGTCGCCGAAAGCGTGCCTTCAAGTCTGCCCGCGCGCAACACTGGCGCATGAATCCAGGCGATCGCGTTCGCGTCGACCGCGCGGATCGCACGTACGAAGGCGTCTTGCTCCCCTCGAGCACCGACGACCACCTCGTCGTCAAACTCGAGGGCGGATACAACGTCGGTATCGACCGCGATGACGCGGACATCGACGTGCTCGAGTCGGACGTCTACGAAATCGACGGTGCGGATTCGGTAGGCAGCGACGAAGCCTCCGAGATCGAGTTCGACGACGACCTGCCAACCATTTCGCTCATCTCGACCGGCGGCACCATCGCGTCGACGGTCGACTACCGCACGGGCGCGGTGACGGCACAGTTCGACGCTGAAGACGTGCTCCGAGCCGTTCCCGACCTTGCCGGTCGCGCAAACTATCGCGGGCGCGTCGTCGCAAACATCCTCTCGGAGAACATGGAACCGCCGCTCTGGCAGGATCTCGCACAGGCCGTCCACGAGGAGATCGAAAACGGCGCTGATGGCGTCGTCGTCATGCACGGCACCGACACGATGCAGTACTCCGCCGCCGCGCTCTCCTTTATGCTCGAGACGCCCGTTCCAATCGTCTTTACGGGCTCCCAGCGCTCGGCTGATCGGCCATCCTCGGATAACGTAATGAACGCAGTGTCGGCCGTCGAGGCCGCACAGAGCGACTGCGCAGAGGTGCTCGTCTGCATGCACGCCTCCGAGAGCGACGACAGCTGTGCACTCCACCGGGGCACCCGCGTCCGCAAGAACCACACCTCCCGACGCAACGCATTTGAAACCGTTGGCGCAGAGCCACTCGGCACCGTCGATTATGACTCCGAAACCGTCGACTTCCAGCGGGACTACCAGCAGCGCGGCGAGACGGACCTCGCACTCGAGGAGAGCCTCGAGAGCGACGTCGAACTGCTCAAGTTCACGCCCGGCATGGACCCCGCGTTCCTCGACGTCGTCGAGGGAAGTGAGGGACTCATCATCGAAGGCACCGGCCTCGGGCACGTCCACACTGACCTGATCCCGCGCATCGAGGAGTTGATCAACGACGGGACGACTGTCGTCATGACCAGCCAATGTCTCGAGGGCCGGGTCTGTGACCGGGTCTACGATACGGGTCGAGACCTCCTCGAGGCGGGCGTTCTCGAGGCCGGCGACACGCTCCCTGGCACTGCGAAGGTCAAACTCATGTGGGCGCTCGAACATAGTGAGAACGTCGAGGAGGCTATGCAAACCTCGCTGGCGGGCGAACTGCAGGAACGCTCCGTTCCCTGGGAATAGGCTTCAGTGCCATCGCGCCGACTTGTGTATCGGCTGTTGATCGTCCAACACACACCTGACAACCGAAATTTGATTCACTCCACTCCATTCACATGCATATCCGCAGAGCGACACCCGACGATTACGACGCCGTCTGTGAACTGACGAGCGACATCTGGGCGGACCGCGGCGGCGACTACCTGCCCGATATCTACCACGACTGGCTCGAGGACGACCCCGGACAGGGAAAGAAAACCTTCCTCGCTGAGATTGACGGCGACCTCGCGGGGATTGTCCAGGGTGTCATGCTCTCGCCCGACGAAGCCTGGTTCCAGAGCCTACGCGTCTCGTCGGACTACCGCCGACAGGGCGTCAGCCAGCGCCTCAACGAGGAACTGTTCGCGTGGGCGCGCGAGCAGGGCGCAACGGTCGGGCGCGTTATGATTTTCTCGTGGAACACGGCCTCCTTTGCCGCCTCGCGCTCGAGTGGGTTCGACCCGCTCACGGAGTTTCGATTCGCTCACGTCGAACCCGATGTCGACGCTACGATACCGGACTCACGGTCGATCAGCCACGACCCTGCGCCAGCGTGGCGCTACTGGACCCACAGCGATGTGCGCGCGGAACTCGAGGGACTGGCGCTCGATTCTGACGAGTCGTGGGCGCTCTCCGAACTCACTCACTCGGACCTCGAGCGCTTTGCCGATGAGACGGCCGTCTTCGCAGTTGAAGGCGACGACGGGCTCGCGGGGGCGAGCTATCGCGTGCGGACATTCGAACGCGAGGACGACGACGGCGACCTCGTTCGCTGGGCCGAGTACGGCGTTGGTGCCTGGGACGACGTCGATTCCGCTCGTGCACTGTTTGCGGCGATTGCTCGCGATGCGGCCGCGCTCACGGTGGATCGAACGCGCATACTCATTCCCGAGACGGCACAATACGTCACTGACGCGGCCTACGCAGGTGCAACGGTATCTGAAGAGCCGGATTTCGCACTCGGTGTCGATCTGATGAAGCGCTAATCAGCGGCGCTCAACCGACCCGCCGCTGACCGGCGGAAACAGCGCCAACTCGTCGCCCGCTTCGAGTTCCGTCTCGAGGCCGTCTTCTTCGACCAGTACGTTCGTTCCGTTTCGAAGAACGTTGATCTGGGTTCGCAGGTCTTCGCCGTCCTCGTCGAGGACGCGGTCCTCGAGTGCCGGTCGGTCAGTGAGCAGTTCCTCGAGGGCGTCGCCGACGGTGTCGCCGGCGCTGGCCTCGACGCGAATGTGTTTCTCGCCGGCGCGTTCGGCGAGATCGGCGAACAGTTTCCACTCAGTGGGCATAGGTGGCGGTATCGGTGCTGGGGGCAAGTAGCTACCGTTTGCCACGTCTGGCGTGCGAACCAGGATGACGCCGCCGAAGTCGGAGGCGTTTAATTCGTTGGCGGTTGCAAGAGGTGTATGGTCGGCGAGGCACTCTTCGAGCGGTTGCCAGACAACTGGAAGCGACTGGTATCCGTCCGCGTCGCGATTGCACTCGCCCTCCTCGTTGCGCTGCTGTCGGTCGTCACGGGCGTTCTCAACATCAGTCAGGAGGCCGCCGATTTCGGCCCGCTCGCCGCTTTCGTTCCCGACTCCGTTCAGGAGGCTGTCGGCTTTACCGGCGCGCTGACTGGCTTCTTGATGGTCGGGAGCGCCCTCGCCTTGCGCCACGGGCTGCGAGCCGGTTGGTGGGCGACGCTCATTCTATTGCCGGTGACGGCGATTCAGGGACTTTTGCAGCTCAATCGGTACTCGCTCCCGTTGATCGCGCTGTCGCTGCTCTCGCTTCCGTTCTTGCTATTCACCCGAAATCGCTTCGATCAGGAGCTGGCGCTGACGACGACCCAACTCGCAGCCGGCGGCGCGCTCGTCGGCGTTCAGGCCTACGGGACCTTCGGGGCGTACGCCTTACAGGAGGACTTCGACGGCATCGACACCGTCCTCGACGCATTTTACTTTACGCTGATCACCTCGAGTACGGTGGGCTACGGCGATATCGGCCCGACCAGTCCGGAGGCAATCTTGTTCACGATGTCCGTCGTGGTTCTCGGTGTGGCGAGTTTCGGTATCGCTATCGGGGCGCTCGTCGGCCCTGCAATTCAGGCGCGAATTACGAAGACACTCGGGAAAATGACCGACTCAGAACTCGAACTCCTCGACAATCACGTTATGGTCCTCGGCTATGGGGATCTGACCGAACCGATCGTCAACGAACTCCACTCGGCGGACACCCAATTCGTCGTCGTCACGGACGACGATTCGGCGGCGGATGAACTCTCGAACCGCGACATTCCGGTGCTCACTGCCGACCCGAGCAACGAAGCGCCGCTCAAGCGAGCGAAAATTCAGAACGCGCGGGCCGTTCTCGTCGCCACCGACAACGACGCCGAAGACGCGCTCGCCGTCCTCACCGCCCGGCAACTCCGGCCGGACATCCGCATCGTCACCGCCGCAACCGACCGCCAGAATACGCGCAAACTCGAGCGCGCGGGTGCTGATGACGTCATCAGTCTCGCGGAGCTGGGCGGGCACCTGCTCGTGCGCTCTGCGCTCGGGTCGAACGAGTCGCCCGTGGTGTCGCGACTGTTGAGCGAGACCGAGTAATTACTCCGGTGCGCCCTCGAGAATTTCGACCCCGCTCGAGGCACCGATTCGCTCGGCTCCGGCCTCGAGCATCGCCATCGCCTCGTCGTAGCTGCCGATCCCGCCGCTTGCTTTGACGGGCAGGTAGTCGCTCATGAGTTCGACGTCTGCGAGTGTTGCGCCGCCGTCCTGAAAGCCGGTCGAGGTTTTGACCATTGTTGCATCCGCTTCGACCGCGGCCTCGCAAGCGCGGTGTTTCTCCTCGTCAGTGAGGAGTGCGGTTTCGATGATGACTTTCACCGGAATCGGCACCGCAGCGACGAGTTCGGCGAGTTCGGCCTGGACGGCGTCGTCCTCGCCGGCTTTGAGTCGGCCAATGTTGATGACCACATCGAGTTCGTCCGCGCCGGCTTTCCACGCGAGGACGCCTTCACGGCGTTTAACGTCGTGGTCGTTTTGGCCATGCGGGAAGCCAATCACGGTCGCGAGGGTTACA
Source organism: Natronolimnobius sp. AArcel1 (assembly GCF_011043775.1). Taxonomy (NCBI): domain Archaea; kingdom Methanobacteriati; phylum Methanobacteriota; class Halobacteria; order Halobacteriales; family Natrialbaceae; genus Natronolimnobius; species Natronolimnobius sp. AArcel1. Next base: position 287,995 of record NZ_JAAKXY010000002.1, on the reverse strand, counting down.
TCCGGCGCGTACTCGGCCGCCTCCTCGAGCGCGTAGGGTGGAATACAGGCGTTCATCCCGTACTCGTCGGCGGCCTCGAGAATCTCGTGGATATCTGCGGGCGTTGTCTCCGGTCCGAGGACGGTGTGGTCGATCAGCGGCGCGAGGTCGGTGCGGTCCATAGCAGACCGACTCGGTGGATGGGCAAAAGTCCGCCCGGTCTTCACGCGATGTGGCAAACGGTCGGCCAGGAGTTGCTGGAATCCGTATCAGTAATCGGAAAGTGTTAGTCAGTGGTCGCTACCAATAGAAACATGGTAGTTCCAGAGGGGTTCGTGTTACCGCCATGGTATCTCCTCATCCCACTGCTCGTCGTACTCGGGGGGGTACTCGCGCTGTTGTGGACACTCGAGCCGCCGGTGACTGATCGGACGGTGATTGCGTTTGCGCCATGGATGATGTTCGGCTCGACGTTACACGTCTTGCATCGTCTCGAGGCCTATCCCGATAGTATCGCGGTGTTGTTCGCCTCGCCGAGTGTCTACTTGTTGACGGCGACCGTCGCGGGATTAGTCTGGATTGTCGGGCTCTTTCTCCACGCCGGCGGCTTGCAATCCTCGAGTGAGCGAGTCGTAGGAATCGCTGGTACGGCGTTTTTCGCCATGTTCACACTGCTTATTCTATTCGATAGTTGGGAGGCTGGGACATTCGAGCCGTTCTTCCCAGTTATTTCTGTCGTGATCGCCGGTATCGTCACCGCACTGGCGTGGCTCGCACTCGGACTGTGGTTTACTGACGTGGCTGCGACGACGAGTCTGACCGGCGTGCTCGTCGTTTTTGGCCACGCACTCGATGGCGTCTCGACCGCAATTGGATTCGATCTGCTCGGTGCCCACGAGGAAGTCCCCGTCTCACGGATGATTCTCGAGGCGGGTGAGGCGTTGCCAACGGCGGAATACATCGGCGGCGGCTGGCTGTTCGTGCTGGTCAAGGTTGCACTCGCGATGGTGATCCTCGGCCTGTTCAAGGAGTACGTCGAGGAGGAACCGCGACAGGCCCGGACGATCCTCGCGCTCATCGCGGCAGTCGGTCTGGGACCGGGTGTCCACAACGTCTTGCTGTTCATGGTCGGCTAGATTTTTCTCTCCAGACCACGACGATTCGATGAATGGAGACGGTGCTTACAGCCGGTCACGTCAACTGGGACGTGACGCTTCGTGTCGATCGATTCCCCGAAGCGGACGGTGAGGCGGCGATCTACGACCAGCATCGCTCGGGTGGCGGCAGCGCAGCCAACGTCGCGGCCGCACTTGCCGGTCTCGAGGTCGATGTCGGACTGATCGGCAGCGTCGGCGACGACGAAAACGGCCTGCTTGCCCGCCGCGATCTCGAAGAGGCGGGTGTCTCGCTTGACGGACTTCGGGTCGTTGCGGGTGCGAATACGGCGGTGAAGTACCTGCTCGTCGACGACGACGGTGAGGTCGCTGTTCTCGGAAACGACGGCGTCAACGAGGCTGTCGGCCCGGACGACATCGACGAGCGTCGCGTTCGTGACGCCGATCACGTTCATCTGACGAGCCAGCGTCCGGCAACTGCTGGCGCGATTGCGACGACGGCGAGCGACGCCGGCACGACCGTCAGCTTCGATCCGGGCCGCCGACTCAGTGATCGTGACTACAGCGAGGCGCTGTCTGCCGCTGACATCGTCTTCGCGAACGACCGCGAACGCGCAGCCTTGCTCGAGGACGAGTACGCTGGCTCGCCGTTCGATGACCGGATCGTCGTCATCAAACACGGCGCAGACGGCGCTGCCGTGCATACACCGACCGAGACGTACACGCACGCGGGCTTCGATATCGAGGCTGTCGACACGGTCGGCTCGGGCGATGCGTTCGCTGCCGGCTTCATCGCCAAACTGGTCGACAGTGCCGGCGTCGAGGATGCTCTCGAGTATGCAAACGCCTGCGGAGCGCTGACTGCGAGCGAGCGCGGAGCACGAACGGCACCGGCGGCGCAGGCGGTTGCCCGATTCCTTGGATTGCGTCCGCACTCGTGAGGATGTGACAGTGAGTGTCGACAGATTCTGCTTGAGAACACTCACAGCGACCGGTACGGGCCGATCCGGAAATCTTCTCATCGGGTGTTGTCTGACGGTACTTATATGGGCGACGACGTTGCCCTCTCAGCTAGACAGTCACGGAGACGTGACGGTGTGAGAGATATGACGGAACGAAAGATCTGCGAGCCCTACGATAGCCAGCATGGTCGACCGATTACGTACGACCGGCCAGCGGGGGAGTCGCCAAGTATCGCTGTCGCGACGGCACTGGCACGATACAACGACGAAGACGTCACTGCAGCGAGCACGCAGCTGTACGACTACGTCGATCCTGAAGCCCTCGATGCACTGTTCGAACAGACTCGTTCCGGCGCTGATCGCTCCGTTCGAGTCGTCGAGTTCGATGTCGACGGCGCGACGGTGTCGGTGAGCCCGGATCGAGTCGAAATAACGTCACAGTAGCAGCGACGTCCCGTTGGGAAGTGGGGTATCGCTCCCAACTGGGGGTGGTCCACCGTGGGCACACTCCATCTTCGGTCTCGAATCCTTTTTCTCGTCACCAACGGAACGCGCAGGTATGGGAACGCAACCACACCTGCTCGTTGAGGACGGAGACTTAGCAGATATCGCACTCATTCCGGGCGACCCCGGTCGTGTCGACCGCATCGCAGACCACTGTGACGAAAGCGAGACGGTCGCCGAGAACCGCGAGTACAAGGTCGTCAACGCCACCTACGAGGGTCGCGAACTGACGATCTGTTCGACCGGTATCGGTTGTCCATCCGCTGCGATTGCACTCGAGGAACTGGCGAACGTCGGTGTCGAGACGTTCATCCGCGTCGGCACGACCGGCGCGCTCCAGTCGGATATCGAAATCGGCGACATGGTCGTCGCGACTGGGGCAGCGAAAAACGAGGGTACCACGAAGCGCTACGAGGCTGTCGAGTACCCTGCCGTTCCCGACTATCATGTCCTCTCGGAACTGGTCGATGCTGCCGAGGCCAACGACGAGGACGTTCAGATCGGCCCTATCGCGTCTGATGACGCCTACTACGCCGAAACTGACGAGTACGTCGCAAACTGGGAGGACGCCGGCTTGCTCGCCGTCGAGATGGAAGCCGCTGCCGTCTTCACGCTCGCTCGGCGCAAGGGCCTTCGCTCTGGCGCGATCTGTACCGTCGACGGCAATCTCGTCGAAGGCACGCAGAAAGGGACGGACACTGAAGACGACGAACTGCCCGAAAAGGCAAAGAACAACGTCGGCCGCGCAATCGATATCGCCCTCGAGGCGACGACGACCCTCTAATCTGGGCTAGTGGGGTGGTTCGCCTCGTCTTGTACCGACTTACGACCGCCACGACCACGGATCGAACGCGATCGAATAGAAAAGGACGCCTGCGAAGACGATGATGTAGTACGCCGTCAGTGACAGGTCAGTGACTCGAACGGTGATCGTTGCCGCGACGACCCAGGCGATAATCACGCACAGGTCGATCAGTAATCGCCCCCCGCTTTCTGCAAGCCACCCACGGCTGTCTCGAGCGGCGTCTGATGCCATACTCGAGTCTCGACGCTCGAGGTTGTAAAGTTGTGTGTCGGCGCGGTCAAGGCAGGCTTGCCTCGGCTGTCACCATACAGCGACGTGGCGACTCAAAAGTGCAGTCCGTATTCATCGAGGAGGTGGTATGCAGCAGTGCCCCAGGTAAAGTCCGAACTTGGCCACCAGGTGCGGGCGTTGTTCATACCGCCGACGAGGATGTAGTCGTCGGGATTCTCGGGGTCGGGATGGAAGTTCACGGAGCCGCTGTCGCCGTCAGTGAGCGTATCTTCATCGCCCCAGATGAGTTGCCCGGGTTTGCAGACGGCACCAGAGTAACACGTCATCGCGTTCACGCCTTTAATTTCACCAACTGTCCGATCCGAGAGCGCCCCCAGTTTCTCGAGGGTCGCGTCACGAGCCATGAGGTCTGCAAGGCCGAGGCGGGTGTACTGGCCGATTACCTGTGATGGCTCTGCGCGCTCGATATTGGTTGCTGGCTGGTAGCTGTTGACCGGTTCGACCTGCACGAGATCTGCGAGCGGATAGCCCTGTACGACTTCCCCAATCTGGAATTCGTTGTCATCGTGGGCGATAAACAGTGACTCTCCGCGGTGTTCTTCTTCCTGGATGCCTTCCTCATCGTAGACGTGATTCGACGTTGCAAAGTAGCGCTCGCCAGTCTCGGCGTCGAACAGCGCCGGCGTCAGGGTTCCCGATCCTTCCTCGGTGTCACAGAGAACACCACCCGGTATGTTTGATGGGTCGTACTCTGCGAGTTGGTGCGCCGACTCGTACTCGCCATCGCTTTGTGGGCGCGGTGGGAGCTCATCGAGAACGCTGATCTCAAGTGGCACCTCTGAGACGATCTCCTCGAGCGTTTCACTGGCCGTCTCATCAGACGTCTGTACTGAGAGTGATGCCTGTGGGTTATCGTAGCTCCCGGGGACGACGAACGACGAGACCAGCGGGTCAAGACCGGTTTCTTGAATCGCTGTCTGGGCGTCGAACGCCAGTCTGAGACTTTCGTGCCAGGCGACCGGCACGTCTTTGGTCCGCTCTTCGAGTTCCTCGGCGTCCGGTTCGGGACGGGCCAGTGCGTACGTGATCGTCCCGAGGTCGGCGTTGGTGGCGTAGTTGGCTGCGCCGAGCCCCCAGATGAGGCCACCGGCGATGCCAGTATTGACTCCAGTCCGAAGTACCGTACGGCGACTGACTCGAGTGCGAGATCCCGACTCGTCCGTCGTATCGGCCGAGCGATTGTCGTTCGACACGTCACAGACTCCTACGACGTACGGAGTTAAATGCGTTCGAGTTGCGCATCCGTGCTTGCGGGACACTGATGCTACAGGTGCTGTTTCCCTCCGTACAGGAATAGTCACCCGACAGAATTGTATAAATCTTGACTTTCAGGGATGCCACAATGAAAGCCACAACGGCCGCAGTCGGTTCAACTCACTACTGTGGATCGGTCGGTTCGCCCTGGAGTGCTGTTGCGACCTGTCCAGCACACTCCGTCAGCGTTTCTGTCGTCGCTGAGGCGCCCTGTAGCGTCTCGTTGATCGCGCTCAGGCGCGCCTCCATCGAGTCGTCCGTGCCCATGACGGCCGTCCCAGCACTCTCGCTTGGTAATCCGCAGGTTGGACACGCCGCGGTATCGTCTCTCTTGTCTGTCTCGCTCGTTTCAGTTGCTTTGAGACAGCCGCGACAGCGTCCGATTGCGACCGGCACCGTCTCACAGTAACTGACGAGTTCTCGAAGCTCCGTCTGGAGCGTGCGGGCCGCCTCGACAAGTTCAGCGAGTGGGTCGCTAACAGCAGGATCGAGCGCTGTCTCATCGACCGCAGCGAGGGGATCGAGACGCGAGGGAACGGACTCGATCGCGAGCAACACCTCGCGACGTGCCTGACGATACTCGGCTTCAGCGTCGGTGCGGGCCGCATCGTCCTCGCCTGCATCCTCGAGTGCTGTCGGCAACGAGGTTGCAATCGAGGAGAACGAGGCAACAGCGGAGACGGTGACACCCTGGCGCTGTGTCAGGTCGCGCGCGAGCGTAAACAGCGTCTCATCATCCGGCTGCGTGTCGGTCGCGACGGACGCGCCCTGCAAGGAGTCAAAACACCGATCACAGACCGTCACGAGCGAACTCTCGTGGACCGTCCCCTCGAGCGGTACGTCGCCGATAGGATAACAGTGCAGGTCGGCTGTCGACGCGCTCTCGTCGCCGGTGCTGTCAGTTGCCCCACACCGGCGACAGGTGTGGCCGTCTCGGTCGAACACAGCACGTTGGTCACCGTGCCAGTCGCGGGAAGTCACGGGCGAGCGAAGACAGCGCGGCGACAAAAACGCACCGGCTATCATCGTCACTATTGCCAGCGTGTCCTACACGACAGCGACGTTCAGGGACGAAGCGGGTCTGCCTCGCCATCGATATCGACTGCTGTCGTCTGTTCCGGTGTCCCATACTCGAGTGTTGGACTCGAGCCGGCTGGAATCGCGTTGAAGCTCTCGAGAAACGAGACGATGCCGTCGCGACCGCCGAAATCGCCCTGATACCGGCGAAACAGCCGCGGAATCGTCACGTGGTTTCGATCCGGGTCGTACTCGGTGTTCTCTTCGACATACCACTCAACGGCGATATCGAGATCGGCATCGACGTCGGCCGGTGAGTAGACCGCAATCGGCGGACAGCTCTCTGCGCCGTGTGAGAGCGCAAAATGAATCCGCGCATCGCATTCCGGCAACCGAAACTGCCGTTCGAACGACGATGGAACCAGCCGCGGCAGGTAGCCAAGGCCCCACGGGTGTTTCGACCGCCGTAGGAGCCCATGTTTGATATCGTTGAGGCTCAACCAACTGCCAGCGATCGGCACCCGATCACGGGTGAGAAACTTCCAGCGCTCGAGGTGACTGCCTGCGGGTGACTCCGATTCGGACTCGAGGCGCAACTGGACGTAGGCGTTGTAACAGTTGAGCCAGAACGCAAGCTTTGCGGTGCGATCCGACAACGCCCGCGCTAACTGTGCGCGCTCGAGCGTCGCGAGGTGGTCACACAGCCCGCTGGGATCGCCACCCTCGGTCGTCACCGCGTAGAGAAGATCGGCTGACAGCGAGAGGGGATCGAGCTGAGTCGACATCGTTTGCCGGTTTGTCAACCACTCCCTTGAAGCCGTGTGGCGGATTGGAGCGACTGTCGCATCAGCAAACATGTCTGGGTCGGTTTTATCGGTCACAGTGATGATAGCTCACCCGTGAATCGATCCAGGGGCTATCTGCTCGTCCTCGTCGCGCTCTTTGCGTACTTTTCGTGGCAACTGGTCACGCCATTCTTCCAGTACGTCCTTGCAGCGGTGTTGCTCGCGTTCGTTCTCACGCCGCTCCAGCGCCGCCTCGAGGCGTACATCTCGCCGACACTGGCTGCATTTTCCCTGCTCATACTGGCGCTGCTCGGCTTCATCATCCCGTTCGTCGTCGTCGCCGCTGTCATCGCCGACGACGCCGCCGCAATGCTCGAGTCGGCCGATCCGGAGACGCTCGAGATAGCCACTATCGAAGACTGGATCGAGACCGAAACTGGCTTTTCGGTCGATATCACCGGCACCGTCGTCGATTCCGCCGAACAGATCGGGTCGGTCCTGCTCGAGCAGACGACCGCATGGTTTAGTGTCTTCACGCACGCACTGCTTGGCTTCGGACTGGCGCTGTTCTTGCTCTACTATCTGCTCAAAGACGGTGACGTGCTCATAGAGTGGCTTCGCGAGCGGACGCCGCTGCCCGATGACGTACAGGATGATCTCTACGGTGAACTCAACGATGTCATGTGGGCCGTCCTGGCGGGCCACGTCCTGATCGCGGTCGTCCAGGGCCTGATCGCCGGACTCGGCCTGTTCGCGACGGGGATTCCAAACGCTACCTTCTGGACGTTCGTGATGGTTATCCTCGCGCTCATCCCGCTGATCGGCGCGTTCCTGGTCTGGGGACCCGCTGTCGTCTATCTGGTCGCCTCTGGCGAGCCGATTCTGGCGATTGCGCTGTTTCTCTACAGCGCCATCGTCGTCGGCGTCTCCGATGACTACCTCCGGCCTATCGTCGTCGACCGCTACGCAGAACTCAGCCCTGGCATCATCATTCTCGGCGTCCTCGGCGGCGTCTACGCCTTCGGCGTCATGGGCCTGTTCTTTGGCCCCGTCTTGCTGGGTGCGCTTGTCGCAACGCTCGAGGTGTACGATGAACACTACGAGCGACTCGAGTCGGACGATACCGAATCTGTATAAACAATTGGAGTTACTCTGGGCTCCAAATTAGTCGATCAAGGTTCCAGCTTCGGTTCCTCGTTGTCGGCACAAGTCACTTGAGAACGTCCGTCGGTGAACCCTTCACCGCGACCATTGATACAATTATGCTGATAATCAACAGATGGAAAATTTAATTACATTTTATTCTTATCTATTATCATGGTTGAAAAACATTTTAGAGATTACCGAAGGCGAGCGATTCTTCGAACAGTAGCCATGACAAGCGTCGGAATCGGTATGGTCGGAACCAGCACTGCAAGCGACGACGCAGAACTCAATGATGAACAGTATATCGTTCTCGCAGGCGAGTCGGGCCATAGTGATCGACTCGAGAGTGCTGGTTACGAAGTTTTGCACGACCTTGCGGACGGATCCGTTATCATCGTTCAGGGGCCAGAAGGAATGGAGAACCAGTTAGAATCGATCCCGGTCGTAAATAGTGCGGTTTCGAACCAGACCTATACCGTCGAAATCACCGAGCCGGAGGCAGACGAAAGTGTGGCTGCTGCCGATACCGAATCACTGACCGACGAACAGTGGGCAATGGAACGAATTCGTGCCTTCGAGGCGCATGACATCGCAACTGGCGACGGAACGACAATCGCGGTGATCGATACGGGGGTCGATCATACACATCCGGATCTCGAGCCGCAACTCGACCGCGAGCGGAGTCGGCTGTTCCGTAACGGAACCGTTCACTCCGGAACGCAGGAGATCAACGTCGCTACTGAGCTGGAGCCGGTCGAACGATTCGTCGCGACTGACGTGGAGGGACACGGCTCTCACGTTGCTGGCATCGCCGCTGCCTCAGGAACCGAATCGGGAATCGTCGGCGTCGCTCCCGACGCGACGCTCGTCTCGCTTCGACCGTTCTTCTTCGAAAATCCGCAAGACGGGCTCTTTAGTTTGAGCAGTACGATTGTCGATCTTCTGATCGCGATCGATTACGCCGTCGAGATTGGCGTCGACGTGATCAACATCAGTCTGACCGCTGGCGATCCGGATCCTGGAAGCGTTGATCGCCGTCGCGTGTACGCCGCATTCAATCGAATCGTTGAGTACGCACTCGAGCGCGGAACGGCCGTCGTCGCCGCAATGGGTAATGCTGAAACGGGTAACGACGGTATTAACATGGACCAGTTCCCTGGCTATATCCTTCCTGCCAGTAATTCGGGGACGATAAGCGTCGCAGCAGTCACTGAAGACGACGTTCGATCTCAGGAATCTCACTTCGGAGACAGCACCGTGACCGTCGCTGCGCCTGGCGACCAGATTCTTTCGACGGTTCCAGACGAACTCTTCTGGGATCAGTACTATCTCGGCTCTGGTACGTCGACAGCAGCGCCACAGGTTGCGGGGCTTGCGTGTTTGCTCCGTGAACTCGATCCGAACCTTCATCCACGATCGATTACACAGGCAATGGAAAAGGGAGCGACCGATTTGACAGGTGAGAGAACATCTGGACTCGGGACAGGACGTATTGACACCTTCGAGACGGTCGACAGTTTCCAGTAACTTCGACTCGAGTCGTTGAGGTCGTTCGAAGGACCAGGTCATTCAGTATCTCCGAGATTTTCCAACTTCGACGAAAATCACTGCGGAAACCGCCAAAGAAGCTCTCAAACATGCTATTAAAGCTATGCTATGTGCGTAACAAGGTGGATCATATGGAAATTATTAATAGCGATTGCTCTTGGAAACATTTATGTGGAATGAAGATAATTTCTATTTGCGACGAAAGGTAGAAGAAAATTCCTGGCATCCGCAGGTGCACTGGCTGCAATTAATACCGTTGGAACTGTAAGCGCAAGTAATCAAACGGAAGAACTCTCAAAAGCGATTATCAACAAGGAGGTCCTTGAAGGTGCAGAAGAGAACGGGATTACCGGAGCTGAGCAAGCACTAGAAGATCTCGGATTAGACCCCGATTTCAACACCAAACATTTAGAAGAGTCTGACCTTCAGGAGCCCGAAAACGATGGGGAACTAAGTACTGAATGGAGATTTGCAGACCCAGAAGAGGACTCTGCCGCTAGCTTCTCCTGTACATCAACTAGTGCAGACAATGATGACGAGGTCTACATAACCGCCCTGTCAATCCTTCGAAATCCAACATACACCGCGAGAAACTCATGGTGGGCCCCTGATGCTATTGCGATTGGTTACAATAGTGAAACCGACTGGGCCGCAATGGGCCATCCGGAGCTCGACGCAACTGGAGGACATTCCCCAAGATACACGTCCGACGACGTGGACGATGATGCTCTTGCAGGCACTGTTAATATAGAAGCAAACTCTCCAGCAGGTGATGGTTTTTCAGAAGAAGATCTTCCGGAAGGTTATGTGGCTTTAACCGGTCGATTCCGATTAAGAGATGGCGGTGAGCCAACTACTGTTTGGGGATCGTACACCCATACATACTCAACGACTCCTGGCGGAGCAATTGAGAAGATTACTGGCGGGGCTAGTGGTATCGGGGTGGAACTTAATACACGTGCCCAAACTGCATGGAGTATAGGTGAATCTGCTGCACCAGAATATTCGCTTGATTAATAAGCAAAATAGTAAAGTATATGAATCTATAGAAAAGAATCAAATAGCAAGTAAATATATTTATGGATGAAACAGACCTATCCTATAAGACGGATCTTCGTGCGATTCGATCCGCCATTGTCGCATTGACACTTTCAGTTCTAGCAACCGCACTTATTCTTGACGGTGATGCGTTTGGTTTAGCACTGTTTGCGGTAAGTCTACTTATGTGCCTTCATGCCTTTATAACTCCAATTATTAGTGGATAATCTATTTCCGGAAGGTTAGACTTTATTTTATTATATTCTTCTCCCTATCTGAGTGGAAATATCTTGGAATTTTCGGAGGCGGACGAAAGTATGGCTGCTGCCGATACCGACTCACTGACTGGCGAGCAGTGGGCGGTGGGACGAACTCGCGCTCTCGAGGCGTACGCTATCGCTACCGATGATGACACGTCAATTGCGGTAAGCCATTTCCGGTGCAACCGCAGTACATGTCGCAGTTGCACCGGTAAATCAGTACAGCAACCGTCTCAGTCGTCTGCCGGCACCGGTCCCTCGTCAGCCAGTAGTGGCGTGCCGTCTGCCTTTGGCCCTAACTGTGGCCCGAACGGTGGGTCGTCGGGGTCGATGACGCGGCGTTTCTCGTAATCCGTCGAGCGCTCGACCGGCACGCGGCCAATCGAGGTGATCAGTTCGACGTAGTCCGCGAAGGAACGGAACTCGCCGTAGCCCCCGCCCGCGCGCTTGGTGATCTCCTCGGAGAGAATCGTCCCCATGAAGTCGTCTGCGCCGCAGTTTAACATCTTCAGGCCCTGCTCGTTGCCGTACTTGACCCACGAGGACTGGATGTGGTCGATATTGTCGAGGAAGAGCCTCGAGACGGCGATCATCAGTTCGTCCTCGTCGGTGCTTGCGCCCCCAGAGACCACGTCGTGCTCGTACAGCGGCGTGTTCTGGTGGATAAACGAAAGCGGGACGAACTCCGTAATTGCGCCGTCGACGCGCTCTTGCAGGTTGCGCACGCGTTTCAGGTGCATGGCGCGGTGGGCTTCGTTTTCGACGTGGCCGTACATGATCGTCGCCGTGAGGCCAAGGCCGACGTTCGCCGCGGCTTCCATCGCCTCGAGCCAGTCGTCGGTGCCGATCTTGCCGGGGCAGATCACGTCTCGCACTTCGTCGACGAGGATCTCAGCGGCGGTACCGGGCACCGTATCGAGCCCAGCTTCCTTCAGCCGGCCGTAGACTTCCTCGTAGGACCAGTCCGTGCCGCGTTTGGCGTGGTAGCCCTCTTCGGGCGTCATCGAGTGGACGTGCACGCCGTCGACGCTCATCGCCGCCATCTGCTCGACGTAGGTGCCGGGGTCTGTTTCGTACAGTTCGACCGGCTTGTAGTTCACCGCCTTCGGATCGGGGTGGGCCTCGAGAATCTCTCGATGCTCGTCGTCGAGGACGAACGCGGGGTGCAGCCCGGAGACCGAACAGACCTCATAGATCCCGCGTTCGGCGGCGTCGGCGACGATTTCACGCGACTCGGCTGGCGTCTTGGTGAAGCCGGCCGTCTCGATCTCGGCGTCGCGTTCGAACGTGTGGGCCGCGTCTTTGAAATTGCAGAATAGACAGCCCACGTTGCACGCGGTCGTGACGTTGTTGTTCAGATTCGCAGCGAAGGTGACTTCCTCGCCAACGACCTCAGCGCGCCGGCGATCTGCGGCCTCGAGCACCTGTTCTTTGCGCCGGCGATCGATTCCGTCGACGTCGGCTCCCGTCGTCAGCAGCGCAATTGCGTCTGCAACGGTCAGGCGGTCGCCGCTTCGTGCCTTCTCGAGTGCGTTCTCGAAGGACTGGTCGCTCTCGCTGTCGGGTGTGTACTCGAACGTGAGGTCGGCCTCGGTCACCGGTCGCTCCATCGAGGTAACGATGCGGATACAGTGAGAAAAGGATGCTGGTCGCAGCAGCGTACGTCTTGTACCGATGACGCGACGACGCGGTTGGTCCGGTCGCCGCCTCAGTCGTCGGCGTTGTCGCCGCTGTCGTCGCGTTTCAGGACGAGATCTCCGTCGTCCGGATCGGCCACCTCGGTCGTCGAATCGTCGTACTCGAGCATCTGCCCGGCACTCGAGTCGTTGTCGGCTGTGCCTGATCGGTCACCATCTGTGGCTGCACTGTCCTCGCTGACATCGAAGGCCTCGAGTGAGGTGCTCAAGTCGTCGGCCATATCGGTCAGGGAGTTGGCACCGGCGGCGACGTCGGAGACGGTCGCGGCCTGTTCTTCGGCGGCTGCGGCGACGGTCTCGGTTTCGCTTTTGGTTTCCTCGCTTATCTCGGTGACTTCGTCGACCATGGTGACGACGCGCTCGTTTGCGCGGGCCTGCTCGCCGGTCGCCTCGTTGATCGACTGGACACCGGCGTTTGCCTCTTCGACCTGTTCGGTAATGGCGTCGATCGCTTCGATGCCATCGTCGACGACGTCTGCGCCTTCGTCGACCTGCTCGCGCATGCGTTCGATTTCATCGACGGTTTCGTCGACCGCGGCTTCGACGTTGGTGATCAGGTCATCGACCTCCTGGGTTGCGTCGCCCGTCTCTTCGGCCAGCGATTTGACCTCGCTCGCGACGACCGCAAAGCCGTCACCTTCTTCGCCAGCGCTTGCCGCCTCGATAGAGGCATTGAGCGCGAGCAGGTTCGTCTGATCCGCAATGTCGTCGATGAGGTCGACAATTTCGCGAATCTCGCCCATCTCCGAATCGAGTTGCTCGACCTGCGTCGTGATCGCTTCCGCACGCTCTTCGAGATGGTCCATTTCAGTGCGAATTTCACCGGTTGCCTCGCCAGCCGCATCGGCGCGGTCGGCAGCGGTCTCGGAGACACTTGCCACGTCGTCGGCGGTAGAGGCAATCTCTTCGACGGTTGCAGAGAGATCGTTCATCTCGCCGTAGACGTTCTGGAAGCGGTCGCTCTGTTCTGCGGTTGCTGTTGCAATCTCTTCGGCGGAGCGGCTCACGTCGTTACTCGCCGTTTCAATCTCTGCGACCTGACCCGTGACCTGGCCGCTGATCTGATCGACGTCGTCTGCAAGATCCTGAATGTCGATGATCGTGCGCTCGAGATCCTCGAGCATGCCGTTAAAGGCGGTTGCAATCTCTGCAAGCGCCTCGTTGTCGACGTCGTCGTCGAGTCGCTGCGTGAAGTCGCCGTCTGCAGCCTCGCTCATCACGTCAGCGAACTCGGCGGCAGTCATCTCAAGGCGCTCGGCGAGGGCTTCGGCTTCCTCTCGAGCAGCTGCGGCTTCGTCTTTCGACGCCTCCGCTTCGGCTTTCGAGGCCTCAATATCCTCGATGTAGGTCTCGAGGTCGGTTTGCATCCGATCGAGCGAGTTCCCGAGTCGGCCCGGTACGTCTTCGTCGAGTGCGTCGTCGTTGAACTCCTGGCGAGCAATCGCATCTGCCTGATTCGCCGCGGTCTCGAGGTAGGTCTGAATCGAGGCAAACGAGCCCCGGACTTGTCCAACCTCGTCGATGCGGCCGTCGTCGTCGATTTCGATATCGGAGTCGCCGTTTGACAGTCGATCGGCGTCGTCAGCGAGGCTGTCAAGGGCGTGTGCTGTCGAGCGCCCAATCGTTGCTCCGATGATGAGGAATCCAAACAGTGCAATGGCGATGACCGCTCCCAAGGACTCGACGACGTCATCGACGAGCGCGTACGTGCTCGACTGTGGCGCGTGCGTGACGAGCGCCCAGTCAGTGTTTGGGATCTGTGCCGCAGCGACGACTTCGTCTGTGTCGTCGAGATCGATCACTGTTGACCCATCGAGTCCGCCCTCGAGGACGGCATCGCTTTCGGCGTGTTCGTACTCAGAGAGCAGGTGATCGCGGTCATCGGCGAACATCATCTCATGGCTGCCGCCGTCGACGACGGTAGTTTGTCCACCCTCGGCATGGTTTCTGAAGTAGTTAGATCGATCTTCGATCGAGTTGACGATCATGACCGCGTGATCCGTGCCATCGACGGGGCTGAAGAGCGCAATCGACATTTCACCGTTGTACTCGAAGGTATCCGAGTACGTCGAATCGACCTGTGAAATGTAGATGTTTTCGTACTCGAACTCCGAGACCGAGTACTCGTCGTTGATAACGTGGAGGTTGAGACCGAACTCGGTGACATCCGTCTCGACCATATCGCTATCCGTACTCACATCGATCGTATCTGACTCTAAATCGACGTAGTGGATGTCCTGAACGGTGCTCCCCATCTCATGATATCTGTTGTTGAGTCCCGTCCTAATTTCGTGATCTGTCCCGTTGGTATATGGAATATCACCGTCATTTGCGAGGACCTCGGCTTCCTGTGTCTCAAGATACATCCAGTCGCCGATCTCCTGGGCTTCAACTTCCGCCGTCAGCTCCAGTTCGTTCTGTGCGTTATCCGAAATCTGATTCGAGATATCGATGTAGGAAAAGCCTGCAACGGCGAGTGTGGCAACCAACACCAGCGCGATCACGAGTCCGAACTTTGCCACGTAACTCCGTCGAATCCGATCCGGCAGCACAACCCCCCAGATCCCCGCTGTCGAATTTGTGACTCGAGAGCGAGCCGTCGATGCACCTTCTGTGGCTCGAGTAGTGTACGTGGTGAGCCTCTCTGGCACCAGCCCACTGAGCCGCTCCCTGGCAGAATCCGGTATAAGCCGGTCTCTCAGCGACATTTTCGTAAATGTTCGTCCATTACATAAAAGCAGTTGTGGCCATCTCAATGCGTTGTCCGGACGCCAGCCAGTAACCATCTGCCGACCCGATCGATACTGAAACCTTCTTGAGTGATCGTCACGCGGATTCGAGTATGCACGACGGCGACCGCAACGCTGTGGGGTGGCGCGCGTGACCAGCGTCAAAGAGTTCCGAATCGAGCGCGAGGCGACGGCTGACAGCCTCGGGGCGGGTTCGTTCGTCTTTACGGACGATTACTCCGTCTTCGACTGGGGCAAAATGCCCGATCAGATTCCCGAGAAGGGAGCCAGCCTCTGTACGATGGGCGCGTTCAACTTCGAACTGCTCGAGGCCGAAGGCGTGCCCACGCACTACCGCGGCGTCGTCGACCATAGCGGCGACTCCGACTCGATCGTCTCACTCGAGGATGCCTCGAGTCCACCCTGGGAGATGGCCATCGAACTGACGCAGGTTCCGGATCTCCCAAACGAAGGGCGAGAGTACGATTACGACCACTACCACGAGGCCGCCGGCGAGAACTACCTCATCCCGCTCGAGATCGTCTTCCGAAATCGCGTCCCGATCGGCTCGAGTCTGCGTAGTCGAACGGAACCCGAAGATCACGGCCTCGCGTACGACTCCTGGCCCGACGAACCAGTCGACCTCGACGCACCAATCGTCGAGTTCTCGACCAAGTACGAGGAGGGTGATCGCTATCTCGAAGCCACAGAAGCCGACCAGATCGCTGGCCGCGCCTCGCTTTCCGCACTCGAGGACCTCGCACGCGACGTCAATCGGATTCTGACGGAACAGGCTGAATCGGCCGGTCTCGACCACCAGGACGGCAAAATTGAGTGCCTGTACTACGACGGCGAAATCCGTGTCGCTGATGTCGTCGGGACGTTCGACGAGAATCGCTTCAGCTACGAAGGCAGTCAGCTCTCAAAGGAAGTCCTTCGTCAGTACCATAAACGAACCCAACCCGAGTGGGTGCAAGCCGTCGAAGCCGCCAAAGCCGAGGCGAAACAGGAGAACGTCGCTGACTGGAAATCCCTCTGTACCGTCGATCCCGAACCGCTCGAGGACACCGTTCTCGAGACGGCTCGCAATCTGTACTGTGCGGGAACCAACGCCTACACCGGCCACGACGTGTTCGAGGCTCCGCCGCTCTCGAGTGCAATCGGTGCGGTCCAGCGATTATAAACTGGCGCTCGAGGCAGCCGGCAACGAGCACTGTTGATATTCGTGGGTCGATTGTATGGGGTATGATACCTGTGTTCACTGCGCGTCAACACAGTAACTCTCATATCGCCAGCGTTGCCAGAATCGAATGACAGCCAATGACCGCCGGCATTGCTAGTGTCCTCGGAGTAAGTATCGTTGCGGTGGGTCTGATCACGACAGTCACCATCGCTACAAGCGTCGCTGTCGCAGCGATCGTCCTTGCGATGGTTGGACTTGCCGTCCAGTCACATGTTTCCTCGAGTACGACCAGTGTGGCCTCGAGCAGTGCGAACGCGCCCGAACCGGGCGCTGAACCAAGCGACGACTAAGCGCGCTGTTGTCGTCTCGTTCGCGTCGTCTCTCGTCTTTTTTAAAAATAGTGTCGTGAGACACAGTCATGCGGTGTCGCTATCGCGGCGACACACAGCACCGTCGCCTTACTGCCACTCCTCGAGTGACGCGGCTGCCTGCTCAGGTACCGAGAGCCAGGCATCGTCACGGGCGATGTTGGCAATGACGAGCCGTGGCCGTCCGTCTGCGTCGTCGACTGCTGCAACCACCTCGTGGCTCTCTGTCGACGGTTCCCCGACTGACTCTGTCTCGGGCGTCATGTTTGGATATGTAACGTACTCGCCTATGAATGTTCTGGAATCGGCGCAATCAGTTGTGAAACGTAGCTCGTCTCGGCGAAAATGATTGAACAAGTCGGACTATAATGGTCTTTTTGGTAGACGGCTGCGAACTGATTCCTCGTTCGAGTCGCTAATCGAGAACTTATTTCTCCTGTGTGTGGTGAAAATTAATGCTGATAGCGACTTATTGTCTTCCAGCCAAGTGATTTACTCGTCAGCGACTGCGTTTCCAATACCGTCAACCGGGCGATCTGGGGTGACGTCGTCGATCTCTGCAGGAAGTCCAAGCTGGTACTGCTCACCGTTCTCTCGGACCGAGGTTCGTCCACGGTGAACTGAGACGTCGCCGTTTAGGTGGAGTTTGACAGCCTCGAGCAACGCATCGGCCTCGAGTGGCTGGCCCCGGTTTTTCATCGTGTCGGCGTCTGCATCGTCGGGGACGTCGAATGCGCGCTGGGTAATGATTGGCCCCTGATCGAGGTCGGTTGTCACGTAGTGGGCGGTGACGCCAGCGACGCGGACGCCTTCCTCGATGGCCTGGCGATAGGCCTCTGCGCCGGGGAACGCCGGCAACAGCGAGGGGTGGACGTTGATAATCCGGTCTTCGTATCGGAAGACAACGTTCGGGCTGAGAATCCGCATATACCGCGCGAGGACGATCAGGTCGGCGTTGTACTCCGCAAGCACCTCAAGGAGTTCGTCTTCGTTTTGCTGGCCGCTCTCGGTGCCGATATCGTGAAACGGCACGTCGTAGTGATTTGCAAGCGGCTCGAGGTCGTCGTGGTTACCGATGACCACGCTGATGTCCGCGCCGAGGTCGTCGTTGGCCCAGGCCTCGAACAGTGCCTCGAGGCAGTGGCTCTCTTTGGTGACGAGAACGGCGATCTGCTGGTTCTCGCGGTCGGCGGGGAACCGGACCTGCACGTCAAGTCCGAGGTCATCGCCGAGTTCGTGGAGGTCTTCCCGGAGTTTCTCCTCGGTCGTGACCATTTCCGAGGTGTCGACAGCGAGATACATCCGGAAGACGCCGTCGCGAACCGCCTGATCGAGGTCTTCAATGTTGATCCCGCGCTCGAACAGCAGGCTCGTCACGTTCGCAATCAGCCCGGTGTCGTCCTCTCCGATCACCGTGATTTCGGTCACATCAGTCGTCATCGAGACCACCTCCGCTCGAGCGTCCGTCGGTTCATCACCTCGTTCTCAGACCGTGTGCGGCTAAAAGTCCTGCTTTCCGTCTCCGATTCAGAGACGTTAAACCGAGAGTATAGAATACCAAATATTGCTAACTAACGCGCCAGAGTTATTAATTAGTGGGGCAAACCAGCCCACATGACACGTTCGTTCGACCACGAAGTAGCAGTCATCGGTGCGGGTCCCGCTGGCATCGGCACTGGCGTTGCCCTCGAGCGACTCGACCTCGAGTACACCGTTCTCGAGCGCGACTGTATCGGCGCGTCCTTTCGCCAGTGGCCCGCAGAGATGCGGCTACTAACTCCCTCGTTTCCCGCGACTGCGTTCGGGACGCGCGATCTGAACGCGATCACGCCCGATACGTCCCCAGCACTCGCACTCGACTGTGAGCATCCAACCGGCGAGCAGTACGCGGACTATCTCGAGGCCATCGCCGAGTTCCACGAACTTAGCGTCGAGACAGGTATCGACGTCACCAGTGCTGTGTCTCTCGATGGTGACACTGACGGTGGCTTTCGACTCGAGACGGACGATGACTCGATCACCGCACGCTTCGTCGTCTGGGCGGCGGGCGAGTACCAGTACCCCACGACGGCAGCCGTTGCAGGCGCACAACACGGCGTTCACGTCGCGGGCGTCGACTCCTGGGAATCGTACGCGACCGCGCACGATCTCGAGGCGGATGTCGACCTCGAGTCCGACGTTGCGCCAGTCGAAACGCTGGCGGCGGGCGATGGGACTGGCGACGCCACACCACAGGCGGCGGCCGACGGCGCGGGCACAATGGCACCGGTACAGGACGATGTCATCGTCATCGGCGGCGCAGAAAGCGGCGTCGACGCCGCGCTCTCCCTCGCCGAAGCGGACTGTTCGGTTACGGTCCTCGACGATGCCGGAACCTGGCAGTTCCGCAGTCCCGACCCAAGCGAGGTGCTCTCACCGCGGACGAACGAGCGACTCGAGGCTGCACTCGACGAGGAACAGCCGATTGCGCTCGTCGCGGGGGCGCGCGCAGAACGGATCGAACGACTCGCTGATGAGGACAGTACAGAGATCGATGACGGCGGACTCGAGTACGCTGTCGTCACAACTGATGGCGCCCGATTCTGTTCGCGAGCCCCACCCGTTCTCGCAACCGGCTTCGAGGGCAGCGTCTCGCTCGTCGAGGAACTGTTCACACTCGAGGATGGCGTGCCCGAACTCACCGACCGCGACGAGTCAACGGCCACGCCCGGCCTGTTTCTCGCCGGCCCGCAGGTCGCACACAACGGCCAGGAGTTTTGTTTCATCTACAAGTATCGCCAGCGCTTCGCTGTCGTCGCCGAAACCATCGGCGAGCGACTCGGCGTCGACACTGACGCGCTCGAGGAGTACCGGGAGAACAATATGTTTCTCGAGGATCTCGAGTGTTGTGAGCCGGAGTACTGCGACTGGTGAACTACCCCTGCCTACTCAGCCGCTGACGCGGCTTCCTTGAGGCAGGGGCTTCCTGCTTCTACGACGCGACTTGCATCCACCTGATTGGACGCGGAAAAACCGCATCCGTCGGTGGACACAGCGGTTGCAGTCTCCACAGGCGTTGCTTCGGAGTGAACCACTCCTAGTTGCTTCAATCCGCGCTCCAACACATTGCACGCCGCGTTCAGGTCACGATCCATCTCAACCCCGCACGTCGGGCAGTCATGCGTTCTGACCCACACTGGCTTTCTTGTCTCCGATCCACAGTGAGCGCATTCCTTCGTCGTTCCCGCCGGGTCAACCAGTTCGACGTAGCACCCATTCTTCTCCCCATGATGCTCGAACACTGAAATCATGTCACGCCACCCGACTTCGTGCTTGTTTCGGGCGTTCCCATCCTCTTCAAGCATCCCTTTCACGTTTAGGTCTTCGAGGAACACTGCATCGTACTCAGTGGTGTAGAAGTGTGCCAACTTATGCTTGAAATCATGCTTCTTATTGCTCATCCTATCATGGACTTGCGCTACCTGTCGACGTTGCTTCTCCCAGTTATTCGACCCGCGTTGCTTCCGAGAGAGTGAACGCTGTTCACGTTCCAATCGCTCCCGGTCTTCGGTTAAGTCGAGGCAACTGACAGACCTGCCGTCTGAGTCATGAATGAAACTCAGCACGCCGAGGTCGATTCCGATGCAGTCATCCGGAGTGATGTCTTCGATACTGGGTTTCTCCGGGTCGTCTGTTTCGACGGTGAACGACGCATACCACGCGCCAGTTGGTTCTTTCTTGACGGTGAGTTGCTTCACTTCCCCGTCTGGAAGGTCGCGGTGGAGGCGGATTGGTACATCGATGTTTTCACCAGCCACTCTCTTGAGTGTGAGAACTCCACGTCCACTAGGGCCGTTGTTCTTGTCCAACTCGAAGCCCCGAATATTGTACGTGAAACTCCTGAACTCTCGTGGCGGCTTCCACCGTAACTCACCTGCATCGTACCCGTTTTTCTGCAGTTCCTGCAGACTTCGTTTGTTGTCACGGATACGCATTGTTGCCGTCTGAAGCACGGTGGAGTACACGTCGTTGAGATCGTCCCACCATTGCTTCAGTTCCGGTAATTCATCTCGTGCCATGCGGACACGTTGAGTGAGTGTTCCGGCGTTCTCCGGGATTTCTTTGAATCGTTTCAGGCGGTCGTTGTAGAGTTGTCGCACGATGTCCACGTTCTCCTCGAGCAACTTGCGTTGCTGAGTTGTCGGGAACAAGCAGAAGCGTGGACTGTACTTCATGCGACGTAACCATTATTACGACAGTATTTTATTTAAAAGTGTGGTCGGGCAGCGAGCGGGTTCTGTATCACCGCCCTACTGCGCTACTCGCTTCGCTGCGTTGCTTCTTGAGGACGGAGGCTTAGAACCCTCACCACAACGCTAAAAATTGTGCGACGCGACGCTGTGGTCAGTGACTCTCGTGGATGTGACTCCGCAGCGAGTCCGTGTCGTTGAACCCTTCGTCACAGACGGCACAGGTGTTGTGGTGCAACGCGACGTGTTGGGTGACGCCAGCGGCTGACTGAAAGTCCTCGTCGCAGGTGGAGCAGTTGTATCCCATACTAATACTCTCTATCGGGCGAACACGGCAAAAGCGTTCCTAGGAATTTCACAGCGACTGCGCTTACTTTTTAACAACGATGCGGTGTGGTTTCACACCACTTATTTGAGTTCATCCGCTCGCCGCCGCAACGACGGGTCGATTGCTGTATCCGTGGCGAGGTCGGCGAGTTCGTCGCTGGCGTTACAGGTCCCGAGACCTGCCAGCGCACGCCGTCGGAACTCGCCGTCGAGGCCACCCATCTGGACGAGGATGGCAAGGTTGGTTCGTTCGTCGCGGTCGATCATACGATCAATCGCGTCGCGTCGATGCGTGTCGGAAACGGCCGATTTCACTGCGGTCTGGAAGTGCGTGGACATTGTGTGGAAAGTGGCTGTGTGGTGGTCGCGACTACCTGGCGTCCTCGCGCGAGACGAACCCGTCGCCCCATGCTTTGATCCAGCGGTTGCGTGCCGCGTCCGCGGTGACTGCTGAGTAGATCGTACAGGAGTCCGGACGGTGATCGTGGCGCTCGAGATAGGCCTGATAGCATGGCGAGATATCGGCGGTTGGGGGGTCGCCGTCACTCTCGGCTGGACTTGAGTCGCTGTCGCGTTCGGTGTCTGTATCGTGTTCGGTCACGGCGGGGTTCTCAGTCGGCGATGCCGATTTCGTGTTGTTCGTCGTGGTCGTGATCTTCGTCTGCACTAGGCTCCTCGGCTGCGTCCGCCTCGTCTGCCTCGTCCGCCGCTTCTTCCGGCACTTCTGGCGGCTCGAATGACGGGAACCGATCCTCGTAGGTCGACCAATCCTCCTCGAGTTCGTCGTCCGTGAGCAGACAGTCCTCGAGGTCACCACGCAGCGAGTCGTGGTCCATGTCGGTGCCGATCAGGACGAGGCGGATGCCGCGGTCGCCCCAGCGGACGTGCCAGCCTGCTTTGAGGTCGGGATTTTCGTCGAGGTGTTCCTCGCGTTCGTCGGCCGGCAGCGAGTCGACCCACTGACCGGCGGGAGCGACTCGAACGGACTGGCCGGCAACGTTGACGGTAATCGCTTCGTCCATACGCCTCACGTGTCGCTTCTCGCTCGCGGTTCCACTGCTCGCATCGGGATCCTCGCCTTGCTCGGATCCGGTCGCTCCCGTTCGCGGTTCCGAGGACTCACGTTGTTCGTCCTCGTAGCTCGCAATCCAGAAATGCCCCTTCGAGCGGACGACGTTGCTCGGGAAGTCATCGAGCAAGTCTGCAAAGCGCTCGGGGTGGAACGGTCGCCGGGCCTCGAAGACGAACGAGGTGACGCCGTGTTCTTCCTCGGCGGATTCGTGTGGCTCCTGGAGCTCTTTGATCCAGCCTGCGGAGTGGCTGGCTTCCTCGAAGTCGAATCGATCGGTCTCGATGATCGTGTTGGGATCGACCCGTCCGTGTTTGGTACGGATAATCTCCGCGCGCGGCTGGAGCACCTCGAGCGTGGATTCGATTTCTGCGAGCGTCGGTTCGTCCACGAGGTCGCACTTGTTGAGTAAGAGGACGTCGCAGAACTCGACCTGTTCGACGAGCAGGTTGCCAAGGTGTTTCTCGGTGCCGTCGTCGTCGAGGATTTCGTCGGATTCCATCGCCGCGTTGAACTGGTGGGCGTCGACAACGGTGACGGTTGTATCGAGGTGACAGCCCGACAGCGGTTCGATGCCGGTCTCCTCGTAGAACTCCGTCGGATCGAGGTCGGCCTGATCGAAGCCAAGCGTCAGCGTCTGGGCGACCGGTAGCGGTTCGGCGACGCCGGTTGACTCGACGACGAGAGCGTCGAATTTGCGGTCAGCGGCGGTGAGTTCGCCGATTGCATCGAGCAGGTCGCCTCGGAGTTCACAGCAGATACAGCCGTTCGAGAGTTCGATTAGCTCCTCGTCCTCGTCAGTAATATCCGAGGATTCGGCGACGCGATCCGCATCGACGTTGACCTCGCCCATGTCGTTGACGAGCACGGCGAGATCGCGGTCGCTCTCCCGCAGGAGGTGGTTCAGAACGGTCGTTTTCCCGGCTCCGAGCGTTCCGGACAGTACCGTGACTGGTAGCGAGTCGTCGCTCATCAGTTAACAACACAACGCCCTCACTGATAGAAGTTATTATTCTAAGCGAAGATATTATTAACAACCCGCTCGAGGTGTCGAACAGCATGACACAAGAGACACTGCCCGGGTTTGGCTGCGATCTGCAGTCTCACCGCGGCTCGAGGACCAGTCCGGAGGCGATGAATGAGCGGCGGTGACACAGACCGCGTCGTTCTTATCGGCAAGGAAAGCGTTGGCAAGTCAGCACTCGCGGCCGGACTCACCGGATCGACACCGGTCACCGAGAACATCGGTGGCTCGACCGTCTCGAGTGAGGTGTACCGAAGCGACGGCCTCGAGGTGGTCGATACGCCCGGAATCACGCTCGAGGCGGACACTGAGACGACCCGTGAGGCGATGACAGCACTCGCGGAGACGGATTCCGTCGTTCTCGTCGTCCCCGCAACGGATCTGGACCAGGACCTCGCGGATCTGTTACCGCTGGTCGGCGGGAAGACTGGTGCAGTGGTCGTCACCTACTGGGACAAAATCGGCGCCGAGATCGACGCGCGGGGAGTGATTGGCGACCTCGAGTCAGAGCTGGGCGTCCCGGTGGTTCCAGTCGATGCGCGAAATCTCGCTTCCGTCGCGGCCGATGGCGGCTACGCGGCACACGAAGTCGATGCGCCCGCGGACGCGAGAGCGATTCGGCAGGCACTCCAGCACAGCGGCGAGTTGCCAGCCACCATCTCAACACAGGTCGGCTGGAAGATCGAACCGTCCGAAACGATCCTCGAGCGACCCGTTCTCGGCCCGATTGTGAGCGCGCTCATCCTGCTTGCGCCCGCGGCGGTCGCCGTCTGGTTCGCGAATACAATCGCGGGCGAACTCGATCCGCTCGTTGGCGCGGCACTCGAGCCTGCCGTCGCCTGGAGCGCGACACTTCCGGGGCCGCTCGCGGCCGTGCTGGGCGGGGACTACGGCCTGCTCGCGATGGGACCATTCCTGTTCGTCTGGGCGCTCCCGACGATGCTCATCTTCGCGCTGTTCATGGGCGCGTACAAGGCGAGTGGTCTGGTCACGCGTGTGACGACCGCGCTCCATCCCGTCATGCGCCAGGTCGGCCTGACGGGACGCGATCTCGTGCGCGTCGTGATGGGCTTTGGCTGTAACGTCCCCGCCGTGACGAGCACGCGCAGTTGCTCGGACTGTACCCGGTGTACGACCATCTCGGCGATTTCGTTCGGCTCGGCCTGTTCCTATCAGTTCCCCGCGACGCTTGCGGTCTTTGCCGCCGTCGGCATGCCGTGGCTCGTCGGCCCCTACCTCGCGATTCTCGTCGCGACGACGCTCATCTACGTCAGGCTGATCGCACCACCCACAGCGCGCACGACACATCTCGCTGTCGACCGGCGCACGTTTCTCGAGCGCCCGCGCCTGCGAGCGATCTGGCGCGAAGCGCGCACGTCACTCGCGAGCTTTCTCAAAACTGCGCTGCCCGTCTTCGCGCTCATCTGTGTCGTCGCCGCTCTGCTCGAGTACGTGGGCGCGCTCACCAGACTCGGGGGCGTCCTCGAGCCCGCAATGAGTGTCTTTGCGCTCCCGACCGAGGCTGCGTTGCCGCTCGTGCTCGCGTCGATCCGCAAGGACGGCATCGCCCTCTTTACGGCGGATTCAGCTGGCGTCGCTGCGCTCTCTCCACTCGAGGTGCTCGTCGCGGTCTACCTCGCGGGCGTCCTCCTGCCGTGTCTCGTGACGGCGATTACGGTCGCTCGAGAAGTGTCGGTCCGGTTCGTCGCGACAATGCTGGCTCGACAGGCCGCCGCAGCGGTCGGCTTTGCCCTCGTGATCGCCTGGGGTGGCCGCCTCCTGTTCTGAACTAGCCCATCGACCGTTCGAACTCGCGGTCGCGCGAGTCTGCCGAGGGCTGTCCACTCGGCTGGACGGACTCGCTTTCGCCTGCGAGATAGCGTTCAACGTCGTCGACGGTCTCCGTCTCGAGCAGGACCTCGAGTCGGCGTTCGAACTCCGAATCGGAGAGATCGCCGTCGGCGTATCGGGTTCGTAGGCGCTCGAGGGCGTCTTGTGGGTCTTCGTCCGGCGCGGTCTCCTCGTTGGCTGGGTCCGCTGACGGTTGCTGTATCGCGGCGATCATCTCCCTGAAAATATCCCCGCCGAAGACGAACGCGAAGATGGCGACGATCACCGCGACGCCGGTGTCGACAGCCGCGAGCGCGACGAACGAGAACAGCAGGCCGACGATGACGATGGCCATCGGCATCGACAGCCCAGCGGTGGTCCAGTCACTTCCCATACGTCATATTGGGCAACGAACACAAAAAGGGCTGGTATTGATCAACTCTCTGCTACTTATACTCTTACAGTCGCTCTGTATACTGTGATAGATCTTCCTCGAGTTGCTACTGATTATTAAAACGAAGATCTAAAGTAATAACGGAGCATACTGAGCGGTCATGCGCGAGTGCGTCATCGTCGGCGGCGGCATCCACGGCACCTATCTCGTCCAGCGACTGCTCGAGGAGACGCCTCTCGAGCGCTCAGACGTTCTGGTCGTCGATCCGAACGACCGATTGCTCGCCTCGTTTCGCCAGAAAGCCCGCGCCTGTGAGATGAACGCGTTGCGCTCGACGTTCGTTCACCACATCGGTACCGAACCGTTCGGACTCGAGGACTTTGCAGAGGCGCGCGGGCGCGAAGACGAGTTACTTTCGCGGCCGAAATACCCGCGCCGCCCGTCGCTGTCGCTGTTTCTCGACTACACCGACTACGTCATCGAGCGCAACGACCTCGCTTCGCTCCATCGACAGGCCGCGGTCACGTCGATTCGTCGCTGTGACAGCTCCAGTGAAACGCAGTCGCTCGTCCTCGAGACCGACGCAGGCGAGACGATCACCACTCGGACGTGCGTCCTGGCAATGGGCCACGGCGGCCGGTATCAGCGCCCGTCCTGGGCGGACGGAATTGGAGAAATCGAACACGTCTGGGACGACTCGTTCGACCCTGAAACGCCCGCGGGCGACGCCATCGTCGTCGGTGGCGGAATCACCGCCGCACAGGTCGCACTCTGTCTTGCTGATCGCGTGCCGGACGATGCCGACGACGCTGACGCCGCCGCCGTTACCCTGCTCTCGAGACACGACCTCGAGACGGCGGCAATCGAGGCCGATCCGCGCTGGATCAACTGGAATCACGTCGAGCGCCACCTGCACCGCCATCCGCCCGGGTCGCAGGCCCGCGCCGATGTACTCCGCGAGGCGCGCAACGACGCGACGATTCCACCGACGCTGTTCGACCGCCTCGAGTCCGTCGCAGAATCGGAGACGCTGTCCATCCGCCACGGCGACGTTCGGAGTGCCCGTCAGGTCGATGGTCGTGTTCGACTGGTACTCGAGAACGGCGGCTGTTGCAGCGCCGAGCGGGTCGTTCTTGCCACCGGTTTCGCGCCCGTCTTTTCCCATCCGTTCGTCGAACAGGTCGCCGTCGAACTCGACCTCGAGTGTGGCTATCGCGGGATGCCGCTCCTGTCCGATGAGACGCTTGCGTGGCAACGGGCGGATGACGAACCAAGTCACGTCTTCGTCTCCGGGGCACTGGCAGCAGGTACCGTTGGCCCGCTTGCGGGCAACATTGCTGGCGCACGCCGGGCCGCTGACCGTCTGAGTGTGGGCATCGAGTCCATCGCCGACGCAACCCGTCTCGCCGCGTAACGCGAGATCCGCATCGTTTTATTCGCGTGTTCGGTATTGGGGTGTATGAGCACAATCGGTCCGGAACAATTCGAGGATCAACTCTCGAGCGACGACTCGCCCTACGTCCTCGATATTCGACCGCGCGAGACGTACCAGCGCGACCACATCGAGGGCAGTTATAACATTCCGGTCTACAACGACCTTCGAAATGGCGACGAGGAAGCGCTTCGAGAGGAGTTGTCGGATGTTCCGAGCGATGCAACCGTCGTCACGGTCTGTAAGGCAGGAATCGTCGCGCGCAAGGCCACGGCCGTTCTCGAGGAGGAAGGCTACGACGCGGTGACGCTTGCCGGCGGCCAGCGCCGTTGGAACGGCTACCAAAACGGCTCGCTCGGTTACCGACTGCGATCTGCCCTCAGCGGGTTGCTTCCCTGAGCGTTGCTCACTGGTGGAAAAGTATCCACGAACGTGTAACACCGAGCAAAGGCGAAAGCGTTTTTGAGCATGGTTACGGGATATCAGACAATGACCGCCTACACCGCGACGGTGACGGTTCGACTCAAACACGGCGTGCTGGACCCCGAGGCCGAGACGACGAAACAGGCCTTAGGACGCCTCGGATTCGAACTCGAGGGGCTTCGCTCGGCTGATCGCTTCGAAATCGATCTCGAGGCCGAGTCGGCAGATGCCGCCCGCGAGCGCGCCGATGAGATGGCCGAACGCCTGCTGGCGAACCCGACCATCCACGACTACGATGTGGAGGTCGACGAACGGTAGATGACCGTTGCAATCATCCGTTTCGGCGGCTCCAACTGCGACCGCGATGCTGACCGCGCACTCGCACACCTCGAGATCGACGCCGAAATCGTCTGGCACGAGGATGGCCTGCCCGAGGAGACGACAGGCATCATGCTGCCCGGTGGCTTCTCCTATGGTGACTACCTCCGCGCAGGCGCGATGGCTGCGCGCTCGCCGATTATGGCCGAGGTTCGGGAGGCAGCGGACAACGGCATCCCTGTTCTCGGCGTCTGCAACGGCGCGCAGGTCGGTTGTGAGTCTGGTCTGACTGAGGGCGCGTTCACGACCAACGAGAGCGCACGCTTCCAGTGTGAACACGTCTACCTGCGCGTCGAGCGCGCGGATACGCCTTGGACTGGCGCCTACGACGAAGGCGAGGTCATCGAGGTACCGATCGCTCACGGTGAAGGGCGCTACGAGATCCGTGACGAGCGACTCGCAGAACTCGAGGACGAGAATCGGATTTTGTTTCGCTATTGTGACGCCGAGGGCGAGACCGGCACCGAGGTCAATCCCAACGGCTCGAAACACAATGTTGCGGGTGTCCTCGGCGACGACGACCACGTTGCCGTGTTGATGCCTCACCCCGAGCGCGCGACGTTGCCAGACGTTGGCGCGACGGACGGTCAGGGCGTCCTCCGCGGGTTCGAAACTGCTGGCAGTCTCGAGTAACTCGCAGAGCGGCGCTGTATCAGCCGCCGATGTCGGGTCGGCCGGTACACTTATTCCAGTCCTCCAGCGACCAGTAGGTATACTGCTCGCAACTCCAGTGGCTAGTCTCGTGTGGGCAACTGGTACGTGCGGCCCTCCCGGGACGGAGACTGCTGACAATTATGAACTGTGTCGTCTACGCTGATCGCGCCCCGTCTGACGACCTCATCGCCGCGTTCGTAGCAGCAGGTTTCGAGCCGATTACTGCCGAGACGATCAGCGAGTGTCACTCGATCCACGAGCGCGAACCAACTCGCCTCGCCTGCGTCGTTGCGACTGACTCACTAGCTGATGGCTCTTGTATCGATTTGTGTCGTCAGTTCGACGGAGCGTCCGTCCCAGTTATCGTCTGTCCGGTTGACGGAAGCGAAGCACTTGCTGGCCGACTGCTCGCGGCCGGTGCCGACGGATACGTCCCGCGCTCACAGGCGCCTGAGACGCTTCTTAAGCGCATTCGAGATGTCTCAACACAGCAGCAGCGGTCACTCGTCGGACCTGGCGTCGACGGCGAGAGTCACGACAGCGCAGGTAACGAGGCCGACTCACCGGCGTCCGCAGACCCCATATCGGACGATACCTTCTTACTTGAGTCACAGTCACACGACTCGCTCGAGTCGCTGCTTGAGTCGACGGATGCTGACGTTTCACTCTCGTTCACACAGGGTGAGACGACGGATCGAGAGCGGGCAGGGACGATCGTGGAAGTCGTTGGCGAGAGCGTGTACTCGTTGGATGAGGCGGGGCGATTCGTTACCGTCAACGGGACGCTGATGGCTGTCACCGGCTACACTCGAGACGAACTGGTTGGCGAGCATATCTCGAAGATTCTCTCCGACGCGAGTGTCGAGCGACGACACAAACGCATTCGGGCACTTGCTTCCGCACGTGGCCAGCCCGACGATGCTGTCGCAACGTACGAAGTCACGCTCGAGACGCGGACTGGCCGCCAACTCCCCTGCGAGATCAATGCGGCGTTGCTCGGGACCACGGGGAACGACGAGGATGAGATGAGTGCAGATGTGAGTGGAGACCGGGGAACAGTCGGCATCATCCGGGATATCAGCGACCGCAAGCAGATGAAACGCGAGTTGCTCGCTCACGAGGACAAAATCGCGAGTTTGCACGAGGTGGCCTCGCAGCTCGACGACTGCGAGACGCGCGAGGAAATTTATGACCTGACTGTGACGGCCGCCGAAGAAGTACTCCAGTTCGATGTCTGCGTCGTCGATATGGTCGAAGAGTCGATGCTGGTCAAAAAGGCAGTTTCGACTGGCGTCGACGTGGAGGTCACACAGAAGATGTCTGTCGACAAAGGAATCGCTGGGAAAACCTATCGAACGGGCAAGACGCACCGCGTTGACGACCTCGCGGCCAATCCGATCGCACAGACCGAGGACGACGAGTACCAGTCTGTGCTGAGCGTGCCAATCGGCGATCACGGCATCTTTCAGGCGGCCTCATCCGAACTCGCTGCGTTCGATCATAACGACGAGGAACTCGCGGAACTGTTACTTTCACACGTCACCGACGCGCTCGAGCGATTCGATTTCGAAGCGGAGCTCCGTGCTGAGCGGGACCGATTCGCTGCGCTGTTCGAGAACGTTCCCGACGCGGCGGTCAGCACGCGCCAACGTGATGCGACGTCGACGCCAATTATCGAAGCTGTCAATCCTGCCTTCGAGGAACTGTTTGGCTACGACGAGGACGAACTGCTCGGAAAACCGCTCGATACGTTCATCGTTCCGCCCGAGCAAAACGCCGAGGCAGCGACGATCAACCAGCAAAGCAGCCAGGGCTCGGTCGTCGAAACCGAGGTTCAACGCCGCACCGCTGATGGCATTCGCGACTTCATGATGCGGGTGGTCCCCATCGAAACTGGCGACGAGGTCGGTCGGTCAGTGGGTCTCTACACCGACATTACGGACCGCAAGCGCCGACGCAAGCGCCTCGAGATTCTCAATCGAGTCCTTCGTCACGACCTCCGAAACGGGATGAACATCATCAACGGCTGTGCGGAGGTCGTTGCTGACACTGCCGAGGGTGAAACCGCCGACTACGCGTCGGTGATTCAGGAACGAGCGAACGAACTCATTGAACTCGCGGAAAAGACTCGTGCGGTTGAACGCACGCTCGAGCGCGACGGCTCGATGACGGCCGTTGTTGACGTGGCTGCGGCTGCTGAGCGAGCGGCAGATGCATTTGCGTATGCCGTTGACACGGACAGCGAAATCGACTGCGACCTCACAATATCGCTTCCCGACCAGTGTTTTGTGCGAGCAAATCACTACCTCGAGACGGCGATTTCGGAGGTTCTCGAGAACACGCTCGAGCATAGCGACACCACCTCGCTGGCGGTTGACATCCAACTGTCGCCAAAGCCGGATTCTGACGGATTTGTGACGCTGTCGATCAGTGATACAGGTCCTGGGATTCCGACCGAGGAACGCCAGTTACTGCAGGAGGAACGCGAGATCACGCAGTTGCGCCACGCCAGCGGTCTTGGACTCTGGCTGGTCAACTGGGCCGTCGCCCAATCCGGCGGACGGCTCACGTTTACCGACAATCAGCCCCGAGGGACGACTGTCACGTTACACTTGCCTCGAGCCGACACGCAGGCGATTCAGTACGTGACCGAAGGCGCTGCCGACGACTAATCGGTCTGTAATGGTGTGGGTCCCGCTTGCTGGCCGACACTTGGCTGTGAAGACTAGAACGTTGCTTTTGGGAGTGTTGCTGAGAAGTGCGCTGAGGCTGTGTTCCTCATACCAATCGCTATTGCCCGCTCGAGTTACCGGGAAATGGCCAGAAACCATACTATCGGGTACCCGTGATTTGAACTCGAGACCCGTCTCGAGGGTGTACACGTGTCCGAACTAGGTCCAGAGACAAACGCAGAGCCGATTGCAGTCGGTATCGCAGAGTACGCGCTTTCGACGGACGAGCGACCGCTTCGGACCAGCGGCGTTGGCTCGTGTGGCGTTGTGGCCGTTTATGACGAAGCAAGCGGCGTCAGTGGCCTGCTACACTTTATGTTGCCGTCTGCGACGGACTCTGACGAGGTGTTCCCACCTGCGAAGTTCGCTGATACTGGCATTCAAAAGTTGCTCTCGGCGATCGACGCCTACGGCAGCGAGCCAACTCGAGTGTGGGCGAAACTGTCTGGTGGGGCGCGGATGATTCCGTTTGATCGACTCGAGGAATCGATCGGTGAGCAGAACGTAACGGCCGCGCGGACGGCGCTTGCGGCCCAGGACGTGCGGATTCGCGGGATGGACGTGGGTGGCGAGACGGGGCGGCGGGTGACGTTCGTGCCGCGGACTGGCGAGTTAGTGGTGACAACGGCAGATGGGGAGACGCGCAGAAAGTAATCGAGTCAGGTACTCGTTGCCGGATGGAAGCCGTCTATCGAGTCAGCGGCTGGTTGAAACTCCGTTCGCGCTCCATGACGACCTCCCAGGTGCGCTCGCATTCACAAGAGACCTGCTCGAAGACGGTGGGGTCCTGTCGCAGCCCGAAGTCCTTGATCGCCTTTTGGACGAGATCATCGCACTCCTGGCAGTTGTGCGGGCCACGGTCGGAGCCGTGTCCAACGGGGTCGGAGACGACGATGGCGTCGATGTCTGCGGTCTCCTCGAGGACGTGTGCGACCGACCAGAGCCACGGTGGCCGGTAGCCGTCGTTGAAGTAGAGTTCGTCGACCATCGTGTAGCGCTGGACGTTACACGGGTTCATCGAGACGGTGTGACAGCCGGAGACGTCGGCACAGCGCTCGATTGAGGAGATCATGTCTGCAACGGCCTCCGATTCCGTGAGGAACGGCGGCTTCATCAGGAGGTAGGCTTTGATGCCCGCGTCAGCCTCGCTGCCAGCGTCGTCGTCTGCGACGGCTGCCTCGGCGCAGGCGTCTTCGAAGTCTTCGAAGTCGAAGTACTTGTTCACGCAGTCGTGGCGAACGCGGTCAGTCGCCGTCTCGAGGCCGATGGCGATGTCTGTGTCGATGCCGTACTGGGTGAAGTCGCCGATTTTCTCGCGGTCGACGAAGTCGGGGAGGGACTCGAGGACGATGCGCTCGCGCTCGGCGAACGTCTCGGCGATTGCGCGCCGGCTCTTGGCGTCGACTTCGCGTTCGTCGAGGAACGAGCCGGAGGTGTAGATTTTGATGAGTTCGGCGGGTTCGTCCGCGTTTTCTGCCTCGTGCTCGAGGCAGATGTCGATCTGGTTCATCAGCGCCTCGTGGGAGACGGAGCCGCCGTCGACGCTTTCGGCGACGTAGCCACACATCGTACAGCCGCCGGCGCGGGCCCAGCGACAGCCGCCGGTGTTCAGAATAATCGTCAGACTCGTCTTGACCCCAGTTGGGGTGTTGTCCTCGTCGAGCCAGACGCGGGTCGGCTCGTGGGGATCGTAACTGGCCTCCTTGCGCGAACGGATCTCGCGCATCACTTGGTTGTGGGCGTCCATGCCCTTGCCCTGCTCGTAGACGTCGGGCGTGGGTTTACTCATTAGCAGGGGAAAGCGGGCCAGCACCTAAAGCGCCTTCGTTGCCGCGAGCCACACCCGTTGGCTCACCCCAGTCGGATCTCTTTCGTCTCGATCGCATCGCAGGTCGGACAGACGAACTGGTATTGCACGCGCCCGCCTGTAGTGGTCACGCGCCAGGCAGATTCATCGCCCTGTGCCCCACAGTGGCGACACTGTCGCTCGGTTTCGTCGAATTTGGTCCGGAGCCGTTCGAACGGTGATCGGTGGACGCTCATACACGTGCCAATGCCATGTGTGATATTAACTCTCATGGATGTGGTTCGTAATCCAACTGGTCTGACGACACCCTGCGTTCTTGAGGGTCCCGCACGTACCACACTGTATGACAAACGCCGATACTGGGGGTGACACAGTCGAGGACTCGCCCGCCACAGCCACACTCGAGCGACTCGTCGACCCCGTCATTACTGTCACGGATGGGACCGTCACCTACGCAAACGGTGCCGCCCGCGAGGCGTTCGACCTCGAAGGGACTGGAGAGCACGCGTTAGGCGACGTTCTCGAGGATTCACACGCCGTCGCAGCGGAAATCAATGAGACGACAGTTGGGACGTCGCGTCAGATCGCACTCGATGGAACGCAGTACAATGGACGGATTCACCGCGCAGAAAGCGGTGCAACGGTTGTCTTTACGTCTCGAGTGATGGCCGATTCCGCGAGTGACACAGCGACAGCCACACGTGATGGCCAGCATTCCGACCTGACACAGGATCGAGCGGTCAAAGAGCGTGCACTCGAGGAAGCGCCAGTTGGGATCACAATTTCGGATCCCGACCGGGAGGACAACCCGCTTGTGTACGTCAACGACGCGTATCAGGAGATTACGGGCTACAGCTATGACGACGTCATCGGCCGGAACTGCCGGCTCTTGCAGGGCGAGGACTCCGATCCCGACGCAATCGCCGAAATGGCTGTTGCTATCGCCGAGGAACGGCCGGTAACTGTCGAACTGAAAAACTACCGCAAGGACGGCACTGAGTTCTGGAACGAAGTCACCATCGCGCCGGTCCGGGATGCTGCCGGAACGGTCACTCACTACGTCGGCTTCCAGAACGATATCTCCGCACGCAAGGAAGCCGAACTCGCCCTCGAAGATCGCACTGCGGAACTCGAGTACCTCCTTGAGCGCGTCGAAGGTCTCGTTCAGGATGTCACCGCGGCCGTCGCGGGTGCCGCCGATCGGTCGACGCTCGAGCGAGCGGTCTGTGATCGGATCGCGGCGGAGGCAGCCTACGATGACGTCTGGATCGGCGAACGAAATCCCGCCACCGGAACGATCGACGTCCGAGCTGGTGCCGGTTCAACACCAGAATCGATCGCAGTCGATGCGGCCCATCCGGCAGCCGAGGCGCTCGAAACGGGCGAGATCGCCCGCAAAACGGTCGCCACCGATGCTGATGCGTCGACAGCCGAGCCGACGCACGCAGCGTATCCGCTGATGTACAACGAGATCGAGTACGGCGTCCTCAGCGTTCGTGCCGTCTCTGGGCAGGATATAGGCGACCGTGAGGCCGTGATTTTTTCCGCACTCGCTCGAGCCATCGCAAGCGGGATCAACGCTCGCGAGACCAGCCGCGTGCTCACGACCGACGCTGTCGTCGCCATCGACCTCGAGGTAACGGATTCTGCTGTTGCACCCATTGCACTCTCTGCAAGCGCTGACTGTCGACTCGAGTATCGCCGATCGGTCCACCAACCTGGATCAGGTGACCTCAGTGACGGGGACACAGCGACCCTATTTACCGTTTCGGGAGCCAGTGCGGACACACTAACCGAGGCAGCCGATTCCCTGTCGGATATCGACTGCCGTGTCGTGGTCGACCGCGAAGATGACGATGAATGCGTGGTCGAACTCTCCGGTGGGGACGACCCCGTCTCTTGGCTCTCCGAACGCGGTGTGCGCGTTACGTCGATTGACTGCGAGGACGGCCGCGCGAGGCTTTCACTCGAGATTCCACGCTCGGCGAACGTCCGCACGATCATCGACGCACTCGAGGAGCGCCATCCCGGAACCGACGTTCGCTCGTTCCAACAGCGCGACCGAAGCGGCGAGACACGCCAGGAGTTCGCCGCGCGACTCGAGGATGAGTTGACCGAGCGCCAACTCACCGTTTTACAGCGGGCCTACCTTGGCGGGTACTTCGAGTGGCCGCGTCCGGTGACGGGCGAGGACCTGGCTCAGTCGATGAACGTTTCGCGGCCGACGTTCCACGAACATCTGCGAACGGCAGAGGCGAAACTCTGTCGTGCGTTTTTCGACGGCGAGTACAACAGCGAGTAGCAGAACTAACTCATGAGTGACAGTAGCGTGGCTCGGTAGCTGCTTTCCAGATGGGTTGAACTGCTGTCACATCGGCAGCTGCAGGCCGTATGACCGCGCCTACTCGTGTGTAGCCACCGATTAGCGCTTCGAGGGTCACCAGCGTTTAATACGACGTTTGTGGTAGCAACTGGTGATGCTCGAATTCGCAACTCCGTTACAAGTCGGCGGTGGCGGCTTCCTGTACTGGGCAGTCGTGTTCTTCGTGCTCGCGATTATCGCCGCGGCCGTCGGGGCCCGTGGTGTTGCCGGCGTGACGATGGAAATCGCACGTATCTTCGTGTTGATCTTCATCATCCTCGCGATCGTGGCGTTACTCCTGTAGCGTCACGCACTCGAGTGGCTTCCCAACTGCTCACGGGCGAGTAGATTCCGATCACACCGTAGACGATCGGTTGTCAGTCGGTACTGGTGGTCCGTCAATTGGATTCGTGGGTGTGATCGACACCAGTGCAGGTTGCGACGATCTGACCTGTCTTCTTCAGTCGGTCTGGGTGCGAGAGCCGGCAGCCCGTTCCGATTGTTAACCACTGTTGGTTACTGACGATCGAGAACAGCTAACATGCTGGCGGCCGAATACAATGGGGAGGGGTTACTATGACTGCACTCGGCGGTTTCCAAGATCACGTCGCCCGCATCGACCTAGCTGATGGGTCTGTCGCCTACGAGTCGATCGACGACGAGGACGCGAAGAAGTATATCGGTGCGCGCGGCCTCGGGGTAAAGTACGTCTTTGAGCAGGGGCCGGATGTCGATCCGCTCGGCCCTGACAACCTGCTCGCATTTATGAACGGGCCGCTCTCGGGTACCCAGACAACCATGAGCGGGCGCATCGCGGTCTGTACGAAGTCACCACTGACCGGCACCGTCACCGACAGCCATCACGGCGGCTGGTCGGGCGCACGCCTGAAATGGGCCGGCTTCGATGGCTTGCTCTTTGAGGGACAGGCCGACGACCCGGTGTACGCCTACATCGAGGATGGTGAGGTCGAACTCCGTGATGCGTCACATCTCTGGGGCGAGGGTTTCCACGACACCCGCGACGCCATCGAAGACGAACTCGAGGGTTCCTATGGAAAGAATCTCTCGATTATGGGGATCGGCCCTGGTGGCGAGAACGAGGTCATGTATGCCTGTATTATGAACGAGGACGACCGGGCCTCGGGCCGGGGTGGGACGGGCTGTGTCATGGGCTCGAAAAACCTCAAAGCCGTCGTCGTCAAGTCGACGACGAAGATGCCCAAACCCGCCGACCAAGAGACGTTCATGGAGGGTCACCAGCAGGCAATGCAAGCGATTCAGGAGTCCGAAGTCACCGCGCCGAACGAGGGCGGACTCTCGATGTATGGCACGAACGTCCTGATGAACATCGGTGAGGAGATGGACGGCCTCCCAACGAAAAACGGCCAGTACACCTCGACTGAGGCGATGCGCGATGCCGAAGGTGGCGATATCGACGCGGAGAACGTCTCCGGCGAGAACGTCCGCGAGAATATCCTCGTTGACGAACCCACCTGTCACTCCTGTCCCGTCGCCTGTAAGAAGGAAGTCGAAGTGACGGCGATGCACAAAGGCGAGGAGATGAACGTCCGCACCGAATCCTACGAGTACGAGTCCGCCTACGCACTCGGGCCGAACTCGGGTCACACCGACC
Source organism: Natronolimnobius sp. AArcel1 (assembly GCF_011043775.1). Classification (NCBI taxonomy): domain Archaea; kingdom Methanobacteriati; phylum Methanobacteriota; class Halobacteria; order Halobacteriales; family Natrialbaceae; genus Natronolimnobius; species Natronolimnobius sp. AArcel1. Next base: position 251,020 of record NZ_JAAKXY010000002.1, on the reverse strand, counting down.
GCGACGCCGTCGCGCTCATGCTTGACCGCTGTAACGACATGGGCGTCGACACCATCGAAACGGGCAACATGATGGCGATGGCGATGGAGATGACCGAGGAGGACAAACTCGAGGAAGGCGAACTCGAGTGGGGCGATACGGAGACGATGATCGACATGATCGAACGCATCGCCCACCGCGAGGGCGACCTCGCAGACCTGCTCGCGGACGGCCCACGCCGCGTCTCAGAGGCGAAAGATGCCTACGACAACTCGCTTGCTGTCAAGGGCCAGACCATCGCGGCGTACGATCCGCGCTGCATGAAGGGCATGGGCATTGGCTACGCAACCTCGAACCGCGGGGCCTGTCACCTGCGCGGGTACACGCCCGCCGCAGAGATTCTTGGCATTCCCGAAAAGGTCGATCCCTACGAGTGGGAGGGCAAAGGAGAACTCACGGCTGAGTTCCAGAATCTTCACGCGATCAGTGACTCCTTCGATATCTGCAAGTTCAACGCCTTCGCGGAAGGCATCGAAGAGTACGTTCTGCAGTACAACGGCATGACCGGCCTCGACGTGAGCGAGGACGACCTGATGAAAGCCGGCGAGCGCGTCTACAACTTAGAGCGCTACTACAACAACCTCAACGGGTTCGACGGCGCTGATGACTCGCTCCCAGCGCGCTTCCTCGAGGACGGTATCCGCGGTCAGGGCGCAAGCGAAGGCGAGTACTGCGAACTCGAGGCAATGAAAGACGAATACTACGAGTACCGCGGCTGGGTCGATGGTGTCGTCCCCGACGAAAAGTTAGACGAACTCGAGATCGAAATCGGCCCGGGAACGGGCGTCAGCGCCGATAGTAGTGGTGCGGCTGCGCCGGGCGACGACTGATCGATTCGGTTACTCGCTCTCGAACACGTCGGTATTTTTATCAGTTAATCACCGATCATGTAGCGTATGCTGCGTCGCTCTCGAGGTCTCCAGGGTCGAATGGCGCTTTCGCTCGTCTTACTGGTGACGGTTACCGTTGCCTTCGTCGCCGCTGTCTGGGGGCTGTTCTATGCACTCTTCGCACTGCTTGGCGACCGAAACCCTGGCGCGGTCGCAACCGTCCTGACGCTCGTCATCTTGGGCGCAATCGCCGTTCTCGAGCTCTGGCAGTGCCGAACGATCGAGCGCTCGAGCGGCGCACGCGAAATCTCGCCGGCGGACTATCCCGACCTCCACGCGACGACGACTCGGCTCGCGACGATTCTGGATGTCCCACAGCCGACACTCGAGGTATCGGACACCCAGGTTCCCGAGGCGATGCTTGTCGGCTTCCATCCGGAGTCGGCCCGACTCATCGTCTCGGCGGGAACGCTCGAGGCGCTTTCGGACGACGAACTCGAGGCTGTGCTGGCGCACGAACTTGCCCACCTCGCAAACCGCGACGCGATGGTGATGACCGCGATTTCGACGCCTGTCGTCATCGCTGACGGACTCAAAGGGCGAGCAATGTTAGCCATCACTCGCGGCGAAAGCCCGTTTATTGTGTTCATGTTCCCGTTCCTTCTCGTCGGTGGGCTTGGCTGGGCGCTCGCCAGAACCATCGTCGCCGTCCTCTCGCGCCAACGCGAACTCGTTGCCGACCGAGCGGCCGCGGACGTCACCGGCTCACCAGCCGCGCTTGCGAGCGCGTTACGGACGCTCGACGAGCACATCGCGGAGGCACCGCGGCAGGATTTGCGCGCGGCTGAAGGTGTGAGTTCGCTCTCGATTCTACCGTTGCGTCCCGAGGCCGTGACACCAGTCAAACTCGGTCCTGACGGCAATATTGAACCGTTTCTCTGGTCGATTCGCAAACCGCTCGGTCGGCTCTCTGCGCGACTCTTCCGAACGCACCCGCCGACTGCAGAGCGACTCGAGGCGTTGGCTGCGCTCGAGCGCGACCAACACGAGTCTCGAGAGGACGTGTCACTCGAGGCCTGATCCCTATCGTACCAACTGGCTTATTGAAATCCTCACTGGCTAATATAGTAGCCACTGACAGTCAGTGCACACCCAATCGCATGACGGCTATACGATTGGTGTGTAAACAGTTTCAGTTGTTACTATAGAATTTGGGTGTTGAAGCCAGTGAACTAGTCGTTCGGTCGACCTGCGAACTGAGCGATTGACTTCGGTGAAACAACCCACCAACCTTTTCCTGTTTATAGGTCAATATGAGATCATGAGTCTCGATGACATAGTATCTCAATTTAACACACTCCTCGACGGGGAGGATATGACTGGAAAACAAGCGGTTCTAATAGTTGTTGCTTGGATGGGTGCCACCGCTCTCTTCGGTTTGGTATCATATATTTTAGTGTTTGTGATTATTGGATTTTGATTGGTTCCCTGCTTATCGCCTACACTGACTGATTTAATTGTCATTGTACGACATTCGCGGTCTCTATAGTGGCCACTGCAAGTCAATACACTCTGCTCGCACAGCTCACGGGCACGGCGTGCCCGTTCGCACGGTTCGCGGGATCGCAGATCTCGCGTTATTCGCTTTGTCGCGGCTCCCATTCGTTCCGAGTCGCGCGTCCGTCCGACAGGTGTGCAGTGGCTTGCAGTGGTGGCTCTAACTTGAGTCACTGAGAGATCACCGGACGGTTCAGCCGTCCGAACGAACCAACGGACATATAGCCAAACCGAACAGTGTTCAGCTATCCATGATGGCGACGACACACGCGTTTGTGGGCCTCTCGCTCGCGGTCGGCGTCGCCCTCGTCGCGCCTGAATTTGCCGCCATCGTCGCGATTGCAGGTCTTCTCGGCGGACTCTTTCCCGACTTCGACCTGCCTGCGGGGCACCGACGGACGCTGCACTTTCCGGTCTACTACTGGATAGTCGCGATTCCTGCGACGGCCGTTGCGCTCGCCGTTCCAACCCAGTGGACCGTCGCCTTCGCCGTCTTCCTACTCGCCGCTGCGCTTCACTCCGTGACTGACGTGGTTGGTGGTGGCCTCGAGACCCGCCCCTGGGAGCGGACCACCGACAGGGCGGTTTACAGCCACTACCACGGTCGGTGGATTGCGCCGCGCCAGTGGGTCGGCTACGACGGCTCGCCGGGCGATCTGGCACTTGCGGCTCTGCTTGCACTGCCCGCGCTATTTGTCTTCGACGGTGTCGTCCAGTCGCTCATCGTCGCGATGCTCGTCATTTCGATTTTCTACACCACGCTCCGGCGGGTTCTCGTCGACGCAGGCGGTCGGCTGCTGGAACGCGCACCAGCACGGCTCGTGGCGGTGTTGCCACAGTGGGTCCGCTCCAACGGTAGCGACAGCGCGCCCAGGACCGAGCGCTCGAAGCGGGACTGACTGCAAGGAGGTGAGGCTGGCTTCGTCTCGTTCCACGGCAAAAATGAAATATCGGCCGCACTCGAGGTGTCCGCTACGACGCAACCACCGGACGGGTCCGGCAGGTGGCACGACTGACGTCTCGAGTGTGTTGCTCAGTCGTCGGCGACCGCGTGTCCGGTGGTCGCGGCGGTGGTTCCGGCCGTCTCGGACTCCGACTGGGTCAGTTCAATCACGACGCCGGTGTCCTCGCTGAGGGAGACTACGACGTCGTCGAAACAGCGGACGTACTCGGTGGCATGCTTGCCGGAGGTGTTGATCCGAACCTGTTCGTCGACGAGACTAGCCTCGGTGAGTGTCTCGACTTTTCGGTAGGCCGTCGACATCGGAATGTCACACTGCTCTGAGAGCTCTGTTGCGGTCAGTGCATCGTCGCTAGTCGCCTCGAGAATCGTTCGGCAGGCATCGTCCTCGAGTGCTGCGAGGACACGTTCTGGGTTGACGGGTTCGTCATCGGTGAGCCATCCTGCTTTGGGTGAGTTCGTAGCGGACATCGTACTTCGTAGTAGTGACCGGGCCACCTCGTAGTGAGTCCCACTAAATACAGGGGTGTTTAAATGGGGTCGGGAATATCTGCGCCTCGGTGGCTCGTTCGGCTCGGTGCTAGCGAGACACAGGCTTTAGGATACTCCGCCTCTCATCTCTCGGTAATGCCGTCGGGGATACGCGCCGAGATTCGACTCGAGGACCCGCTCGACTGTGTGGTGACGCAGGCGGCTGCGACCACCAGCGGAACGGTCAACTCGGTCACGACCAGTATCAATCCGGATGCGCCCACGCGCGTGACAGAGGAGTTCATGCTCGAAGCCGAGGAGTACCCCGACGACGACGAGTTCGACGTGGACGCGACGCTGTCGTCGGTGTTCGCCTATGGCTCGAGTTCGGTGTATCGGTTCGAACGCGACCTTGGTGCGGGCTGTCCCTGCGAGGTCATCGAGTCGTTCGACTCTCCAGTAACTGACGTCCGCGCGCGCGGGGCGTCGCTGTATCTGACTTTCCATGCACCGGATATGCAGGGGCTACAGGCGATTATCGGCGAGTTACAGACCCAGTACGACTCGCTCGACGTGCAGCGCTTGCTCCAGTCTCAGCAAGACCACGCCGAAGAGAACCTCGTCTTTGTCGACCGCTCGACACTGACCGACCGTCAGTTGGAAGTACTCGAGACAGCCCACCAGATGGGATATTTCGATCATCCGAAGCAGGCGAACGCGGGCGAAGTCGCCGAGGAACTCGGAATTACGAGCACGACGTTTACAGAGCACCTCTCGGCCGCACAGACGAAACTGCTGGATGCGATTCTTGATCACAAACGATGATCATACTAGAACGCTTCGGGAACTACTGCCGAGCAGAAACGAACCCCAACCCTATATATAATGGACACACAGCTATGAACGTAGCCGATTCACATCGTATACAGTCCGACCGACGTCATGAGTAGATACGTATTTAGCTGCCCCGAGTGCGGCCAAGAAATCGAGGTCAACGAGTCGATGCGTGAGGCTACGTTAGCCCACGGCTGTCCAGTCTGTGGCGCCGACGTCACACCATCGGCGTTCGCGACTGAACAACAGACGAACTAGTCGTCTCTCCTGTGATCGTTTCGTCTCCACTGTGTCTGTGGCCGCTCGAGAAGTGAGTTGGTCGCCGTAGCCGACGGCTGACCGGTCCGTGGCCGGCAGTCTTACATGCTGACAGTTTCCATATAGTACGTCCTCAGTCGTCGCTGCGGTCGATTTCTGTTCGCCGCCCGTTGAGTGTCTCCGGAACGAATCGATACAGTTCGATATCGAGATCTTTCTTCCCCTCGGCCCAGATTTCGAACAGCGGTCGCTTTGCATCGCCGTACTGTGCGATCTGGTCAGGCGTCAGATCTGCGGGAACGATCTCCTCAAGTGTCCCCGTTACGATGACGCTGCGATAGGTGTCTCCGTCCTCATCGTAGACGACCAGTCGCGCGTCGGGCGTCGAGTGGAGAAACTCTCGCTTTTCGCTGTCCGGTGTCGAAACCAGTCGCATATAGAACTCTCGATTCTCGTCGTCGTAGCCGTACGAAATCGGGATCGCATACGGATCGTCGGTACGTGCGAGCGACAGCACCCCCGTCTCGTGGCCGCCGAGGAACGTGTCGATCTCCTCGTCGGTCATATCGGTCTCTGTATCGATGGCCATCGTCTCAGTGTCCCAGCAAAGGAGAAACAGTCTCTTTATAGTTGCGACCCCGCCGTGTCAGCAGTTTGTCCGCCATCGCGCTCGAGTCGAGCGTCAATCACTGGCCACGCCAATCAGAACCGGCTCGCGAATCTCGAGGGCGGTCTCGAACTCCTCTTCGCGGTCCGCTCGCCGACCGGCGCGTAATAGTTGCTCTTCGTGCGCGCGTCGAACGGCCGCACACTCGCGCGTCTCGAGACCTACCTGTTCGCCGAGTTCGTCCCAGTGACCCCACTCGACGAGAAACGCCTCGTAGCTGCCGTCGTTCGCGTACACGCACTCGTACTCGCGCCGATAGCGCTCGAGATCAGCCTCGAGGGCGGTCTGTGCTCGGTCAACCAGTGTCGGCAATCTGTTCGGCGCCACGCTCGCCTTCGCAGCGGTGAGCAACAGCACCTGTCCGTCAATCGGCCCGCTCATCATTACCCACCCGCGCGCATCGCCTTCTGGGCAAAGTCCTCGACGAGTGACTCGAGGGCGGCCTCTTCGCCCTCGAAGACAACGGTCACTTCGGTCAGCGTCAGCGTCGGGCCGATACCGACGCTCTCCGAGGAGATGGTCGCCGCCCAGTCCTCGCCTGCAACGGTCTCGTCGTCGATCTCCTCGCCCCCAAGATTTGTCAGGTATCGTCTCGCGAGGCGTTCAGAGATGCCGCGAAAGGACCGCTCGATACGAGTCATCATACGTTTCGTTGGCTCGCTGTGGGTATATTCGTTCGGCACACTATTCGACGTGCTCATCCCTCACCCGTTAATATCAATCAAACACTATTATTTTAGTTCCTGAATGTCTATGTCTGGCCAATGGCTCTCCAGCTAGACGGCGTCGGTAAACGCTACGGCGAGAATCTGTGGGGCGTCCGGAACGTCGACCTCGAGTTAGAGACTGGAATTCATGGCCTACTCGGGCCGAACGGGGCCGGCAAGTCGACGCTGATGCGGCTGATCACGACGGTCTCGAAGCCGACGACGGGGACGATCCGTTGGGACGGAACCGACGTCACCGACTCGCCGGAGACGATTCGGCGCGTCCTCGGCTACCTCCCGCAGGATTTCGGCGTCTATCCCGACCTGACCGCGACAGAATTTCTCGAGTACATGGCTGCATTGCGTGGTCTTGATCGAGAGACAGCAGCCGCTCGGATCGACGAACTCCTCACGTTGACGGGTATCGACGGGGTAGCGGATCGCAGACTCGGAGACTTTTCCGGCGGAATGCGCCAGAGCGTCGGCATTGCACAGGCGCTGCTTAACGATCCTGACGTGCTGGTCGTCGACGAACCGACTGTCGGCCTCGATCCCGAAAAGCGAGTCCAGATCCGAAATCTCCTCTCGTCGGTCGCCAGCGACCGCGTTGTCTTGCTCTCGACACACATCGTGCCCGATATCGAGGCGACCGCAAACCGGGTCGCACTCTTGCGAGACGGCGAACTGCTCGCACACACCGATCCTGAGTCGCTCGTCGCCGACACCGACGGAAGGGTCTACGAGTACACGACGCCGCGTGACGAACTTTCGACACTCCGCGAACAGTATCAGGTCTCGAGCACTGTCCAACAGCCCGACGGCGTTCGGGTCCGGTTGCTCGCCGACAAGCGCCCGGCTCCTGAGGCCGAATCGGTGACACCGACGCTCGAGGACGCCTATCTCGATCACATTGGAACGCAGTCGAAAATGGCTGTCAGGACAGCGACAGCCATGGGTTCGGAGTCGGACGGGGTGACGTAGATGGCCGTGGGATGGCTGTCTTCTGTCGTCGCCATTGCACGTGCTGATCTCCGCCAGCGGACGCAGTCTCGGCGATTGCTGGTGGTCTTAGTGATTGTCGCGTACGTAGGCTATCAGTTGAACGTTGGGACGTTCGAACTGTTGTATCAGGATACGGTCGATGGCGAAACGGTCGACTATCGCGGAGAGCCGACCGCACCGTACGTTGGTCTGACGACTGGACTCCTGGGGGCAACGATTCTGTTGTTTTTTGGGTACTACATGCTCGGCAATTCACTGAAACGAGATCGATCAACCGGGTTTGACGAACTCCGCGCAAGCACGCCGACCAGTGACCGCACGTATCTTATCGGAAAGTGGCTCAGTCACGTTACACTCGCCACGATACTCCTGTTGACGCTGGCGGTGGCTGCGCTCGTCAATCACGCCGTCCACGGCGTTGGAACGACTGATCCTGTCTGGATCGTCGGTGCTGTCTTGTTAATCGGCATTCCGATGGGCGCGTTCGTCGCCGGGGTGACGCTCGTTTTCCAGTCAACCGATCGGCTGCGCGGGACAGCCGGGAACGTGCTCTACTTTTTCGGTGCGATGATGATTGTGACGAGCATTGCCCCTGCTTTTAGTAGTGACAGTGGCGGGACGGCGTCGATTTCACCCTGGATTCGAGCCATTGATTCGATTGGCCTTGTTGCGGCCGGTGAGATGACCATTGACGCGTTGCTCGCCGTCGCCCCGTCGTACGATGGCCCACCAGTCGGCAACTACGGAGCCGGTGCGGACACCGCTGAAACCGTGCTGTTCACCTGGGATGGTGGGGCTTGGCCCACCTGGTTCTATGCGAACCGCGCCGGACTGGCGCTGTGTGGCCTCGGGCTGACGCTCGCTGCGACCCTGCCGTACGACCGATACGCCGGCGGCGACGACTCACCGAATCGGACCGTCACTGCTCGAGTCGGCCAGTTCGTCCCCTTCTTCGGCGAAGACCATGCTGACACGACGAACGACGAATCCGACGCCAACTCGATTGTCACCACGAACGTCTCGCTCACGCCGGTGACGGATCGCTCGGCTGGCGGGTTCAGTCGCTTACTCCTTCAGGAGTGTCGGCTCCTGATCCGGGGCCGGGCTTGGTGGTGGTATGTCGGCGCAGCCGTCATCATCGCTGTCGGACTCAGCGGCTCTGCCCCAACCGACGTGATCGTCCCAGCCGCGGCTATCTGGCCACTGTTTCTCTGGTCGGGACTTGGCTACCGGCCGGTTCAGCACCGAATCATGCCGTTTATCCACTCCTCGAGGAGGCCGTCCCATCAACTCCTCGCGGAGTGGAGTGCCGGCGTCGTCGTAGCTGCGGTGTTTCTCGGCGTAGCGCTCTGGCCGGCCGTGCTCGAGGCGGGTCTCTCTGGCGTCGTCGTGTTCGCGGGTGCCGTGCTGTTCGTCCCATCGGTCGCACAGGCACTGGGCCTCTGGAGTGGAACACAGCGGGTGTTTGAACTCAGTTATCTGGTGCTCTGGTACGTCGGAGTGCTCAACGGCGTCGCGGTGCTCGACTTTGCCGGTGCGACGACCGAGACCGCCGGGACGACGACGCCGCTGCTGTTCGGTGCTATTGGCCTGCTTGCACTCGGTGTGTCGCTGACACACCGGACGCTCAACACGTAGTCTACACGACCGCTCGAAACGCCACGACACCGACAACGCCCGCAATCAGCGCCAGCAGAATGTTTTCTGTCCGCCACATGACCAGTAGGACCAGTCCTGCTGCTCCCCACTCGGCTGGCCCGCCGGCTGCGAGTTCGGGGCCGAGGATTGCGATCACGATTGCGCCCGGCAGCACGGAGAGTCCGGCCTCGAGGCGCTCGCTCAGGTCGACACGGCGGACGAGCCAGATGCCACCGACTTTCGTCAGGACGGTGACGGCGGCCATTGCGAGGATGACGCCGACGATGAATGGATCGAGCGAGAGCGCACTGGGGAGGTCAGTCGTCATAGCGGATCACCTCGACAGTGGCGGCGACGAGGCCGCCGAGCAGGATGTACCAGCGCCCGGGGAGGTACTCGGCGGCGAGGACGGCCGTTCCGAGGGCGACGACCCACGGGACGAGAGAGGAGTGGCCCTCCCAGAGTTCGGCGGCGAGCGCGACGAAGACGGCGGTGAGGATGAAATCGGCACCGTACTGGGCAGGGTCGCCGATCACGCCGCCCGCGAGCGCGCCGACGATTGTCGCACCGACCCAGAACACCCAGATGGCGATGCCGCTGCCGAGCAAGAAGGCACCGCGGCCGCTGCCGGACTTGAGATCGCGCATGGTCAACGCCCAGTTCTCGTCGGCCATCATGTAGAGGCTGCCGTAGATTTTCGCCGGCGAGAGGTGTTTGAACCACGGCTGGAGCGCCGCGCCCATCAGCGAGTACCGGAGGTTGATCGCGAACACGGTTGCGATGATCGCCCCCACCGGGAGCGGGTCCGCCCAGAGTTCAACGGCGACGATCTGGGCCGCCCCGGCCAGCACGGTCGCGCTCATGAGTGTCGCTTCCGCGACGCTCAGTCCCGCCTGATTGGCGAGAACGCCGAAGGCGATGCCGTAGCCGCCGACGCCGAGTGCGACCGGTACACAGGTCAGAAAGCCAGTTCGGACGCCCGCCCAGGTGAACGAAACTGACTCTGCTGCTGGCTCGAGGTCGCCGGCTGTCTCGGTTTCGGTCGGCTCGGCCTCGAGCGGGCGCTGCTCGTCGCTCTCAGAATCTGGCGATCCGGTTGCAGCGCTGTCGTCTGCGTCTCGAGTTGATTCGGACGCGACGGGGCGCGTGTCTGCATCGGCATCCACACTCGTAGTGCGGTGTACCGGCGACTAAACGTTCTCGGGGGAACGCTAACACATCTCGAGGTGCGGCGCTGTCTTACCCAGAGTGGCAGTCTTGTGCATCTGTGCCACCAGCGCCATCAGCACCACCAGCGACGGGCGGGAACACGGAGAGGACGTCACCATCCTCGAGTGTCGTCTCGCTGTCGTCCATGTGGACCACGTCGCGCCCATTTTTCAGGACGCTCAGGTGGTCTCTGATCGCGCCGTCGGCGAGCAGTTGCCCCTCGAGGCCGTCGTATGCGCCCTCGAGGTCGGCCAGCACGTCGCCGACGGTTGCGTCGTCGTTGACGGTCCGCGTCCGTTCTTTCTCGCCGACAGCGTCGCGAAAGGTGGCGAAAAAGCGTAGCTCGATGTCCATATCGGTGCGTCGTGAGCCATCAGCATAAACGTCGGTGTGGATGGGGGCTGTGTGCGTGCCCATCTTCCGGCGTGCGAGTGCTTGCAGTGACCGTATGCGCCTCGAAGGCCCAGCGCAGGTATGTCCACGCAACAGCATGAACGCAGTGTGACTCGCCGTCGTGCGCTCGCACGTACCGGCGCAGCGATTTCTGCGATGGCGTTGGCGGGCTGTGGTGGCCCCGGCGAGGAGGGCGAAGAGAACGGTATCGACCCCGAAGAGGGCGACGAGACGGCAGGCGAAGAAGAACCCGACGCCGAGGAGGGGACGGGGAACGGACAGGATATGGAGGATGATGAGGACACCGACGAAACCGACGACGAAGACGAGTAGATACCGTTCTATAGGAGGGCCGCCAGCAGCCTCACTCTAACTTCTCGAGGCCATCGAAGAAGTTCGCCTGTGGGCCGACCAGTGTGACGGGTTCCTCGGCGACCGTGACCGTGACCGTCGTCGGTGGCTCGAGGTGGCGTCGGTCGCGGCCGTCGCTGATCGCGTAGGCCGTTTCGGCGTCGCTGACGGTGAGCGTGATTTCGGTGTCGGTGTCGACGACTAACGGGCGCATGCCGTCGTCGGCTGCCATCTGCGTGAGGATCAGCGAGTTTGCGTTTGGATGCACCAGCGGGCCGCCCTCACTCAGGTTGTAGGCCGTCGAGCCGGTTGGCGTCGCCACGAGCACACCATCGGCGTGGCCCGTCGCATACTGCTGGCCGTCGACGCTAATCTCGAGTGTTGCGCCGCCGCCGTGACCACGACGTGGACCGTGGACGACGACCTCGTTGAGCGCCGGCTCGAGCGTCCACTCGCCGTCGACGCTCGTTGCTTGCAATCGGTTGAGTTCGCGGCCCTCGAGCGAGCCCGTGTCCTCGAGGTGGTCAACGAGGTCGACGACGACGTCTCGAGCGTTGTCGGGCGCGACGGCGTTGAGAAAGCCGACTTCGCCGAGGTTGACGCCGAGAATTGGCGTGCCGCCGACTTCGCGGGCGACGAACAGGAGCGTGCCGTCGCCGCCGATGCTTACCACGAGGTCGTGACCGCGCATCTCGGCGACTGGCACGCCCGCGCGGTCAAATCTGTCTGCGTGGCCGGTCGCCTCGTCGACGACGGCTGTGACGCCCTCGTAGTCGCGCTCGAGGGTGTCGACGAGGGTGCGTGCGAGTTCGTGTGCACGGGTATTGTTCCGCTGGGCAACGATTCCGACGACGACGTCCATCGTCGGCCGCTACCGGCCCCGTCATCAAAAAGCCATGCTTCGCGTCCCGTCGCGGTGGAGTCACGCCGACGTTCGGAACATCGGCACTATGATTAAGGGGGATGGGTTCGTTCGACACGAATAACAGTCGCGACGTTCGTCGCAGTCTCTGGCATGGTTGTCTCTCTCGCTCTCGTGATTGCTGGCTGCCGTCACCGCGAGCATCTCGCTTCGACTCTTGCGACCGTGGGGGTGCAGCCTCGAGCATGAGCGACGACTGGTTCGAGCGCGCCCTCGAGGATGACGAGGCTGCGAAAGCCGAGGCGGAAGCAGAGCGCGAAGGCAAACACGAAGATGAACGCGAACGCGCACACAGCGAGTCGGACGACGACGAACGTGAAGCGAAAGCGCACTCGCCAGTCGACGCCGAGTCGGATGACGCAGACTCGAGCGAGGGGTCGCTGTTCGAGACGAGTTTCGGGGAGGCGTTGCAGAACGTTCCCGCTCCAGAGATGGGAACTGAAGGCGATTCCAGTGGTTCCCATTCCGATGGCTCAGCCGATCCGTTTACCACCGAGACACCGCTCGCCGGTGACAGCGATAGTGGCCCCACCCCACCAGAGCACTTCTCCGCGGTCGATTTCGACCTCGAGGCTCCCGACGAACCCGATTACGACGCCGACGTGGATTCGGCGCTCTCGCGGATCGACCTCGGGGTCGAGGGACTCGACCGGATGATTCAGGGTGGCGTTCCGGAACGCTCGCTGATGGTCGCCATCGGCAGCGCCGGCACCGGCAAGACGACGTTCGGCCTCCAGTTTCTCGATCACGCACTCGAGGACGGTGAGAGCGCGGTGTTCATCACGTTAGAGGAGAGCCGCCAGCGCGTGATCGACAGCGCGACCGAGAAAGGGTTTCCGTTCGACGAGTACGTCGCCGAGGATCGGCTTGCCATCGTCGACCTCGATCCCGTCGAGATGACGAACAGTCTGGCCTCGATTCGCAACGAACTGCCGCGACTTATCGAGGACTTTGACGCCTCACGGCTCGTGCTTGACTCCGTCTCGCTGCTCGAGATGATGTACGACGACCGTGCCAAGCGGCGCAACGAAATCTACGACTTCACGAGAGCGCTCAAAGAGGCCGGCGTCACGACCCTGCTGACGAGTGAGGCTGCAGAAGACACGCCGTATGCCTCCCGCCACGGCATCGTCGAGTATCTCACTGACGCCGTGTTCGTCATGCAGTACGTCCGGCCGGATGATTTTCGAGAGACGAGACTGGCAATCGAGATTCAGAAGATTCGGGATGCGAATCACTCTCGAGAGAAAAAACCCTACGAACTCACCGACGATGGGATTTCGGTCTACCAGCAGGCCAACTTGTTCTGAGTCTCTCCAGACAGTCAATCCGCACCGTCTCGAGTTTGCGCAGTAATCAATTCTTTCGCCCTGTTCGCGGTCCATACTTTTGCGGGCAGCCCCGTGTGTGCTGACCATGGCAGAACGAACGACAAGTGACGAAACCATGTCACGGGCCGACCTCGCAGCGTATCTGCGACATCTGGCAACGGAGTTCGAAGACGAGACAGGAACCGAGCAGCTCAACGTCGACGTCGGGAACAAGACCGTCTCCTTGCACCCGCCGGAGTCGGTTGACGTCTCGATTGACGTGGTCGAACGATCCACGATGTTCCGTGGCAATCACGAGACGATCCAACTCGAGTTGCACTGGAAACCGCAAGCCGCCGAGTGACCGCGGTTCGGTTCGGCGGTGTTCCCACCGGGAGAGAACGAGAACGAATCTATTTTCCCTCGAGCGAGCGAGGATCGACTAGATGTACGAGACGATCCTCTTTCCCACGGACGGAAGCGATCACGCGGGGACGGTAGCCGACCACGCAATCGATATCGCGACGACGCGCGAGGCAGACGTACACGTCATGTCGGTCGTCGACGACCGCGCCTTTCTCGTGCTCGACGACGAGCGCGTCGCGCAGGTCCGTGGCGATCTCGAGGAAAGCGCACAGGCAGCGGCCGACGAGGCGGCAACACGAGCGCGCGAGCAGGGCATCTCGGTCGAAACGGCAGTCGATACCGGCCACCCGGCGGAGTGTATCGTCGAGTACGCCGAGGCAAACGATATCGACCTGATCGTGATGGGGACGAGCGGCGACGACTACGAGAACAACGTCGTCGGCAGCGTCTCCCAGCGCGTCGTCCGCACTGCGCCTGTGCCCGTGTTGACGGTTGGGCCAGACGCCGACGCCTGATCGGTTGGTTGTAACTCGGTGTTCGGGACTCGAGCAGGTACTTTGATAGTGGGTCAGTCTGCAATGCAGAGTCAATGCGTCGCTCGCTCGTTATTGGAATTGCCTTGCTGGCTGTCGCGTTTCTGTTTGTCGGCGGGCCATCGCTGTTGTTTTCGCCGTCTACCGACGAGATCGCACCAGAAACCGAAACCGAAGCAGGCCAGCAAGAGCCGGAACTTATCGCTGTCGCGGATAGTGAGAGTCAGTTCTGGCCGTACCTTAACGCCCAAGAGGCCCACGAAAAGCGAAGTCCGCTCAACGTGGTTGTTCGCGGTGATGCCACAGAAGTCGTTGATTTGCTCGCCGCCCACGGTGACGGCGACTGGGAGGAAGCCGACCACGACCACTTCGAGGCGACCGATCTCGTCGGTGTGACTGATAACGAGACTGCGGCGACGACTGACGACGACCACGAAACTGAAAACGGCGACGCGACCGGGGAAACGAGCGAGGACGACCACGAGGACACGGAAAACACCACAGCCGATACGCTGGCAGATGCGGTCCAACCGATCTCGCCGACCGACATCCCTTGGTCACAGGCTGATGGGGCAACGCGATACGCCTATCTCGACCCCGGCCCGGACGAGGAGAGTTACTGGACGACCGAAACGATGCAACTCGAGGATGGCGAGTACTACGGCTATCGCTACCACATCCGGGCCTACGAGAGCCCGAACCCGGACGATCAGTGGATCGTCATGCAGACCCACTCGGAGCACTTCGATTGGTTCACGCTGCGCCATCGCGTTGACGGCGTCGAAGAAGCGCAGACCCGCCTCGAGCGGGACCTGATGGCGATCCCGAGCGTTGATATACAGGAGGATGTCCAGCGGTTCTACCTCGGTAACGAGGGACCATCAGATGCCAACGGCTGGGCAACGAAGGTCGAACTCACCGCAATGGCGGCGGTCCCGCTGGCGCTCGGCCTTGCCGCCGGACGGGTTCGCGAACGTGACGATGAGGGCCTGCTCGAGCGGGCAGGTTCTGCCCTCGGCGTTGAACTCACTGCAGCGGACCGTGAGCGGATTCAGGCTGCATCCGACCGTCTCGATGCGCGCCATCTCATACTTGGGGCGACGATCGTGACTATCATCCTTGGCGTCCGAATCGGGGGGATTGCGGTCGATCGAACCGTCAGCGCATTCACAGTACACATGATCGCCGGCATGTTCTATCCGTTCATCGCTGTCGGCATTCCCGTCGCGACGTACATCATTGCAAACGGCCTCGAGCGTCGACTTGACGCGGCGATGGCTGCATCGCTCTCGCTTGCGGGGGCGATCTGGCTCGATTACACACTCGTCGGTGTCGATGTCTTGCCCATCGACGTGGTTGTCCAACGCATGCTCGTCGTGGTTGCACTCGGGCTGATCGCGGCTGGGGCGACACAGCGTGGGACACGCGACTCTCGGTTCAATAGTCTCCTCCTCGTCGGCGTGGCAATGTGGCTGGTGGTACTCATAGGGACGCTCTTTGGCTATCTCTAGACGATGTGCAGTCGCGTTTCGCCCGTACCCATGTCATATAGTCACACGACCCACAAGGGATTTAACTGATACTGAGTTACTCCCAGATGTGATCGGCCACTCCGGTGAGGTTCGCCTTGCGGCCCGGTAGCGACGCTTCTCATTCAAGTTAGTAACCGTTAAATGCCTCCCGCCGCTACCTATCTGTAGTATCTCGAGACAGCCGCTTCTTTCCGAATAGCCCACACGCACACCACTCACCCAATACATGGTAGACGTAAGCCAACATGAACTCGTGCCGGAGCACTCCATCCTCGATGAGGACACACTCGAGGAGGTTCTCTCCGAGTACGACATCGATCGCACAGACTTACCAAAAATCAAGCGCAACGACCCCGCGCTTCCCGATGATGCAGGGGTTGGAGATGTTATCAAAATCGTCCGAAATTCACGAACAACTGACCAGGCAGTCGTATATCGACTTGTGGTGGAATAAATGGCGATGGAACTTAACCGCGACAAACGCCGCGAAATTTCACGCGAATACTTCTCACGGGAACGGCTTGCAGAACATCATTACCGCTCCTTTAACGCCTTCCTGAACCGGGGGATGCAACAGGTCGTCGACGAAAAGGAGACGATCGATACGGACATCGGGGACAAAGAAGGCGAGGAGCCGGTCCACGTCGAACTTGGGGACGTCCGCGTCGTCACGCCCCGTGTTCGCGAAGCAGACGGGTCCGAAGAACTGCTGTACCCACAGGAGGCTCGCCTGCGAAACATCACCTACTCCGCGCCCGTCTTCATGGAGATGTCCATTGTCAAAGGCGAGGAAGGCGACGAACGCGTCGTCGACTCCACCGAAACCAAAATCGGCCGCATGCCGATCATGGTCGGCTCCGATAAGTGTAATATCGCCGGCTTCTCCGACGAGGAACTCATCGAAATCGGAGAAGACCCTGCTGACCCCGGCGGCTACTTCATTGTCAACGGCTCCGAGCGCGTGCTGATGACCAGCGAGGACCTCGCACCGAACAAGATCCTCGCCGAGTACGACACCAAATACGGCGACGAGATTCAGGTCGCAAAGACCTTCTCCCAGCGCCGTGGCTACCGCGCACTCGTGCTCTGTGAACGCACCCGTGACGGCCTGCTCGAGGTCTCGTTCCCATCCGTATCGGGCTCGATCAACTTCGTCACGCTCGTACGCGCACTCGGCCTCGAGTCCGACGAGGAAATCGTCCACAAGGTCTCGAACGACCCCGAGGTCGTCAAGTACATGCTCGAGAATCTGGAGGAAGCCGAGGTCCAATCCGAGGAAGAAGCCATCGAGGCACTCGGGAAACGCGTCGCCTCCGGCCAGGGCAAAAACTACCAGCTCAAGCGCGCGAACTACGTCATCGACCGCTACCTCCTTCCACACCTTCACGAGGAAGGTGTCGAGGAAGAGGACGTCCGCATCAACAAGGCCCACTACCTCTGCCGGATGGCCGAAGCCTGTTTCGAACTCGCACTCGGTCGACGCGACTCCGACGACAAGGACCACTACGCCAACAAGCGCCTCAAGGTCAGCGGCGACCTGATGAAAGACCTGTTCCGAACTGCACTCAACAAGCTCGCACGGGACGTGAAGTACCAGCTCGAGCGTGCAAACATGCGAAATCGGAATCTCTCGGTGTCGACCGTGGTTCGGTCTGACGTGCTGACCGAACGTCTCGAGCATCCGATTGCGACGGGGAACTGGGTCGGTGGCCGCTCCGGTGTGAGCCAGCTGGTCGACCGGACGGACTTCATGGGAGTTCTCTCGCACCTGCGCCGCCTGCGTAGCCCACTGTCGCGCTCGCAGCCACACTTCGAGGCACGGGACCTGCACGCGACCCAGTGGGGTCGTATCTGTCCCTCCGAGACACCCGAGGGGCCAAACTGTGGGCTGGTGAAGAACTTCGCCCAGGCGATGGAACTCTCCCAGAATATCGAGGACGAGCAGGGACTCAAACGGGAACTTGCCTCGATGGGGGTCGAGGGCATTCCGGGTATCGACAGCATCGAACGATCCACGACAGCAGACGACTAACTCATGAGCAGCCAACAACGCGAAGCCAAAGTCTACGTGAACGGGTCGCTGGTGGGAACACACCCCGATCCACACGAGCTAGCTGAACAGATCCGCGAATCCCGACGTATCGGAGACGTCTCTGATATGGTCAACGTCTCAGTCCGTGACCGGACGCGAGAAGTCATCATCAACGCCGACGCTGGCCGCGCACGTCGCCCACTGCTCGTCGTCGAAAACGGCGAGCCACGAATCACCGACGAGGAGATTCAGGCGCTCAAAGACGGCGACCTCGAGTTCGAGGACTTAGTCGACCACGGCTACATCGAGTTCATCGACGCCGAGGAAGAAGAGGACATCTACGTCGCCGTCGACGAGGACGATCTCAACGACGACCACACCCACCTCGAGATCGACCCACAACTGATCTTCGGGATCGGTGCGGGGATGATTCCGTACCCAGAGCACAACGCCAGTCCGCGTATTACCATGGGGGCAGGGATGGTCAAGCAGTCGCTGGGTCTCCCGAGTGCAAACTACCGTATCCGGCCGGATACGCGCCAGCACCTGCTGCACTACCCGCAGCTGTCGATGGTCAAGACCCAGACGACCGAACAGATCGGCTTCGACGACCGTCCGGCGGCACAGAACTTCGTCGTCGCCGTCATGAGCTACGAAGGGTTCAACATCGAGGACGCGCTGGTCATGAACAAAGCCAGCGTCGAGCGTGCACTCGCTCGCTCGCATTTCTTCCGGACCTACGAGGGCGAGGAACGACGCTACCCCGGTGGACAGGAAGATCGCTTCGAGATTCCGTCCCAGGACGTCCGTGGCGCTCGCGGTGAGGAAGCCTATAATCACTTAGACGAGGATGGTCTCGTCAACCCCGAGACGCGCGTCGACGAAAACTCCGTGCTGCTCGGGAAGACGAGTCCGCCACGATTCCTCGAGGAACCCGACGACATGGGTGGACTCTCGCCACAGAAACGACGCGAGACCTCCGTGACCATGCGCTCGGGCGAATCGGGCGTCGTCGACACCGTCACGCTGATGGAGGGCGAGGACGGCTCGAAGCTCTCAAAGGTCTCCGTGCGTGACGAGCGAATCCCCGAACTCGGGGACAAGTTCGCATCCCGACACGGCCAGAAGGGTGTCGTGGGCCACCTCGCACCACAGGAGGACATGCCGTTCACTGAGGAGGGCGTCGTGCCCGACCTCGTCTTGAACCCACACGCACTGCCATCCCGGATGACCGTCGGCCACATCCTCGAGATGATCGGCGGGAAACTCGGGGCAATGGAAGGCCGCCGTGTTGATGGCACACCGTTCCTCGGCGAGGACGAAGACGAACTCCGCGACGGACTCGAGGACAACGGGTTCAACTCTGCGGGCAAGGAGACGATGTACTCCGGTGTGACTGGTGAGAAAATTGAGGCCGAAATTTTCGTCGGCGTCATTTTCTACCAGAAGCTGTACCACATGGTCTCGAACAAACTGCACGCCCGTTCGCGCGGGCCGGTGCAGGTGCTGACCCGCCAGCCGACGGAAGGACGTGCCCGTGAGGGTGGGCTGCGTATCGGTGAGATGGAACGGGACGTGTTCATCGGTCACGGTGCGGCCATGACGCTGAAAGAGCGACTGCTCGATGAGTCCGACCGCGAGTACATCCACATCTGTGCACAGTGTGGGATGAGCGCAGTCGAGAACGTCGAACAACGTCGCGTCTACTGTCCGAACTGTGACGAGGAGACGGACATCCACGAAATCGAGATGAGCTACGCGTTCAAGCTCCTGTTAGATGAGATGAAGGCTCTGGGTATCGCGCCGCGACTGGAACTCGAAGACGCTGTCTAAACCGCACATGCAAAACAGTACACCAAAAGAAATCGGATCGATCAACTTCGGGCTGATGGAGCCCGAAGAGTATCGGGAGATGAGCGCGACGAAGATCATCACCGCCGACACCTACGACGACGACGGCTTCCCCATCGACATGGGGCTGATGGACCCTCGTCTCGGCGTCATCGACCCCGGCCTCGAGTGTAAGACCTGCGGGCAACACTCCGGGTCGTGTAACGGTCACTTCGGCCACATCGAACTGGCTGCGCCGGTCATCCACGTCGGCTTTACGAAGCTCATCCGCCGACTGCTTCGGGGCACCTGTCGAGAGTGCTCGAGTCTCCTACTGACGGAGGACGAACGCGAGGAGTTCCGCGACGATATCACGGAATCGCGTAAACTCGGTCGTGACCTGAACGACGTCACGAAAGCGGCGATTCGACAGGCCCGAAAGAAGGATCGGTGTCCACACTGTGGCGAAGTTCAGTACGACATCGACCACGAGAAGCCAACGACCTACTACGAGGTCCAGCAGGTCCTGACGAGCGAGTTCTCCCAGCGCATCGCCGGTGCGATGCAGGGTGACGAGGAAGAAGGCATCGAGCGGACGACGCCGGATGAACTCGCCGAAGAAACCGAGATCGAACTCACTCGCGTCAACGAGATTCTCTCGGGCTCGTTCCGCCCGCGTGAGAGTCAGCGCAAGGCCATCGAGAAGGCGCTCGATATCGACCTGACCGAGGAGGACACGAACAAGCTGATGCCCTCCGATATCCGGGACTGGTTCGAGAACATCCCGGACGAGGATATCGAAGTGCTCGGCATCGATTCGGACCGCTCCCGGCCCGAATGGATGATCCTCACTGTCCTGCCGGTGCCGCCGGTTACCGCACGGCCATCGATTACGCTCGACAACGGCCAGCGCTCCGAGGACGACCTCACGCACAAACTGGTCGACATTATCCGGATCAACCAGCGGTTCATGGAGAACCGTGAGGCCGGTGCGCCACAGCTGATCATCGAGGACCTTTGGGAACTGCTGCAGTACCACGTCACCACCTTCATGGACAACGAGATTTCGGGTACGCCGCCAGCGCGACACCGTTCCGGCCGCCCACTCAAGACGCTCTCCCAGCGTCTTAAAGGGAAGGAAGGCCGCTTCCGTGGCTCGCTGTCCGGAAAGCGTGTCAACTTCTCCGCACGTACCGTCATCTCGCCGGACCCAACCCTCTCGCTGAACGAGGTCGGCGTCCCGGACCGCGTCGCAAAGGAGATGACCCAGACGATGAACGTCACCGAGCGCAATCTCGAGGATGCCCAGCGGTTCGTCTCGAACGGCCCCGAGGGCCACCCTGGCGCGAACTACGTCCGCCGGCCAGACGGTCGTCGCCTGAAAGTAACCGAGAAGAACTGCGAAGCACTCGCAGAGAAAGTCCAGCCCGGCTGGGAAGTCAACCGCCATCTCATCGACGGCGACATCATCATCTTCAACCGCCAGCCGTCGCTGCACCGGATGTCGATCATGGCCCACGAGGTCGTGGTCATGCCGTACAAGACGTTCCGTCTGAACACGGTTGTCTGTCCGCCGTACAACGCCGACTTCGACGGCGACGAGATGAACATGCACGCCCTCCAGAACGAGGAGGCCCGTGCCGAGGCTCGCGTCCTCATGCGCGTCCAGGAGCAGATTCTCTCGCCACGCTTCGGTGAGAACATCATCGGCGCAATTCAGGACCACATCAGCGGGACGTATCTGCTGACCCACGACAACCCACGATTCAACGAGACGCAGGCACTCGACCTCCTGCGTGCCACCCGGATCGACGAGTTGCCGGAACCGAGCGGTATCGACGACGAAGACGAACCGTTCTGGACCGGCCGCGACGTCTTCTCCGAACTGCTGCCCGACGACCTCGACCTCGAGTTCACGGGTACGGTCGGCGACGACGTCATCATTGAAGATGGCCAGCTCATCGAGGGGACCATCGCCGAGGACGAAGTCGGCGAGTTCGGCGGGGAAATCGTCGACACGATCACGAAGGTTTACGGCAACACCCGCTCGCGGATCTTCATCAACGAGATTTCGACGCTTGCGATGCGTGCGATCATGCACTTCGGGTTCTCGATCGGGATCGACGACGAAACGATTCCGGAGGAAGCCAGCCAGCGCATCGACGAAACCATCGAAGACGCAAACGACCGCGTCGAAGAGCTGATCGAGGCCTACGACGCAGGCGACCTCGAGTCCCTGCCAGGCCGAACGATCGACGAAACGCTCGAAATGAAGATCATGCAGACGCTCTCGCGTGCGCGTGACAATGCGGGTAACATTGCAGACGAGCACTTTACCGAGGACAACCCGGCCGTCGTCATGGCCTCCTCGGGTGCGCGTGGGTCGATGCTGAATCTGACCCAGATGGCTGGCTGTGTTGGCCAGCAGGCAGTTCGAGGCGAACGGATCAACCGCGGCTACGAGAACCGAACGCTTAGCCACTATCAGGAGAACGACCTGTCGGCAGAGGCACACGGCTTCGTCGAGAACTCCTATACGAGCGGTCTGACTCCGCGGGAATTCTTCTTCCACGCGATGGGTGGCCGCGAGGGACTTGTCGATACGGCAGTCCGTACCTCGAAGTCGGGCTACCTGCAGCGCCGGCTCATTAACGCACTCTCGGAACTCGAGACGCAGTACGACGGGACGGTCCGAGACACTTCGGACACCATCGTCCAGTTCGAGTTCGGTGAGGACGGCACCTCGCCAGTCAAAGTCTCCTCGGGTGATGAGAACACCATCGACGTCGCAAACATTGCAGACCGCGTCCTCGACGAGGAGTTCGACTCCGAGCGCGACCGCGAGGAGTTCCTCGGACGGAAAGACCGAACGACGAACCTCTCCGAGCACGCCGATGATCGTCTGACTGTCGACAGCCCGGAGGTGACCTCCGATGACTAACGTCGAGTACGCCGTGAGCGATGATATGATCGCCGTCGTCGAGGACACCGACCTGCCACGACGACTCAAAGACAACGTCTACGCGGAACTCGAGAGCCGTGATGGGGCAACCGTCGAAGACGCAGACGACCTCGCAAAGGCCGTCGAACTTCGCTATCTCGACACCCGTGTCGACCCGCTCGACCCCGTCGGGACCGTCTCGGCCCAATCGATCGGTGAGCCCGGAACGCAGCTGACAATGAACACGTTCCACTACGCGGGTGTCGCAGAGATCGACGTGACTCAAGGGCTGCCCCGACTCATTGAGCTGGTCGATGCCCGAAAGACGCCTGATACGCCGATGATGACCGTCCATCTCGAGGACGAGTACGCCACCGAGCGCGAGAAGGCCCACGAGGTCGTCTGGAACATCGAGGCGACGAAAATCCTTGCACTCGGTGATGTCTCGACGAACGTCGCCGATATGCGCGTCCAGATCTCGCTCAACCGCGACACACTCGAGGAGCGCATGATCACGCCCGAGGAAGTCGCCGAGATCATCGAGGACAATCTCGCGGTCAGTACGGTCCAAAACGGCACCGAAATTCAGTTCGGCCCCGAGGAGCCGTCCTACCGCGACCTGCTCCAACTCGTCGAAGAACTGCGTGACATCACCTTCAAGGGTATCGAGGAGGTTTCCCGTGTCGTTATTCGCCGCGAAGAGATGGACGACGGAAGCGAAGAGTTCGTCCTCTACACCGAGGGATCGGCCTTCGGCGATGCCCTCGAGATCGAAGGCGTTGATGCCTCCCGGACGACGTGTAACAACATCCACGAAATCCACCGTAATCTCGGTATCGAGGCTGCCCGTGAAGCCATCATCGAGGAGACGAACAACACGCTCGCCGAGCAGGGTCTCGACGACGTGAACGTTCGGCACCTGATGCTCGT
This sequence comes from Natronolimnobius sp. AArcel1, assembly GCF_011043775.1. Classification (NCBI taxonomy): domain Archaea; kingdom Methanobacteriati; phylum Methanobacteriota; class Halobacteria; order Halobacteriales; family Natrialbaceae; genus Natronolimnobius; species Natronolimnobius sp. AArcel1. The sequence goes on along the minus strand of NZ_JAAKXY010000002.1, from coordinate 227,707 downwards.
CGCAGATATGATGAGCAACCGCGGCGAGATCGAGTCGATTGGTCGCCACGGCATCTCGGGTTCGAAAGATTCCGTGCTCGCTCGTGCAGCGTTCGAGGTGACGGTCAACCACCTGCTCAATGCCGCGATTCACGGTGAAATCGACAGCCTGCAGGGCGTCACCGAGAACGTCATCGTCGGTAAGCCAATCAAGCTTGGAACCGGTGACGTCGACCTCCGGATGGGCTCGACGACACGTGGCGGCAGTCAGGCCGACTAATCGATGGGTGTTACCCTCGACGACGAGGCCCGACAGTATCTCGCCGCGTTCGAAGACGCCACCGGCGTCTCCGGCACCGACTGTATCGTCCAGTCAACGGTCACCGAGACCGATACAGACACCGACGATACTGAACCTGAGGCCGAGCAGAACGCGATGACGACGGCCTCGGAAACGGACGACCAACTAATCGTCGTCGTCTCGAGCGGCGACATGGGCGAGGCAATCGGACCAGGTGGGCGGACGGTCACGCGCTTCGAGGATCGCGTCGGCGTGCCGGTTCGGCTTGTCGAGGACGCTGCCGACCCGGAGACGTTCGTCGCAAACACGCTCGCGCCCGCGGCTGTCTACAACGTCACAATCAGCGAAAACGACGATACCGTCGCCTACGTCGAAGTCGCAGATGAAGACCGCGGTGTTGCGATCGGTTCAAACGGCCGGACGATCGAGGCCGCACGACGGCTCGCAAAGCGCCATTTCGGCGTCGACGACGTGCAATTGATCTGATTGGCACTGCTCCCGGTTGCAGTCTTCTGTCCGGCTCTGTTGTCTCCGATAGCAGTCGCTCCCCACACCACGTTTTCAGAATCCAGAATGACGTTGCTCGCTCTACTGGTCGCACACTCCGTGAAACGCCCGCAGATTCAGCGAGCGGTACCCCTCGAGCGCTCTCGAGGCGTAACTCCAATTCGAAACGGGTCGCTTAAGTGGCTTCGACGGATAGCGACCCCTATGGCAAACGGCAAATACGCCGCGCGCAAGCTCAAGAAGGACCGCCAGGACCAGCGGTGGTCCGACTCGGACTATGCGCGCCGAGCCCGTGGACTTCGCGAGAAGTCCGACCCGCTCGAGGGAGCGCCCCAGGGTCGAGGTATCGTTCTCGAAAAGGTCGGCATCGAAGCAAAGCAGCCGAACTCGGCAATCCGAAAGTGTGTTCGAGTACAGCTGATCAAGAACGGAAAGCAGGTCACCGCGTTCTGTCCCGGTGACGGTGCAATTTCGTTCATCGACGAGCACGACGAGGTCACCATCGCTGGTATCGGTGGTGCAAAGGGTCGTGCAATGGGTGACCTGTCGGGTGTCAACTACAAGGTTGACAAGGTCAACGGCGTCGCGATCAAAGAACTCGTTCGCGGAAACGCAGAGAAACCGGTGCGATAATCATGGCTGCAGAAGACCAACCCGACCCAGACGCCCCAGCCGGCGGCGCAGACGTTTCGGCACAACTCTTTGGCGAGTGGGAAATCGGCGAAATCGAGTACGCCGACCCATCGACTGAGCGCTACATCACCGTGACGCCCGTCGCGCACACGGCCGGTCGCCACGCCAACAAGCAGTTCAAGAAGTCCCAGATCTCCATCGTCGAGCGGTTCATCAACCGCCTCATGCAGACAGAAGAGAACACGGGCAAGAAACAGCAGACGCTCAGCTTCGTCCGCGAGGCATTCGAGCTGATCCACGAGCGCACCGAGGAGAACCCAATTCAGGTTCTCGTCACCGCCGTCGAGAACTCGGCCCCGCGTGAGGAGACCGTCCGCCTGAAATACGGTGGTATCTCGGTCCCGAAAGCCGTCGACGTCGCCCCACAGCGACGTGTCGACCAGGCTCTCAAGTTCATCGCCGAAGGTGTCTACAACGACTCGTTCAAGACGCCAACGTCCGTCCCTGAGGCTATTGCCTCCCAGCTGACCGGCGCAGCCAACTACGACGTTCAGACGTACGCCGTCAGCCAGAAAGAAGAAAAAGAGCGCGTCGCGGCAGCCGCACGCTAACGCTCGAGTCGATTTTCTCTCATCTGTTTTCGAGTCCCCGGTAGTGGCGACTGTTGTGTCGCTGACTTGTAGGGCCGCGTCGTTGCCTGATTAGCAATCGCTGCGTAGACTGCGTTCTCGACACTCACTGTGTGCTGTACGCGAGAGGCCGCTCGTGAGACACTCGAGGCACTCTTTGCGTTGCCGTTCGGGATAACTGACATCAAACTCGAGCGAGACCTGCTCGAGAACTTGTACGCTGCTGCGGTCGGTCAGTGAGCACCGCCAACGGTGGGGTACTTCTCGACACCACCCCTTCGAGTCCCCCCGCCACCGCATCCGCTGACACACTGACACAGATAAATCGCACCACGGCGTCCATCTACCTACATTTAATACCCCGCGGTAACCGATACTAACAGAGACGTGGTGTTGGAATCGACACAGCAGGTACTCGTCGTCCATCGCGAGCAACCGCTCTCCGCCATCGACCCTGAGGCCCTCTCTCTTCCAGTTGCTATCGATCAGGTTTCGTTCGATATTTCGATCCTCGAGCAACTCGCGGACTGCTACGATCTGCTCGTTCTTGATTGGTACCTCGAGTCTCCAGACGCGTGTGGCGTCCTCGATGCGTTTCGCCAGGTCGCACCCGACAGTTGGGTGCTCGCCCTTGCCACCGAGGTCCCCGATGATGATCCAGTTGACCGCGGCGTCGACGAAGTCCTCGTCGAGCCGCTTTCGCCCGCAACCCTCGAAACGACCCTCGAGCGCTTGCTCCTCCAGTGTGCCTACGAGCGAACGATGAGTGATCTATTCCGTCTGTCGACCGAACGTGCTGTCCTCGAGACCGAACTCGAGTCGAACGTAGACGTTGCAGAGCGCTATCAGTCAGTGAGTCAAGAGTTACAGGATTGTCGTGAGCGCGCAGCATCGATCCGAGCGGAACTGTCCGGCGACTCATTCGACCAAACGCTCCGGCAGTTGTTCAGTGAGTAAGCTACTCGAGGACCGAGTTGATCTTGCAGCGTGGCATGTGAATCACCCACACAGAAGTGACAACCATACTTGACAATTTATCGTTATATATAATATTACTGCGAAAACCTATGATATATTAAGATAGATTAATTTTAGATCGGGCACATTTTGCAGTTGTACCATGCAAGACATGACTGAGTACCTCACGAAACACCCACGAATGATTGGCGTGCTGTTTACAATTATGGTTTTGTTGTCACAGGCAGGGACCGCAGCAGCGAGTGCTTCTGCCTATTACGGACCGTGAATTATCGGTCATCCACCGCTATCGCATCACTCCAATACAACTGATTTTCAAATAGAATTGGAAATCTACCTACATTAAAAAACTCTTGTAGTTGCGACAGATCGGTTGGAAACCAACCAGTTTTTGATGGAATTGTATAATAATTTTCGATAGAATCGATATCAGGTGTGAATACGCCTCCATTTGATGACCTCACTTCGCCGTATGCAACAATATTGAATTCATACCCATCTTGCTCCTTCCTAACTAAGCAAATATCTGGCATTGCTGTTTCTGATTGTGCGATTGTTGCCCTACCATCGCCAGCGATTAGATACTGTTGTCCGATAATGTTCTCAACTCTTGCGAGGTCAAGTGCCGCGTATAGAGGGAATCCGCCATTTAGCAATTGGGCAATGATACTTCCCATCTTCACTGCACCACTATTGACAACATCTCCTAGGGTTACAATTCCGCCAATACCCCCTGCCTCAATGAGATGGAGGCCTTGGTCGTGGGATTGACACGCATTCAGTAAAAACGCCTCCACACCCACTGTATCCATAGTTGATGCATCAAATTTCCCATCTGAACACTGGAATCCTTCCGCATCGATGTGTCCAATATAGTGAAAAAAGTCACTCTCAGTAGCAAGTGTGTTCTCGAGTTCGGTTGTTGTGAGGTCGTAATGAACGGACACATTAAACGGTAGTCGGTTGTGTGTTCCATAGAACCCATTTACCGACTCAAGCTCGTCCTGCATCTCTGCGTCATTACAGACAACTTCTATTTCAATTGGATCTGGACGTGGCGTTCGGCCAATCCGATTGTAGTATGCCGAAATTGGCGTCGTACTATTGATGTTTGTTCCGTGTATACTCTGCCAGACTTGCGTAATCGTTGGTTGTGGCGGATGTTCGGTACTGTTTGAATCAGCTATGGGTGTTTCTTGATTGCCACGGACCGGACTCGCACTCCGGACAAAATCAGCCCGAGTAAATGTATCAATTGCCTCAACCGTCTCTTTGGCTGGCTCTGGTGTCTCTGTCCCATCGTCAATACTGATTATCGCAAGTTCGTCCGCTAAAAATGGGAGAAATTCAATGGTTTCATCAACTGGGTTGACCTGTGCCTCGAGTCGCCAATCGGGATAGTACTCTTCGATAGTGGCTGAATCAACCTCGAGATAAACCTGAACCTGCTCATGGAGTGGGCGACTATACATCTCCTCGAGATCAAATTCGAGAAGTGGTTCGATTGCTTTACGTCTGTACAACGGAAGTGGCGTCGGTCCTTCAGTTCGAACGACGCAATCGAGAACGAAAATGTGTTTCAATACGCGTTTGACAGTGTTCTCAAAGCCGTCCGGTCCACAGAGCGAGTACGTATACCCAGACTTAGTCACGATCTGTGGTTCGGAACCAGATCGGATGGCTGCACCCAAATAATACGAAAGTGGTGTGACGACAAATATGTCCCGTAATTCCGGTGGTACAACAATCTCGATACCTGTCTCTAATTCTGTAAGCGTGTCTGGAATTACAAGTTGGTTGCCGACCTCGAGTTTCGGAGGGTGACCACGGAGCGTCGGATATGACCGTTCTGCAGAGGTTGTCTTTAACGCAGAACTAAATGCCGAGACTGCCTCCATCACATCGGTTGGCTCAGCCGTTGTCGTAATCGTGTCTGCTGGTCGTCGATGAAATGATCGTGCACCAATCAGGCACTGTGTCTCTCCATCGAATGAAATATGCGTTTGTTCATCCTCTGAATAAATATAGACGGAACTAGTGATGTGTGCATAGACTTTGAGTGAGCCAGAGATGTCGAGATTGTAGGTTTCGTGAGGAAAATACGCGTGATCGTCTGATTGGACTTCTGCCTTCATCAGCCCCTCTTCGTTGCGAACGAGAACGCGATTCATTGTTGGAAGGACGATCTCGCGCGTTACGATTTGAGCCGCCGTTCCAACAGGAAACGGAATCCCATGTTCCTCAACCGGTTCCGGCGACACCGCTCGAGGCGTCTGCAGTTGATAGCGCCGTCGCTCGATGGGGTCGATAATCTCGAGTCCGGCAGAGGTCGCTTCAAATGTTGGTTTCATCTGATGGTGAGAGATGGCGAGGAACGGCCCGGTCGCAGTAGGTATTCGAGCCGAGTTAGAGACGGGGCGTTACGATTCTTGTGGATTGCGTGTGATCCAGTGGCTGTGGTGAGTGTCATCGCAAGCGGAGTCCGTTACCCGCCATCGTTCCTCGTATCCCTCGGGATGCGCTCGGACCTCGAGCACGATATCGAACAGTGAGGAAAAGACTGAGACAACGGTGGCATCGCGCTCGACCGGCAGGTGACAGTGGACCATTCCGTCGGCGGCGGTCGCTCGCCCGGTCGTAAGATGTAAGAACGTAAAGACGGTTTCCCGGTCGGTGGCCTCGAGCAGCGGAAGGAGTGAGTCGATGCCGACGCGGAGTTCGGCAGGCTCGAGGCCGCCTGCGTCAGTGTCGAAGTATTCGATTGCACTCGAGATGGCGATGCCGAGGTCGGCGAGGGTGTCGACGGTGACGCGTGATGGGGCGACGGTCGAGGAGTTGGCGGTTGCCGTCGTCGAGCCGGCTGGTTCGGATGCGTTGGGTGCGTCGGGTCCGTCGGGTGCGGACGGCGTTGCTGGGCTGTCGGATCCGGTGTTGTCTGCGGTCGACGGTGGCTGGGAGGCGACACTGCCGCGTGCGGGGGCATCGTAGGTGATGTGTCGGTACGTGGCGGTCGTCGAGTCGGCCTCGAGTGAGGGCCAGACCGGGCGGCCGGTAGTTGAGACGGCGATACGCCGGCGTGGCGTGTCGGCGTCGGATTCGTCTCCGAAGAGGCGACGACAGATGTCTCGGCGGTGGGCGGGCTGGAGCGAGCCGACGACGAGGACGCTCGCGCCGTCATGTTTCAACTGGCGCAGTTCCGTCGTGAACGTCCCCTCGCTCGCCGTACCGCTACTGTCTGGACCCGAGAACATCAGTTGTATGATCGGAAATTATGTCGTAATAAACATTAAACGTTCGGGTCTGTTTCACGACAGAGACGGACACGGTCTCCGGTCTCGATTTGCCGGTACACCCGCGCCCTATCCTGCGATTACGCCGGACGTGGCTTACAGCGGACCGTCTGCTGGCTGTGAACAGGGTTTACAGCCGAGAGCGTCGTCAGTCGGCAGCGACGCCATTGCCGCCGACGTACGAGCGCGTTGCGTCGACGAGGACCTGCCGGTAGCTACTCGAGTCGGGTTCGCGCGCGAGTTCGCGGAAGCGGCGTTTGAACCCCTCAAAATCGACGGCGGGCGCGTCGAGCGCGGCCGCGTGTGCGAGGTCGTAGAGACGATGGTCGTCCTCGAGAAGGTCGTGGCGTTCGGCGAGTGCAAGCGCGAACGCGGCGTTGACGGCGGTAATCTCTGGGTCGGCGCTTGCGGAGAGACGCTCGAGGCTCGGGCGGGAAGCCGGATCTGGTCGATCCGCGAGGGCGGTTGCAAGACTCGACTCGAGATATGAGAGGAGTTTTTCGCCGGGGCCGACAGCGAGCGTGATGTCGTCGGCGTAGATGTCTTTCATGTGGTTGGCGATCTGGTAGCAGTGAGAGAGTTTGCGCCGTTCGACGCTCTTGCCCGCGAGTGCGAGATACAGCACCTCTTCGGTGGATTGGGTGTGAGAGGGATGTTCTTGCTCGTAGCGAGCCATGTGTGCGAACTCGTGGAGGGCGAGTTCGCGGGCCATCGCGCTCGAGGCGGCCTGTTGTGAGATGTTGAGGACGTGGCGGTCGTCGTAGTGGCCAGCCCAGGTTCGTTCGTCTGGGTCATCGCGCAGGCGCACGTAGACCGGGAGGGAAAGGTCGTGTTCTGTTTCGAAGAGATCTCGAGCGCTGAGAAATGGCGTCGTTGGCCCGGGACCCTGCACGCGGATATCCATGGGTAGTCCTACCAGGGGTTGGGGCTGTATGTCTTTTTCGCCGGATTGCATCATACGAGGGAGTGACAACTCGAGTGAGTCTGGGCCAATAGTTGGCTCTGTTCTATGCGTGGTGTTGTCTCACGCAAACTGGAAATTCCAGCGCCTGAACCGGATTCTGTGTCAGTTTCGGCGGCGACGAAACACTACCCTTTTGACCCCGCTACCGGTAACAGGGTGTATATGGGCCGACGCAAGAAGATCGTCCAAGAGTGTGAACGGTTGATGGACGAACCGGAGAACATCCGGAACATCGCCATCGCCGCTCACGTTGACCACGGGAAAACGACGCTTTCTGACAACCTCCTCGCGGGTGCAGGCATGATCTCCGATGAGACTGCCGGCGAACAGCTCGCGATGGACACGGAAGAAGACGAGCAGGAACGTGGGATCACCATCGACGCAGCAAACGTTTCGATGACCCACGAGTACGAAGACACCAACCACCTGATCAACCTGATCGACACGCCGGGCCACGTCGACTTCGGTGGCGACGTGACGCGTGCGATGCGTGCCGTCGACGGTGCGCTCGTTGTTGTCGACGCTGTTGAGGGTGCCATGCCACAGACCGAAACGGTCCTGCGCCAGGCACTCCGCGAGGGCGTCAAGCCGACCCTGTTCATCAACAAGGTCGACCGCCTTATTTCGGAACTCCAGGAAGGTCCCGAGGAGATGCAACAGCGTCTCGTCTCGGTCATCGGCGACGTCAACGAACTCATCCGCGGCATGACCGAGGACATGGACGACGTCGAAGATTGGACGGTCTCCGTCGAAGACGGAACCGTCGGCTTTGGCTCTGCACTCTATAAGTGGGGCGTCTCGATGCCGTCGATGCAGGCCACCGGCATGGACTTCGGCGAGATTATGGAACTCGAGCGCGCGGACAAGCGCCAGGAACTCCACGACCGCACGCCGCTGTCGGATGTTGTGCTCGACATGGTCTGTGAGCACTTCCCGAACCCAGTCGACGCACAGCCACGTCGTATCCCACGTGTCTGGCGTGGTGACGATGAGTCCGAACTCGCAGACACGATGCGTCTCGTCGACGAAGACGGCGAGGTCGTCTTCATGGTCACTGACATCGGAATGGACCCACACGCCGGCGAAATCGCCTCCGGTCGTGTCTTCTCGGGCTCCCTCGAGAAGGGCCAGGAGCTGTACGTCTCCGGGACCGCGGGCAAGAACCGCGTCCAGTCTGTCGGGATTTACATGGGTGGCGAGCGCGAGGAAGTCGAAGAGGTTCCCGCGGGGAACATCGCGGCCGTCACCGGTCTGCGCGATGCAATCGCCGGCTCGACCGTCTCCTCCGTCGAGATGACGCCGTTCGAGTCCATCGAGCACATCTCGGAGCCTGTTATTACGAAGTCCGTCGAGGCACAGAACATGGACGACCTGCCAAAGCTCATCGAGACGCTGCGCCAGGTCTCCAAAGAAGACCCAACGATCCAGATTACCATTAACGAGGATACTGGCGAGCACCTGATCTCCGGACAGGGTGAGCTTCACCTCGAGGTCATCACCCAGCGTATCGAGAAGAATCAGGGCATTCCGGTCAACACTGGTGAGCCGATCGTTGTCTACCGCGAGCAGCCCCAGGAAGCCAGCCCGGAAGTCGAGGGAATTTCCCCGAACCGCCACAACCGCTTCTACATCACGATCGAGCCGATGACGAAGGACCTCGTCGAGACTATCCAGCTCGGCGAAGCCTCGATGGACATGCCAGAGCAGGAACGCCGTGAGGCCCTGCAAGAGTCCGGCATGGACAAGGACACGTCCCAGAACGTCGAGCACATCCACGGGACGAACATCCTCATCGACGACACGAAGGGTATCCAGCACCTGAACGAGACGATGGAGCTGGTGATCGAGGGATTCGAGGACGCACTGGACAACGGCCCACTCGCAAACGAGCCAGTCCAGGGGACGCTCATCCGCCTGCACGACGCCCGACTCCACGAGGACACCATCCACCGTGGTCCGGCACAGGTTATCCCCGCCACGCGTGAGGCGCTTCACAACGCCCTGATCGAGGGTCGCATTAAGATGCTCGAGCCGATGCAGGACGTCCGTATCGACGTGCCAAACGACCACATGGGTGCCGCCTCCGGCGAGATCCAGGGACGTCGTGGCCGCGTCGACGACATGTACCAGGAGGGTGACCTCATGGTTGTCGAGGGTATCGCACCCGTCGACGAACTGATTGGCTTCGCAAGCGACATTCGCTCTGCGACCGAGGGCCGTGCCTCCTGGAATACGGAGAACGCCGGCTTCGAGGTCATGTCCGACTCGCTCCAGCGTGAGAAGATCATGGAGATCCGCGAGCGCAAAGGCATGAAGCTCGAGCTGCCAGAGCGCATCCAGTACATCTAAGCGTCGACCACCTCGAGCCGTCGACGAATCGCTTTTCTCTTTCGACTGAACTCACCGCTGAGCGGTTGCTATTTGAGCGAGCCGAACGAGTGCTGTTGCTCAAAACTACTATACTGGTGCGACAATACGCCGCCGAGTCGAAAATGGCTGGTGAATCAGGTCAGCCATCGACGATACGTTCACGTGTATTGCAAGCCCCGGCGCGTGGCCTGCAGGTTGACTGATTCCACTGTGACACATAATGCTATCCGAAGGAAACCCGACTATCAGTACACACAGTATCTCATCTTCAAGAGACCATCTGTAAGAGCTAACACTCACGGACTCGAGAGAGTGTTTTACTCGAGTATGAGTCGAGTCGTCTCTGACGATGCGTCCGAGCAAAACGGTGGTCGTTCTCGAGAACAGACAGTCTACAAAACCTGTCAGGTAGCTATTCGCGTTCGCCTGCACCCAGTGCCGCTTCGCCGACTTTCTCGTGGCCCTCGATGACCTCTTGGTCGCCCATGTAGGGTTGGAGGGCTTCGGGGATGGTGACGGTGCCATCTTCGTTCTGGTAGTACTCGAGGATGGCGACCATCACGCGCGGGATCGCAAGCCCCGATGCGTTCAGGGTGTGCAGATACTCTGCGGATTCGTGGCGCTCCGGACGGTAGCGCAGGCCGGCACGCCGCGCCTGGAAGTCCTCAAAGTTCGACGCCGAGGAGACCTCGAGCCAGCGCCCGCCTTCGTCGGGACCGTCGTCCATGTCGTCGCCGGGGGCCCAGACCTCGATATCGTAGGTTTTGGCCGACGCAAAGGTCAGGTCGCCGGTACAGAGTTCGAGAATGCGGTAGGGAAGGCCGAGTTCCTGCAGGACGACTTCGGCTTCCTCGAGCAGGCTCTCGAGTCGGTCGTAGCTTTCGTCGGGTTCGACGAAATTCACCAACTCGACTTTGTTGAACTGGTGGACGCGGACGATGCCCCGTGTTTCGGTGCCGTGTTCGCCGGCCTCGCGCCGGAAGTTTGGCGTGTAGGCTTGATGCTTGAGTGGGAGGTCGTCTGTGAGGAGAATCTCGTTGGCGTACATGTTGGTGACGGGCACCTCTGCCGTCGGGCAGAGCCAGAGGTCCTCGTCGTCGAACTCCTCGTCGTTGCTGCCACCGAGGCGGTAGGCGTCGTCAGCGAACTTAGGGAACTGGCCCGTCCCTCGCATCGAGGCACTTTTGACGGGCACTGGCGGGAAGACATCAACGTAGTCCTGCTCACGGTGAATATCCATCATGAACTGGATGAGGGCGTGCTCGAGTCGTGCGCCGTCGCCTTTGAGGAAGTAGTAGCCGGAGCCGGTGGTCTTGGCGGCGCGTTCTTCGTCGATAATGTCCATCTCCTCGCCGAGTTCGTAGTGTGGCGTTACGTCGTTGGGCACGTCACGCAGGTCGTCGAAGCCCCAGCGTCGGTCCTCGACGTTGTGGCGCTCATCTACGCCGAGTGGGACGCTCTCGTGAGGGATCTGTGGGACCTCGAGCATGCGGTCTTGGAGTTCGTCCTGAAGCTCGGCGGCTTCGTCTTCGATTTCTTCGATCTCGTCTTTCAGGTCGCGCGATTGGGCGATTGCTTCGTCTTTTTCCTCTTGTTTGCCTTCGGCGACGAGTGTGCCGATTTGTTTGGTGACTTCGTTACGCTCGTGGCGCAGTTCGTCGCCACGGGCTTTCAACTCGCGCCAGCGTTCGTCGATCTCGAGAAGATCATCGAGGTCGACGTCGGCACCCCGATTGTCCAGTGCGTCGCGTACCTCGTCGGCATTTTCGCGTACGTAGGTCCGATCAAGCATTGCCCGAGGCTTCAGTACGGCCGTCCAAAACCGTATCGGAAGGTGACTGCGAGTGAAAGCACGGGGCAGTGGCAGGAAATGTTTTTTCGTGTCGGGGAAAGTGTGGTTCGTATGGACCCGCTCGAGGGCGAAGCACCGTCGGAACCGATCAGGTACGAGCCCGTTAACGTCAAAGACGTGCTCGTCGAGATGAAAGATACGGCAGAGTTGTTGATTGACCTGTCGTACTCTGCTGTGTTGCACTCGAGCGAGGAGATTGCTCGCGAGGTGCTTCGTCTCGAGGGGCGCATGGACGAACTCGAGATGCGCGCGCGGATGGGCCTGATGATGGCGACGCGCAGTCCGGACGACGCCGAGCAACTCGCTCCGGTCCTCGGAATCGTTACAGCTGCTGATGATATCAGCGACGCGGCCGGGGATATTGCGAAAGTCGTTCTCGAGGATATCGGTCTCCCCGAAGCGATGCGTGCAGCGCTGCCAGAAGCCGTCGAGACGCTCGTCCGCGGGGTCGTCGTGGGTGATTCGGAATACGTCGACCAAACGCTTGCGGAGATTGACCTCGAGTCAGAAACTGGCGTGCGCGTTATCGCCTTGCGGCGTGGCGATGAGTGGCTGTTAAACCCCGGTCCGGAGACGGCGATTCGGACGGACGACGTGGCATTGCTTCGCGGTCCGGACGTCTCGATCAGCGAGGTCTACGAGACGCTGACCGGTGATCCCTACGAGGCCCCCTCCGTCGAGACACCGGATATCGAGGACCTCGAGCGCGCGGTCGATACGATCGTCCATATGAAGAATCTCTCGGAACTGGCGGTCGACCTCGCCTACAGCGCAGTTCTGTTCGACAGCGAGCCACTGGCTGAAGAAGTTCGCAATCTCGAGGTCGAAGTGGACGCCCTCGAGTCGCGTTTTGAGGCGTGGACCTTGCGAGCGGCGGCGGATGCGCCCGACCCGGTCGTGCTCCGTGGACTAATCCACCTGGGCAGTGCAACGGAGGTCATCAGCGATGCGGCAATCGACATTAGCGAGGGTGTCCTGCGCGAAATCGATGTTCACCCAGTCGTTCAGATGGCAGTCGAGGAAAGTGACGAAATCATCACGCGCGTCGCAATCGAACCGGACAGCGATCTCGATGGCGCTGCGATTGTTGGCGGCGTTCCGGATACGGAGACGACGATGTCGGTGATCGCAATTCGACGTCCTGAGGAGGGTTGGTTACTCGTCGGCGATGCCAATGCCGAGATCCGACGTGGTGACGTGTTGATCGCCAAGGGAACACGAACGGCTGCGACCGCGTTTGCCGACCTTTCGGAAGCGTAGTCCGTCAGACGTAGCGTTCCTGTGTTCTTCTCGTTGGTTACTCGAGCAAAGCGAGCAACGTCCCAACGAGTTCGAGGTAGCCAACCGTTGCAAGGGCAACGATGATGACGGCGAGCGAAAGCGGGACGAGCATCCGCACGCGAGCACCAACGTGTGCGCTCACGGGGACGTGTTCTCGAGTGCCGATACGGATACTGTGGCGAAGTTGCACGAGCGTCAGTGCCATCGAAACGGCGATAGTCAGTGTTGCGGTCATCGGTGTGCCTGCCATACGTGCCATGGCCGGTGGGGGGTTCCGGTGGAGTGAGTCGCAAGCCAATTCCGAATGCGTACCATATCACGACGGCCACGCCATTGTACTTGAAACTCAGTCAGACGCCCGACAGACGCGGCGCTGACGCTCTCACAACGTGACCTCACAGACGTCGAATCTCTCGATCTCAGAAATTGAGGACAGCTGCAGAGACGCCGATGAAGATGACCATCCCGAAGACGTCGACGACGTTGGTGACGATTGGGATCGTCGTGTCGTCGGGGTCGATCCCCAAGCGGTAGGAGCCATAGGTGGCTGCGAAACTGAAGATGATCGCGATTACGGCGACAGACATCCCGCTGACGAGCGAGATGAGCAGCAACTCGCCAAACGCGATCGGGGTATCGAACAGCACGACGCCGAGTGTGTACGCGCCGACAGCGAGTGCGGTGAAGATCGTTGCCGCGAGCGCCAGGATGGCGACGACGTTCGCCCACAGCACCCGATCCGTCGGATCGAGTTCCGTGGTCCCGAGGTGGAAGCGAGTCGAGAGCCGGGAACTCAAAATCGCACCCAGATTCCCGCCCATGTCGACCATCGTCGGCACCATGACGGCGAGAATCGCGAACTCCTCTAACATCTCTTCGGCGTCCTCGAGCGTGATGCCGGCCCAGAGGACGATAATCGAGAGGACGACCAGCAGTGGGAACATATTGCCGACGATTGACTTCCAGTTCCACGTCCCGAGCGAACCCTGTGGGACGACCATTAGACGAGCACCTCCACGAAGCCAATCGAGAACAGCATGAACAGCATGCCGAAGATGTCACCGAGTGTCGTCACGATAGGGCCAACGAGATTGTCCGGATCGTAGCCGCGCTTGTAGCCCGCGAAAATCAGGACGAGCAGCCCAAAGATGAGGATCACCGAGGTGAGCAGCCCTGCGATGAGCATGATCCCGACGAGTTCATACAGCGCAGCGACTTCCCAGCCGATTGCGAGCAGTGCAATCCAGGTGAGGACGCCGATGACAATCGAGATCCCGATCCCGTTGATAAACGATGCTACCACGGCATTGACCAGTCGTTCGTCCCGCTGAAATCGCGGTTCGATCAACCCCTGGTGCAGCCCACTCGAGATCCGACCACCGAGTGCGCCATAGACGTTGCCCCGGGTAGCAAGGAAAACGGGCACCATTACGAGTAAGCCCGGAAACCGTTCGACGCTCTCGAGAATGCTCTCGAGGACGAGTCCAGCGAACAGTCCGCCCCCGAGTGCGATCACTAGCACTGGGAGTGCCTCACGATAGATCGACCACACGTCGCCCCGAACGCTCATACCAGTGAATCACTCAGTTGCCTGTTAAACGTATGGGTCGTGTCCACCGATATCGGCGTCGTCGTCTTTCGGTTTCATTGTGCACTCACCATGATTCAATTTGACATGGTTATCTCACCCATGGCAATTAAATTCGTTGTTAGTACCAAAGGGGAAGTATTTTTAGAAGGGGCTAAACATTGCGCTGTGTATGCTGAATACTAACCACAGCAGTCCACTACGTACCGATACCACCATCAACGACGCACGCGATCGATTGCCGACGCTCGAGGAAGTAGTGCTCGATCTTCTCGAGGGCGAGTTTGCCGGCGTCATTCGCTCACACAGCCGGGGTGAGGTGTATGGGGGCTGCTAGCGACCGCGACCTCGAGTTTCACGCGGATCGCGTTGGCGAGGTGACTGACGACGAGTACGTTGCGGTCACGCAAGATACGTTCGTTGAGATGGCGATCGACGAGTTCCGTCGGTTCGAACCGCTCGACGACGAAACAACTGTTTATTACCTGTACGTCACCGATAACGCCGGCCGACTCGTCGGTGTCATGTCTCTCCGGGAATTGCTCAACGCGCCGGAGGACGATGTCGTCGAGGATCACATGATAACCGACCTCGTCACGATCAACGCAGATGCCGACCCCGAGTTGGCGGCCAACGAAATGGCTGATCGGGATTTCCCGGCACTGCCGGTCGTTGACGACGACGGCTACCTCGTCGGTGTGCTTCGAACCGACGACATGATCGACGTTGTCGAGGAAGAAGCCACCGAAGACATACTCAAGAGCGCCGGCTTTTCGTTTGCTGATGTCGAGGAATCTCGCAGTTCGGCAATCCTCGAGTCCTCGATTCCGCGCATTCTCAGACTCAGGCTTCCGTGGCTGATCGTCGCCCTCGCGGGCGGGTTACTTGCCGGTGGCGTCATCGACTTCCACGAGGAAACGCTCGAGGGCGTCGTCGCGCTCGCCTTTTTCGTGCCAGTGATCATGGACATGGGCGGCAACGTCGGGACGCAGGCGTCGACGATTTTCGTCCGTGGATTGGCGCTTGGCCAGATTGACGACCGAAACGCGATGAAGTACTTCGCACGCGAAGGACTCATTGGCTTGCTGATCGGTCTCATCATCGGTTCGATTGGTGCCGGTGCCGCCTACGTCTGGCAGATGAACGAGCCATTTGCGACCGAACTCGCAATCGTCGTCTTCGTCGGCCTCGTCGCCGTCTGTGTCGTCGCGTCGGTCGTCGGCTACGTTATCCCGTGGGTGATGAACAAACTCGGCTTCGACCCTGCTGCGGCGTCCGATCCACTGATTACGACCGTCAAAGACGTGACGGCGCTGTTGATCTACTTCGGACTCGCATCCGTGTTGCTGGGCGAGTTGCTGTAGCAACAGGCCGAACGCAGTGATCCTTTTTTGCTGTCGAACACGATGGTAGCTCTATGTCCAATTCCGTTCTCGTTCCAGTCGACGGCTCGCCGGCCGCAGAACACGCCCTCGAGTACGCCCGAGAGCAGTTCCCAGACGTGACGCTGACGCTACTGTACGTGATGAATCCAATGGTCGATTACAGCCGCCGGCAGTCCTATCCGGGCTACACGGGCGATGACGAGTTCTCGAACGAGCGCGACCGCGGTGAGGCCATCCTCGAGGCAACCGCAGAGTCGATACCAGACGGCGTGACCGTCGAGACGGCACTCGAGGCAGGCGATCCGGCGCGGACGATTGTTTCGTATGCGGACGACCACGACTGTTCACAGATCGTGATCGGTAGCCACGGCCGCGACGGACTCGCGCGATTCCTGCTTGGTAGTGTTGCAGAGACGGTCGTGCGTCGGTCGGCCGTTCCGGTCACAGTGGTTAGGCCCGAGGCATGATCAGCCGACAAGCGCGAGCAGTCCCCACGCGAGGGTAATCCCGACGAGCGAGAGACCCAAATTACCGGCTGCGTTTACAACAGCGAGCCGCCGATCACCGCGCTCCCAGAGTTGCACCGTTTCGACGGAAAACGATGAAAACGTCGTAAACGCACCACAGGCACCGATCCCAACTAACTGAATCGTCGACTCGCCCGCACCAGCGAAAATCGCGAGCGCGAAGACGAAACTGCCGATCACGTTCACCGCGAGCGTCGGCCACGGGAACCGCTCACTCGAGACCTGCAGATAGACCAGATGGCGCAAGACGGCCCCAATTGCGCCCCCGATTCCGACGAGGTGGGCTGGCTCGAGTTCGAATCCGATGAAGAGAGTCGCGGCCGACTCGAGGAGACCACTCATGCAGTCTCACCGCCTGTCGGGTGTGGTCCCGTGGTGAGCCATCGAACAACTGTTCGACTCGCGAGAACGCCGGTAAAGCCGAGTCCGTAGTTGCCGGCGACGATGCCGACGAGCAACAGCGGCTCGGCGGGGCCGGCGTCGATTGCAGTCTGGATTGCAAACGTGCTGTAGGTCGTCAGCGAGGAGAGAACGCCGGTCGTAAAGACGAGCCGCGATTTTCGCGAGAGGATGTCGACATACTCGGCTTCGTAGGCGAACAGGCCGAGTGTGAAACTGCCGACGACGTTGACGAGCAAGACAGCCTGTATATCCGAGAGCGCGCCGAGTGCGAGAAACCGGAGGTTCGCCCCGACGAAGCCGCCGATAGCGATCAGTGCAAGCGTCTCGAGTCGGACGAGTGGATGGGATGGGGATGCTGCCATGGGTTGGAGGCAGGGACCGTCAGCCGCCCTCGAGGGGTGTCGGTCGCCGAGAGCGGCAGTTGAGTCAGGCGGGCCCCATCGCCCGTAAGTCTGCTCGAGCGTTCTCAGAGTGGACATATGAGAATTTCGGAAGGAGGGACGAACTGCGTGGACGACTCACACACGACGGCCGGAGGGAAAGATCCAAGTTTAGACTGGGTCTAAACCAGGTATGGCCGACTCGGCGACCGGCAGACGCGGGTTTGTTCGCGCTTCATGGGCGAATGTCCTCGGGAATACGGTCAAGATTATCGTCGAAGGGGCGGCGGGGTTGGCCTTCGGCAGCGTAGCCCTGCTCGCAGACGCGGCGCACTCGATTGCGGATCTGGTCGCAAGCGTTGTCGTCCTCGTCTGGGGTCGCAGTTCCTTCGACGAACCGGATGATACACACCCCCACGGGCACGACCGGATCGAACCCCTCACGGCGCTGTTTGTCGGGAGTGTTATTGCTGTCCTCGGACTGATCCTGCTCGTTGAATCCCTGCAGGGACTCGTCGAACTCGATCCACCTGACGCGACGCCGCTTTTGCTCGGCGCACTGGCGTTCGCGATAGTCGATATGTATCTCGTTTACCGATACACAGAGTACGTCAACGCCGATATCGGGTCAACTGCCCTCTCCGCGCTCGCGGCGGACTGTCTCAACGACATCTACACCTCGATCGCCGCCACCGTCGGCGTCCTCGGCGTCCTGCTGAACGTGCCGATACTTGACCCCATTGCCGGCGGGCTCGTCAGTCTGCTCGTCATCTATCAGGGCATCAAAATCGGCCGCGAGAACGTTACCTACCTCGTCGGCGCTGCGGCGAGCTCCGAGAAGCGCACGGAGATCACCCGAACCCTGCGCGATCACCCTGCTGTCGAGGGTGTTCACGATCTGACGGTCTTCTACGATGGCACCGTCCTCGAGGTGGAAGTCCACGTCGAAGTCGATGGCAACATGCCGTTTCGTCAGGCTCACGATATCGAATCCGACCTTGTCGATCAATTGCGAGCGATCGAGGATGTCGGTGACGCACACGTCCATCTCGATCCCTCGGGTATCGGCGAGTGGAAAGAGCGGCCTGATGACTAACGACAATTCTGCTAAACGACTGTCCATGAGCCGTCGCTACTGAAGTGAGGCTGTCGAGACGACGGATGAAGGAGACTCGCGGGTCGGTCCGTGGTGTCGATTTCGACTGCAATCTCGCTGTTCGCGCGCGTTTTCTGAGGAGTGCTGTCCCGTCGGTCCTATTTCCCGCTCGTTCGTGTCCTGGCGGCGCTGTGAGGAGGCTCGAGGCAGCGTAATCGCAAAGACACTCCCCTCGGGTCCGGTTTCGACGAGATCGACAGCGCCGCCGTATCTGGTCACCAGAATGCGAACGAGATAGAGACCAAGGCCGTGATTACTTGACTTTCGGTCGAACAGTGTTGCTCGCTCGTCTTGTGGGATGCCCGGTCCATCATCAGCAATGGTGACAGTGACTGTTTCGGACGTTGTCTCGACGGTGAGTTCGACGTGCGGGCACTCGTTGTCGTTGTGTTCGATCGCGTTCTCGAGGACGTTCATGAAGATGCGTTTGAGCCCGTCGTTGCCGTCGACGGTGATTGAGGCAGGAATCGTCGTGTCGATGTCGACGGTGTACTCTGTCTGGACCATCGTCACTGTCTCGACAAGCAATGTTGAGAGATCGACGACGGCTGGCTGGTTCGTCCGTGCGTTCGCATCGAGCATCACGCGAACGTCATCGATCACAGCCTGCAGGGACTCGGTCTCGCTGTCGATCGTTTCAAGGCGGCGCTTTCGGCTCGGTGTCGGTGGCTCTTCGAGTAACAGCGATGCGTGTCCGCCGATGATCTGCGCACTGTTTAAGACCTCATGTCGGAGCAGGTCGTTCAGATACGCAAGCACCTGTCGTTCCTCGGCCAGTTGATCGGCCCGCACCGCTGCGGCCGTTGCGTCGACTTCGCGCTGGACGGCGCGTGCTTCGACGTAGCCAACGGCAAAGCCGCCGATAGCGCCTGCAGTGACCGCAAAGTGTGTCCAGGCAATTGCGACGACGGGATCGTGCCAGGGGAAAATGAGCATCGTCGGGAGCGCAACAGCAAGTAAGCCGACTGCCCCGCCAAGACACCAGGCGACCGGGCGGACGTAGCGATCGGACGCGATATCGCTTTGCTCGAGGCGGTAGCCACTCCAAGCGAGTCCGAGCGTCGGCATCCCAACGGTTCCAAGCGTTAACAGAAGCGCCGGCACGTCTGCCGGTGAGAGAAAGCGAAGCCACCAGCCGATCAGCGCCAGCCCCGAAAGGAGACTGAACCCGATTACGATTCGGGGCGAGTGGGCCTGTGTTCGAAGCCAGTGGCGTATCTTGCGTTTCATGCGAACGTTGATCACACAGCGACTGTTCTAATCTACAACTGGAGTGGGGGACTAAAAATCTTCATGGGTTGCTATCGACAGTATTCTGACCGTCTGACTCGAGGATGTCTGCCAGCTATGGCGATGACCGCATGCGGCAGGTGTTTTTATCGGGTTCGAGGATGCCCTAGCCGTATGGACATGGATGTTGGTACCGTCCGCAAAGTCACGACCGGCGACTGTTCGGACCTGTACTATCTCGATACCGGAATGTACGACACGCCTGGCTACGGGGCCGCGTACATCCTCGATGCCGACCAGCCAGCAATCATCGAGACTGGACTCGGCACTAACCACGAATTGCTCCTTGAGGCGCTCGCCGAGGTCGGAATCGACCGTGAGGAACTCGCGGCGATTGCCGTCACGCACATCCACTTGGATCACGCCGGTGGGGCTGGCTTTCTCGCCGAGGCGTGTCCACACGCGTCGGTCTACGTCCCCGCAGCCGGTGCGAGTTTGCTGGCCGATCCTGGTCGTCTCGTCGCCGGAACGAAAGCCGCCGTCGGCGACCAGTGGGAGTTCTACGTCGAGCCCAAACCGATCGACGAAGACCGAATCGTCGAACTCGAGGACGGCGATACGGTCGACCTTGGGAATCACGAACTGCGCGCCCACAGGGCGCCTGGTCACGCGTTCCATCAGGTCGTCTTCGAGGACCCCGAAAACAACGCGGTGTTTACGGGCGATGCCGCGGGGATCTGGGTGCCTCCGCTCGAGCGGATCGTCGAGACCTCGCCACCCTCCGATTTCGACCTCGAGGGCTGTCTGGCTGACCTCGAGACGATTGCCGAGATCGATCCTGACGTCTTGCTCTACACCCACTTCGGCCCGCGCGACGTAAGCGACACTCTCGAGGAAGCCCTCAAGACGTACGCGGAGACCCTCACTGCGTGGGTTGCGTCAGTCAGTGATGCCCGCGAGGAACTCGAGGACGAGACTGTCATTGCAGATGCGGCTGACTCGGCTGACGCCGACCTCATCGATGTCTGGGGCGAACGCAAAGCGCGCGCCGAAGCCACAATGAACGCGCGTGGGGTTCTCGACGCACTCGAGGAGTAAGCGATACGCTGAGCGATGCATTCTGGACACTCCCGAATAAACACGTCCGTCGATGACTGTAGTTTCATCATGTTTTATCGCACGGGAGGTTGTCACACACGCATATGAACTGGTTGGACGCCGAACGCGAGTACGAGGACGAAGTAATCGGCGAGACGACCCTCGGACGGCTATTCGAGGACACTGCAGAGCGACACGCCAACCGTCCGGCCCAGAAGTACAAAGGCGGCGTCTCGGACCGGTCACTGACCGATTCGGTTATCCCTGCCGCAGCGCCAGGTGAGTTTCGCCCGCTCTCGTATGCCGAGATGCGCGATATCGTCCGCATGCTCGCGGCCGGATTCCGCGACCTCGGCATCGAGCGCGGTGATCGGGTTGGTATCTTTTCGAACACCCGCATGGAGTGGGCCCACTGTGACTTTGCGTTACTCAGTGCTGGCGCGGTCGTGACGACGGTCTACGCCGATTCGTCTCCCTCGAAAGTCGACTATCTCCTCGACGACCCGAACGCCTCGGCCGTCATCGTCGAAGACCAGCAACGCCTCGAGACCGTCCTCGAAGTCGAAGACGATCTCGACCTCGAGTTCATCGTCTCGATGGACACGCTCGAGGGCGAGGTTACGGACCGCGAGGACGTGCTGACGCTCGCTGAGGTCTACGACCGTGGCGAGGAGACGTTCGACCTCGAGACCTACCAGACGTGGGTTGATGCGCCGGCGATGGACGATCTGGCGAGTCTGATCTACACGAGCGGGACGACGGGCAAGCCAAAGGGCGTCCAGCTCACTCATCGGAACTTCCGGGCGAATGTCAATCAAATCCGCAAGCGATTCGGCCCGCGACCGGACAGAAGCGACGATGTTCCGGTTCTGGATGCAGCGTCGCAGTCGGTGTCGTATCTGCCACTGGCACACGTCTTCGAGCGAACGGCTGGGCATTTCGTCATGTTTGCGGCTGGAGGCTGTGTTGCTTACGCCGAGAGCCCGGATACCTTACAGGAGGATTTCAGCCTCGTCCAGCCATCGACGGCGACGAGCGTGCCACGGGTTTACGAGAAGATTTACGACGGAATTCGAGAGAAAGCAAGCGAGTCAGGGGCCAAACAGCGGATCTTCGAGTGGGCAACCGATGTCGGCGTCAAACATCATCAGGCCGATGACCCGGGTGCAATTTTGAACGCCAAGCGCGCGCTCGCGGACAAACTCGTCTTCTCGACCGTTCGGGAAGCACTCGGTGGTGAAATTGAACTGCTGATTAGCGGCGGCGGCAGCCTCTCGGCGGAACTCTGTGCACTTTATCACGCGATGGGACTGCCGATCTACGAGGGCTACGGACTGACGGAAACTGCCCCTGTGATTACCGTCAACCCACCCGAAGCGCCGAAAATCGGGACGATTGGACCGCCGGTCGTCGACGTCGATATCGCGATCG
Organism: Natronolimnobius sp. AArcel1; assembly: GCF_011043775.1. Lineage (NCBI taxonomy): Archaea > Methanobacteriati > Methanobacteriota > Halobacteria > Halobacteriales > Natrialbaceae > Natronolimnobius > Natronolimnobius sp. AArcel1. The sequence continues at coordinate 205,726 of NZ_JAAKXY010000002.1, read as the reverse complement.
ACGAAACCGCTGCCGATCAGTCGGCGTTCGAAGACGATGCCGGCGAAGTGGGCGAACTCCTCGTGAAGGGACCGAACGTGACCCGCGGCTACTGGAACAAACCCGGCGCGACGGATCGGGCGTTCACCGACACCGTCCCCGAGACCACCGATGCCGGCGCTGACGCCGACAGCGATGAACCCACCGAACGGATGGACGCCGACGGCGCTACTGCCGGCCAGTGGTTCCGAACCGGCGACATCGTCCACAAGCGACCCGATGGCTACCTCGAGTTCCGCGACCGGACGAAACAGATTCTCGTCCTTTCGACAGGCAAAAACGTCGCGCCCGCACCGCTCGAGGATCAGTTCGCCGCAAGCGAGATCATCGAGCAGGCGATGGTCGTCGGCGACAACGAGAAGTTTGTCGGCGCGTTGCTCGTACCGAACACCGACCACATCCGCTCGTGGGCCGAGAGCGAGGGCATCGACCTGCCTGACGAGCCACAGGCGATGTGTGACAACGAGCGCGTTCGCGAGTACGTCCGCGACGAAGTCGACCGTGCGAACGAGGACTTCGAGGACTACGAGCAGATCAAGCGCTTTGAACTCGTGCCGCAGGAGTTCACCGAGGAAAACGAGATGCTCACGCCCACGATGAAAAAGAAACGGCGCGTCATCATGGATCGATTCGCGGATCGAATCGACCACATTTACGACGAAGACCGGTAAGCACTATCGCGTTTCCTCGTCCGACTCGTCATCTCCCGGCGTTAGCGTCTCTGAAATCTCGAGTGGGCCTTCGACGAGCCCTTCGACGAGATCGTCAGCGCCGACGGTGTCTTCGACGAACGAGTCAACTGGGTCGTCATCGTCGGATGGATCGAGTCGGTCTGGGTCTGTCATCACGTCCATCTCCGGCCGGGACACGGTTGACTGTTGGGTTCACATAGTTTGGGTCTCGAGGCGAGGCGGTGTCTCCACAAGAGCTATACCGCCATCAGCGAGTGCTCGGCTATGGTCCGCCACCGCTTTGCGTATGCCCGGACGACCGAGGCTGCCCTCTTCCCTGGCACGACTGTCCGCTATCACTACCGAACTGGTGACTCACTTGCAACCGTCGTCGAACGCACCGACCGATTCGTGACGTTCATCGGCCCCGATTGTGACGGCCGCTTTACTCATGACCAGATCGACCACCTGATCGACGACGACCGCCTCGAGGTCGTCCTCGACGACGACTGTCACGTCCCTGACGACGAGCGGGCTGTCCTCGAGTGAGGCCCAAGCCGATTCAGTGCTCGCCGGGAAGAATGTCCCCGAGCGAACCACCGATTGCCATCGCGGTGAAGATCACTGATACCTGGCAGAGATCCACCCAGGGCTCGCTCCAGGTGACACGCCCCCACAGCGTCATCATCCCTGCTGCGGTGACGAACGCAATAGCGAGCACCCAGACGGGACGGCGCGGAATCACGCCAAAGTAGGGGTTGGTCACCCGCACGTCGCGAAAGTCGGCGACGTAGAGAATGCCACCGACCAGCGCAACCGCGAGCGCGATGTTCACACCGAAGTACGCTGGCGTTGCCGCGAGAAACTCGCCGATCTCGAGAACTCCGTCTTCGACAAGCAACGGCATCCCAATGACGACGCTGCCGACGAACGCTTCGGCCTTGTCCTTGCCTCGAAATTCGGTGATCACTCGGCCGACGGTACCGTTACCTGGGAGGCGCGCAGCAAGGCGCTTCGTTCGACGAACCTCCCGTTGTTCGTCTGCGTCGTCGACTGTCTGCTCTAAGGTCTCGAGTTGTTCGTACAGGTCCTCAATCGTTGCCCGCTCTCGGTCAGGGTCGCCTGACTGCGCCATACGCACCGTCGTTGACTGATCTGTTTAAAAGCCGTTTTTCGCTCATTACGTCGGTTTGTGGAAGCATTGTACAGCGACTCGACCGACCGAGGGGCCGAGACGCGCCACTGCCCGGTCTCCGGGTGTGACTTTCTCAATCGGTAGCGTTTTGCCGCTCCTCGTCTCACACTATCGACCATGAAACACGTCCGCGGACCGCTGTGTACGATCGATGTCGGCGACCGGACGGCCGAGACGGACGCTATCGACGACATCCTCGAGTCGTCGATTGGCGGGCGCGCACTTGGAACGCGACTCGCCCACGATCGAATCCCCTTTGACGTTGACCCGCTCGGCCCCGAGAACCGACTCTACTTCGCGACGGGACCGCTGCAGCACTCGACAATGAGCTTTACCGGACGAATGTCCGCGACCAGCGTCTCGCCGTTGACCGATGGGTTGCTCTCCTCGAACGCGGGCGGGTTCCTCTCGAGAAATTTCACTGGGACCGGCTACAGCGCCGTCGAGATCACCGGCGCGAGCGACGAGTTGGTCATTGTGCATGTCACGGATGAGGGCGTCGAGTTCGAACCCGTCCCCGACCTCGAGGAAGCCCTCGTCTCGGAGACCTGTGACTACATCGCGGACGAACACGGCCTCGAGGCCGAGCACACGGTCGTCGTCGGCCCCGCGGGTGAGAATCAGGTTCGCTACGCCTCGATCATGACCTCGAAAGAGCGCGCGTTCGGCCGGGGCGGGCTGGGCGCGGTTCTGGGGTCGAAGAACGTCAAAGCGATCACGTTCGACGGCGACTCGACCAGAGAGATCGAGATTCCACCGCTGCAGATGGATGTCCACCGCGAGGCCGCCCAGTCCGACCACATCATGCGGGACCAGGGGACGTCCTCGGTCGCCGAGTACGCGAATCAGGTCGAGGCGTTGCCGACACACTACTTCTCGGAGCTCTCATTCGAGGGCATCGACGGCGTCAGCGGCGACCGCGTCGAGGAGAAAAAGTACCAGAAAGGCACCTGCTCGGCGTGTGCCTTTGCATGCAAACTGCCGACCCGCGACGAAGAGACTGGCCTCGAGACGGAAGGCCCCGAGTACGAGACGCTGATGGCCTTCGGCCCGAACTCGGGCGTCGACGACATCGTGGACGTGATGCAATCGAACAAGCTCTGTGACGAACTCGGCCTTGACACCATTTCGGCGGGCGACTCCGTTGCAGCCTATCTCGCCAGCGAGGACGAGTTCGGAAACGCCGACCTGATCCACGAACTGGTCGAGAAAATCGCCTATCGCGAGGGAATTGGCGACACACTGGCGGAGGGCGTCGACCGCTTCCACGACGACCTCGGCGTCGAGAACTGGTCGGTCAAGGGCATGGAATTCTCCGCTCACGACGGTCGCACACTCAACGGCCAGGGACTCGCCTTCGCCACATCCAATCGCGGCGCAGACCACATGTACGCCGAATTCTACCCCTTCGAGTACCCGCTCGTCGACGCCGCCGACGCCTTCCCGAAGGATGGCCTCGAGGGCAAACCACCCAAAATCGTCACCCTCGAGAACGGAAATGTGATCAAAGACAGCGCCGTCCTGTGTAAGTTCTCACGGGATTTCGTCACGCCCGACCGCATCGAAACGTTGCTCGATGCTGACTACGCAGACCTGCTCGCACTTGGCAGCGAAATCGTCTCGCTCGAGCGCCACTTCAACAACCAGCGCGGCTTCGACCGGAGCGACGATACGCTCCCCTACGAGGACCAGATTCCGGGCTTCGAGGAGGGACTCGAGGCGTACTACGACGAACGCGGGTGGAACACCGACGGGACGGTTCCCCGATCGCTGCTCGAGGAGAGTGATGCCGGCGGAACGCCAGCAGACGACTAAGGGGACTCCCACTCGTCGATAGCAACACGTTACTGTTTCGTGTTGATCGAGTCTGTGACGTCCGACAGGGCATCGGGCTCGAGTGGTTTTTCCATGCAGGCGTCGACATCCGCTTCGACATCAGTCAGTTTGAGGTCGGCGCCTTGCTGTGACCCAGAGAGAACGATGACGGGAATCTCTTGAACGTCTCCATCCATTGCGGCCAGTACTTCCTCACCATCCATTCGCCGCAGATGCAGATCAAGAAGGATCAGATCTGGTCGCGGGGCGTCGGTGTACTCTCCACGCTGGTGCAAGAAATCGAGGGCGTCAGCGCCGTCCGTGACGACGTGCAGCGTCGGCTCCATCTCGACTTCCTTGAGGAGTTCCTTCGTGAGTCGGACGTCACCCGGATTGTCCTCTACTAAAAGTATTTCGTCTACGTGCTTTGGAAGCCCCATTGTACACCCGGAAGCGATTGATTGGTTTAAACGTTCTGTCGCCAACGAATCTAACTCATCGTATTCTGAGTGTTCAATCCCATCACGGATTCGCCCTCATCATTCATCACGGTCTCGTTCGAGTTCGTCTCGAGTCCGAGCCTCCTGCTCGTCATCTTGCGATGCCAGTCGTGTATCGTTGGCGCGTGAGGGGTGGATTTCGAAGGTGTTCCCATCGCTGTCCTCGGCGTCTCCACGATACGGGTCCTCGTCCGGATTGTAGGACAGTTCGCTGCGTTCGAACAGATAGATGAAAAAGCCAAACAACGGGATGCAAAACGTAATCGCCGTCCACTTCATGCGCGGCTCGAGGCCTACCCGCTCGGAATCGTAGTAGACGAACGCCGTCAACCCGAGATGCCAGGCGAGCGGTATCCCAATAATCGCCGCGAGGAGAATTCGGCTCATACTGATACTACGGCTCGAGCCTCCTAAATTGATGGTCAATGAGTGGGTGATACCCGCCCACCAGATCGCTTTAGTTGACGTCGAACTCGATCGCTGCACCTTGGCCAAAGCCAACACACAGTGTCGCCAGTCCGAGGCCGCCGCCGCGTTTTGCGAGTTCGTGGATGAGCGTTACTGGCAGGCGTGCGCCCGAGGCCCCCAGTGGGTGCCCAATCGCAATTGCGCCGCCGTTGACGTTGAACGTCTCGGGGTCGACACCGAGTTCGTTCCGCGAGTAGATCGCCTGGCTCGCGAAGGCCTCGTTGAGTTCGACGAGGTCGTACTCCTCGATATCACGCCCGTTGCGCTCGAGCAGGCCACGCGTTGCCGGAACCGGCCCGACGCCCATTACGGTTGGGTCGACGCCGGCGACGTTGTTCATCCCGACTTCGGCCAGAATCTCGAGGTCGTGTTCCTCGGCGAAGGCCTCACTCGTCACCAAGAGCGCGGACGCGCCGTCGGAAATCTGGGAGGCGTTGCCGGGCGTGACAGTGCCGTCGGATTTAAACACGGCTGGGAGGTCGCCGAGCTTGTCGGCGGTCGTGCCGGGACGGAGTCCCTCGTCTTCGGAGACGGTTCCATCCTCGTCGACGGCTTCGCCGTCTGCTCGTTGCGTCTCCGACGCAACGTTGGTTTCGATGGGGACGATTTCGTCGTCGAACCGGCCCGATTCGGTGGCGTCGACGGCGCGCTGTTGGCTCTGTGCGGCGTACTCATCTTGTTGCTCGCGTGTGATATCGTACTCCTCGGCGACCTTCTCGGCGGTCATACCCATCTGGAGTTCGCCGACGTTGTACAGGTCGGCCATCCCGGGGTGGACACTGCCCATGTTGTCGCCCATCTGGACGCGGCTCATGTTCTCGACGCCGCCAGCGATGATGGCATCTCGGTTGCCGGCCGCAATAGCGTCTGCGGCGGACATGATGGACTGCATCGAGGACGCACACCAGCGGTTGATCGTCGTCGCGGGCACGTGCTCGCCGAGTTCCGAAAGCAGCGCGATGACGCGGGCAACGTTGTTACCCTGCTCGCTACGTTGCTGGGCACAGCCCCACATCAGATCGTCGATTTCCTCGCCAGAGAGGCCCGTCTCCGCGAGGATCTCGTCAATCAGCGGCACCGACAGATCCTCGCTGCGGACGTCTGCAAATACGCCGTCTTCTTTCCCTTGTGGCGTTCGCACTGCTTTCACGACGACTGGCGTCTGTGTCATACTCTATCGCACATCCTTCATGAACTTAAATTCGGCAGAACTCGAGCGGATGCACGCGGAGTTTACGCCCCAGACGGATGACGGACTCGAGAACAACCCTTATCTCGCGCGTGTTGGAATAGGCGGCCATGGACGAGGATGGACTGAACGCGGATCCCGCTTCTGATCGTGATGCCGAGTCGCCGGCCGAAACCGGCCTTGACGGTTCAACTGACGCCTCTGAGACCACTGATTCTGCCGACACGAGTGCTGATGACTCGTCTGCTGTGGCGGGTGAGGAGACGACAGACGAGGCTGCGATGCCGGGCGTGCCGGACCCCGAACCCGAAGAGTCCGACGTGCCTGACGATGTCCAGAAGTATGCTCGCTTCACAAAGATGGACGGCGCGCAGTACGACCGCGTTAACGAGTTTCTGCGCGACCGGACCTATATCACCGCCCGCGAGTGGGCAATCGCCCGTCTCTGTGCCGACTTCCGGACCGAAACCGGCGTCGAGATGACCAAAATCGGCGAGAACCTGCCCGAACTCGTCCCCTTCATGACCGACACCTACACGCCGCAGGCGGTCAATCAGGCCCGCTCCTCCTTCGAAGACAAAGTCCGAACCGCAGGCGCAACCTTCCTCTACGGCGCGATGTGTGACTTTTTCACCGCCGAGGAACTCGACGACGTGATGTACGAGTCGACTGAGGTCGCGAAATTCCTCCTCGAGGTCGAAGGCGTTGACCTCTCCGTCGAGGACGAACTCGAGGCCGAAGAGCGAATCTCGAGTGTGATGCGAGAGGTGCGCGCGGCCAGTGAGGAACTGCGAGAACAGGACGAAGAGTGAGCGCTCTCAGCCTCAGGGGCCATCTCGGCACTCGAGTCCCCGGTGCGACGAACGCACGATAAATATACGCAGTGCCTGCGACTGTTTCGCATCCAAAACGGTTGGAAGGCTGAATACCGTCGTGATTCTCACAGGGAGTATGCTGGAGTCGGCTGTGGTGGGCAGCAATGCACTTCGTTGCTCTATCCAGTTGCTGGGTAATTGCAGGTTGGATTGTTTGATGACCGGAACAGACGTGTAACTCGATCACTACCATCGTCCGATGTCTGCAAGTGTCTCTACAAATCGACGCGTCTCGCCGGTGTTTCGGGTAGGTGCACTGATACAATCACTGGCTGTCTGGCAGTGTCTACCGGATGTCACCGAACGATTCGGACCGTAATCGACAGACGGCAGAGCACTCGAGCGAGGACAAAACAACAGCCACGACGCGGCAGGCCGATTCTGGTGTGAGTCGCCGACGAACATTACAGCTGAGCGGACTCGTGGGCACCGGCAGTGTACTCGGCCTCGTTGGCGCAGGAATCAACCGCGCAGCAGCGTGCGACAACCGACCGGACGAGGTCGTCCACCTCGACTACGACGACGCCGACAGCTGGGACGACGTCTACTGGCTCTCCAATGGGAACCCCGAGAACCTCGACCTCGTCTCGAGTCCGACCAACTCCGGCGAGCGTGCACTCCAACTCCGGATTCAGGAAGGCGGCCACTGGGGCGCGAGCACTCACTACGGCTTCGAGGACGGGCTGTTCGAACTCACCGGCCGGGTCAGTTTCGCACTCGACACGGGCTGGGCGATGGACGGCCGACAGCCGGCGAACTGCCGGCTCTGGAACTGTGCAATCGCACTGGGCGAGGGCAGCGCCGGTGGTGGGATTCCCGACGGAACCAACGGTTGGAGCAACCGGCTGTACGTCACCACTCGAGGGACCGACTCGGACGGACCGTATCACCTCCTCTCGAATACGTACCACATGGACGACGCCAAGGGTGTCGGCGATCACGATTACATTCTCGATGGCGAACCGTACGCGCTCGCGCAGCCAACTATCGAGCCTGGGCAGTGGCACGAGTTCGAGTATTACGTTTGCGTGAACACGATAACCGACGGAGAGGCGAACGAGGACGGAATCGTTCGCTACTGGCTCGGTGACGACCTCGTGTACGAACGCGAGGATATCCAGTTCACGACGGACCACGCGGACAATATCATCGACACGACCGGACCCGTGGGCCACTACGGCGGGCAATATGAGGCACCGCAGAACCTCTATGCGTACTACGACGATCACTCGATGGCGCTCAACGGGACCTTCGAGTACGACGCCTGTTGATGGGCTGGACAAAGAATGTGTAGCGCAGTCGCGCTACCGTGGCGTCCTAAACTCGAGCGGGCACGCTACTCATCGGCCGCCGTGCGGATATCCGCCTCTGCGAGGAACAGTGACGGATCGTCGTGTGAGAAGGTAATCCACCGCTCGTCAGCTTCGTCGGACGCCTCGGTGCTGGCTTCGCTGTCCGAGTCGCCTTCAGCATCGGTCTTGCTGGCGGCCTCATCCACAGCGTTGGAATTGGCTGTTGGGCCGCGAGCACTGACGTGGACGAGTAACGTCCCATCAACGAGTGCTGTTTCAAACATCGAGCGTGCCGCAGACAGCGAGTAGGTCAGGGGCAGACAGACCGCTGTTTCGGCGGCTGTATCCCGTTCCACCGCGAGCGCGAACCGCCGGTCGTCGTCTGCGTTCTCGGCCGACCGATAATACACCTCGGCCTGATCGAAGGTCACGTCATCGTTTTCAATGAGCGTCTCGAGCAGTCCGTACTCCGTCGGTGAGACCTGGACGGCCAGCCCGAACCGTTCGTCTCGTTCGCTCGGAAAGACAGAGACTGGCTCGAGGACGACGGCATCCCAGCCGTCTGCACGGTACTCGTCGGCGATTGCCGTTGCGTCTTCGATCAGTTCCGGCCAGCGCATATCGGTGGTCGGGGCATTGTCCGTCATCAGCGACCCTCCGTGATGGACTGTCGACTCATACACACATCGGACGCGCTCGAGCCCGAAAATAGTACCCTGTCTTGTCTGTCGATGACACGGGATGGCTGGGTGTGGTTCCGTATCAATCCACGTCGATGAGTGTTTGAACGGATTCAGTCACTGCGTCCGCATCGCCCACGAGTGTCGTCTCTAACGCTGTCCGAACCCGTTCTGGATCTGTGGGACAGCTGGCGTCTGCGACGGTGCCGACGGACGTAGGATCGAACGGGACCGCGAGCGCGTCATAGATTGACTCGAGGATGTGACTCATCGTCTCGCGGCCATCAACGAGGACGATTCCAGCGGTGATCGCAGCATCTGTGCGCACCCGTTGGGCAATGCCGACGACTTTCTGCTGCGTGGTGGCTGCGCCAGCCGCTGGGACCCGCACTGACAACGAATGCGCGCCTGGGCAGAACGAGTCGTCAGGTTCGCCGCGCTCGAGGGTGACGCCCACCGCTGAGAGTCCGTGCACGACTGCTTCGGTCGTGCGCACGTAGCGCTCGTCAGTTCCCCGCCGAAAGTCCGAAACGGGTTCGGCGCGGGCAAACGCAAGCGTGGTCTCACCGTCGTAGGCGACTGCTCTCCCGCCGACATCGCGCTCGACGGGTGTGAACCCTGCCTCGAGTGCCGCCTCTCGAGCGCGTTCGTAGCCCGCACAGTGGCGATCTCGCCGGCCGAATGCGACCTGCCGGTGGGGCGTCCAGACCCGAATCGCGGGCTCGCCGGCCGCGGCGATCTCGAGAAGGGACTCGCTGGCCGCTCGGTCGGCGTCGATCGTTGGCGCACGCCCGCGGATCACCCGAACCATAGGCTCTCTTCGGGTCGATGCGCCTAAACGCTCCCGCCGCGCATCCGCAAACGAACCGATGGGTGCTATCACGCTGTCGGCGGCCGCGCTCTCGCAGTACGCGCGATTCTCGCTGTATAACTCGCCGTACCCCGCCCACGATGCGGGCTGTGCGATTGACCTCTATCCCGGGACGCTGCGTGATGGGCGGACGACCGCCGCGCCCAGCCCCGTCTCCGGAATCGTCCGCGAGACGAAAACAGTGCGCGCGCCGTCGAAACCCTATGCACCCGCGCACGATCACCTCATCTTGCTCGAGCCGACCGACGCTGCGGACTTCGTCGATGCCGAACCCGCCGAATGCGCACTCGAGGATCTAATCGTCCGCATTCTGCACGTCGCTCCCGCCGTTGAGGCCGGTGACACCGTTGAACGCGGCGACTCGCTTGGGCGTCTCGTCCGCGCCGGCTTTTTCGCCCCGTGGGTTGACAACCACCTCCACGTTGGTGTTCGCGGCTCCGGCCAGAATCCCTACCGTGCGTCTGGCTCGCTCCCGCTCGAGGTTGGCGTCGACGTAGAGCCACTCGAGTGGGATGGCTCTGGACGGGTTGTTTCGACTGGAGACACCTATGCCGTCCTTGATGCGCCCGTCCATCCTGCACTCGGCGAGCAGTTCGCGGGTATCGCCAGTGACGCAGGCGATGTTCTGGACGGTGGACTCCCGCACTACGACGGCGGCGGCCTGCTGGGCGGTTCCCACTCTCAACCCGGTAGCACCACTCCAGTCGCGCTGAACGGCGACCGGCTCGGCTCCGTTGCAGGCCGCACAGTTGCGTGGGATGACGTGACCGTTCTCGCAAACGGCGAGCCAATTACCGGACTCTCGTTTTTCTGTGCTCGAGACGGCGACTTCGGTGCAAAACTGATCTGCCCGGAAACGTCGTTCGTGGAGGGCGAGACGGTGAAGGTGCGGATTCGCCGCCCATGAAAGAGATTTGATTGTGGCCGTGAGGCGTGTCAACTATCCTTACTAGGGTTCATACAGCATGCTCGAGTCGTCTCGAACAATGAATCCACTCACAACGCCTCCAACGGAGCGCGTTCTCTCGGGTACCGCCGAATGGCTCGGCGCGGACGAAGCGAACTGGCTCGCTCGCCATCCGCTCGAGTCAATCGAAACCGAGTACCCCCACCACGTCTGGTCGGTTGACTCACCTGAGGGGGTCGACCGGCCGAGCGACACGCATCCGGTGTTTTACGGCTGCTACGACTGGCATTCTGCGGTGCACAGTCACTGGGCGCTCGTGCGTCAACTCCGGCTGGTCGACGACCATCCGCTGTCGGCCGAGATCACGGAGAGTATCGATTCCCGACTCACGTCCGAGAACGTCGCCCAGGAAGTGACTCACCTCGAGGAGAATCCATCCTTCGAGAAGCCCTACGGCTGGGCGTGGCTGTTGCACCTCGCGGCAGAACTCGAGGTATGGGACGACCCGCGAGCCGATCGATGGGGCTCGACGCTCGAGCCGCTCGAGCGGACCGTTGCACAGTTGCTCGAGTCGGAATTTCTCACGCAGGAGCGGCCGTTCAGGGTTGGAACGCATGGCAACTCCGCGTTCGCGCTGCACTGTGCTCTTGACTACGCACGGACGACCGGTGACGACGACCTGGCATCGGCAGTCACTGACACGGCGCGCGAGTGGTTCGGCGACGATCGGGACTATCCCGTCGCGTACGAACCGCTCGGCTGGGACTTTCTCTCGCCGGCACTCACCGAAGCAGACCTTATGCGTCGCATCTATGACCGCGATGCGTTCGTCACCTGGTTCGATGGCTTCGTTCCTGATCTGACGAGCGCGCCAGCGAATGGGATTCTCGAGCCAGTTGCAACCGACCCAGAACCCGACGAAGAAGTTGCGACCCACCTGATCGGGCTAAACCTCGCGAAGGCATGGTGTTTGGCCGGCCTCGCTTCGACGCTCGAGGATCATCGCTACGTTCCGGCGCTCGAGCAAAGTGCGGCAAAACACGCCCAATCGGGGCTGTCTCATGCGTTCACCGACGACTATGCCGGCGCACACTGGCTCTCGTCGTTTGCGCTGTACCTTCTGACACGCAACGAAGGGACAATTGCGCCGACAACGCACTGAGTGAGTACCAGCATCACCGCTTGCGTTCTGTGGTCCGCACCATGGCTCCGCAGGCGATTATTCGTCTTGCAACGTCTCGCCATCGACGACTCGCCCCCAGAACAGCGGCGTCTCTGTGGGCAGGTCACGGATGTAGAATAGGAACGGTCGGTCGACGGTCACCTCGACGTGGTCCGCCGGCGCGGACTCGTCCATCGCGACCGCCGTCGCGGCCGCCGCTTCTGTCCCTTCCTCGTCGACCTCGATGAAGCTCTGGTGGACGATTTCGCTGATGAACAGCCCGCCGTCATCACCCTCGAGCATGCCGCTGAAGTCCGCCCCAGAGCCGAATGCGCGTTCCATCCCCAGCGCGTCCATCGTTTCGACGAGGCTAAACTCGGACTCGAGGCCGAACTTCGGCAGCGCGAGGTCAACCTGCGGACGAGACGTTTCCTCGAGCAATTCGCCGAGTTGGTCGGTCGAAAGCGACTCCTCGAACGCCTCGAACTCGCCGTCGGCGGGGAGGATGACGACCATGCTCGTTTCGCCGTTCGCGTAGGGAAGTTCGACGAGCTGGTGGCCGTCCATCGCTGCGTACTCTAGCTCTTCGGACTGGTGCATCAGCTCGAGTTCGGTTTCGCTGCCGTCCAGTCCAGTGAACGTCGCTGGCTCGGTTTCGGCAGGGTCGAAGTCGTGCTCCCAGGCCGCGAGGAAGTAGACTGCATTCGTGAGCACGAGTCGGGTGGACGAATCGACTGACCCCTCCGGTAAAAGTTCTTCAATCCGGTCGTTCGTTTGCTCCTCGACCCACGCGTTGATCTCTTCGCGCGCTTCGTCGGGGCTCCCCGAGAAGTCGACGAGTCGCTCACCGGCCCCGTAGTAGGCCTCGAGCAGGTCGACGTAGTCTTCGTCGAACGGAAAGTCCGCCTCTGCCCAGACGGAATTCGCACTCGAGAGTTCGAACCCGAGGTCGTCCTCGCTCGCCTCTCCTTCCATGCCATAGGGTTCGTCGACCTCCGCGCCGTCCTCATTTCGCCGCTCGAACTCAGCCTCGAGTGCGCCGAAGGCAGCATGCAGGTCGTCACTCTCGAGATTGTATCGCAATGCGTCGGCCATCTCCGCGGCGGTCTCGCCACGCGCGCCGGCGTAGGTCATCGCCAGCGCGACGGAGATGCTGTAGGGTGAAAGAAAGAGGTTCGACTCGGGGTCGTCTTCGCGCAACTGCTCAAGGACGGCAAGCGAGAAGTCGATGTTACCGCGAACCTGCTGTGCGAGCGCGCCGGTGTCGATGTCGGGGTCAGTGACAGGGTCGACCTGCGGGAAGTCGTCGCCGTTGGAGCCGTTCGCCGGGTCGTCGGAGCCATCAGCGTCGGTTCCGTTTCCACTCTCTCCATCGTCGTCCGAATCTCCGTTTCCGTTGTCGCTCAGACAGCCGGCTGCGCCAGCCAGCAACGCGCCAGTGAGCGCGAGGACGGTCCGTCGTTGAGATGGCATACCTACGCTCTACTAGCGACTGATAAACGCTTTCTGTAGGGTGAAATCGCTCTTTGAGCGTGTGCTTGAAACCATCGACAACGGAGACCCCGTGTACAGAGAGATAAAGGGCCTCGCTGTGGATGAACGGGCATGACCGACGATTCAGACGGGGCTGGAAACGCCACTGATAGTATTGGGCCAGAATCCGCCGACGACATCGCCGAATTCGTCCAGTACTTCATCGACGAACACCAGGAGTTTCTCTCGTGGATCGGCACGCACGTCGACGACGTTGACGACGGGACGATGACGCTCTCGGCACCCTACGACGAAAAACTGACTAACGCGCGCCCGAGCGCCGACGACGACCAGCGCGCGGACATCCACGGTGGCATTGCCGCGACGCTTATCGACACCGCCGGTGGACTCGCGCTCCGAACCGAACTCGAGCAACCTCTCAAGGGGAGTATCGCGACGATCAACCTGAACGTCAACTACCTCCGGCCGGCGACAGGCGACCTCACGGCGACGGCGACCGTGATCCGCGCGGGCTCAAGCGTGGGCGTGAGCGAGGTAACAGTCACAAGCGAGTCGCCCGACGGGGACATCCGCGAGGTGGCGACGGGCCAGGGTGCATACCGTATTTTCCGAGCCTAGTTGCTGTCGGCCAGTATCGCGTGTAATGACTGCCGTTTTTCCGGCTGAGAGTATCAGATACGTATTCGAAACGTGAGGTTCGCGTGTCAGATGAGAGAATTATCTGTGTTCTGATATCCGACGCTCTCGAGAGGGCATATAAAGGATCGGCCGAACTGGTTCTGCGCATCTACCGGTCTTCGGGAATCTGAGCCGCTCCTATTAGGGTAGCCTAGGTATGCCCACCTGTAACGATCACCGGGACGTCGAACGGTGAGATAGCGAATATATCGGACCAAGGACAATGACAAACACTCACAACACTGATGGGGGGCAATCGATTAGCAGCGCCGACGACCGCGACCCGCTGTTCGCACGAATCCCACGACGCGACTTCATGAAAGCCGGTGCAGCGGCCGGAGCGATCGGTTCGCTCGCTGGCTGTACAAATCTGCTCGATGAGAGCGACACCACGGCGGCCGCAGATGTAGACACGTCGGTCCCACCCGGCGAACTCGACGACTACTACGCGTTCCTGTCGGGCGGACACTCCGGGGATATCCGCGTCTACGGCGTGCCATCGATGCGCCAGATTATGCGCATTCCTGTCTTCAACGTCGAGAGCGCACGCGGCTACGGCTTCGACGACGAAACACACGAAATGCTCCAGGACGCGGGCGGCTACACCTGGGGAGACACGCATCATCCGCGTGTAAGCCAGACTGATAACGAGTACGACGGCGAGTGGCTGTTCGTCAACGATAAGGCAAACGGCCGGATGGCCCGGATCGACCTCGAGTACTTCGAAACGGACGCGATCATCGACCTGCCGAACCAGCAGGGGACTCACGGCGCGTGCGCGTTGATGCCCGACACGCGACTCATCTTCGGCGTCGGTGAACTGCGCGTTCCGATCCCTAACGATGGTCGCGACCTCGAGGACCCGAGCGAGTACGGGTCGACGCTGTCGGCGATGTCGGCAGATCCGTTCGACCACGAGTGGGACGTTCGCGTCGACTGTAACCTCGATAACGGTGACTCCGGAAAGAACGGCGAGTGGTTCTTCACGACGACCTACAATAGCGAAGAAGGCGTCACGGAGTCGGAGATGACTGCGGCTGATACGGATTACGTGGTCGCGTTCAACATCCCGCGCATTGAGGATGCAGTCGATGCCGGCGAGTTCGAGGAAATCAACGGCGTTCCCGTCGTCGACGGCACCGAAGACAGCCCGCTCAACGAGGGTGACGAACCGCTCGTACGGTACATTGACGTGCCGACGAACCCCCATGGCGTGAGTGTCACGCCTGACGGCGAGTATGCCATCGCCTCTGGGAAACTCGATCCAACCTGTACGATTATCGAGATCGATCAGCTCAACGAGGTCGACGACCCCAACGATGCTATCGTGGGTCGAGTCAACGTTGGCAACGGGCCGCTGCACACTGCCTACGACGACCGTGGACACGCTTACACGACACTGTTCGTCGACTCTCAGGTCGTTAAGTGGGACATCGAAGCAGCTGTCGACGCGGAGATGGGCTCCGAGAGCCCGGTCATCGAAAAACACGACGTTCACTACAGCCCTGGCCACCTGATCGCCGCCGAATCCTACACCGGCGATCCACAGGGTGACTGGCTGATCGTCCTCAACAAGCTTTCGAAGGATCGGTTCCTCCCTGTCGGGCCGGTCTTCCCCGAGAACGACCAGCTGTTCTATATCGGCGACGACGACGCCGGAATGGAACTGGTCAAGGACACGCCAGCCTACCCCGAGCCACACGACGCCTCGATCGTCCGTGCCGACCGACTCGACCCTGCCAGTGTCTACGACCCTGACGACCTCGAGTTGGACTTCATTTCGGCTGATGACGAGGACAACTTCGTCGAGCGAGACGGCGACCAGGTCCACGTCGAGATGTACAACTCGCGCAACACCTTCGGATTCGAGGACATTCTTGTCCAAGAGGGCGATGAGGTAACGATCCGATCGACAAACATCGAGCAAGAAGAGGATATTATCCACTCGCTGGCGATCCCCCAATACGACGTCAACGTCAAGTTGGCACCCCAGGAGACCCGCGAGGTGACGTTTACCGCCGACAAGCCCGGCGTCTACTGGATGTACTGTGCGTACTTCTGCAGTGCACTCCACCTCGAGATGCGCTCGCGGCTGCTGGTCGAACCGGCTGACTAACCACCCATTCCCTCTTCCGCCATGTCAAAACTCAACACTCTGACCGAACTCCGTCGCGCGCTCCCGCTCGCAGCGGCGGCGCTGTTGCTCGTCGCAATTGCGCTCCCGATGTGGCGGATCACGCTCGAGGCACCGCAGTACCCCGATGGCCTGTTCGTCGAACTGTACGCCTATCCGCGCCTCGAGGGCGACGTTGCCGAAACGCAGGCGCTCAACCAGTACGTCGGGTTTTACTACCCAGATCCGGTGTATCTCGACCCGAACTACGACGTCAATCCGAACGCGATTTCGGTCCCTGAGTGGTCGGTCGGGCCGATTGCGTTCGTCGCCGTCGCTGCCGCTGGCGTGTTCGTCGCGCTCGCACCGACCGTCCGAAAGCTAAAGCTTGGCCTGACCTGCCAACTCGCGGGCACGTTTGCTGTGTTCGTCACGATGTTCGCGGCGATCCAGTACCGACTGTACCAGACCGGCCACTCGCTCGATCCCGACGCACCGATGCGGGGAATTGACGGCTTTACGCCACCGCTGCTGGGGAGCTACGAGATCGCCAATATCAGCGGAGTCGCCTGGTTCGGTCCCGGTGGGTACCTCACGATCGTTGCGCTCGCCCTGCTGGTAGTCGCGTTCCTATCTCGTGACTCGGACGCGACGCTTGGAGACGTTCCCGCCCTCGTGCGGGACCGAACTGACCGACTCATCGGACGCATCCGACCCGAACGCGACTCGAGTGACGGGTCCGATCCCAAGCCGACAACGATGTCAACTGACGCGACAGCCGCTGACCGGGAGGTGAGCCGGGATGACTGACCGCGAAGTCTGGCTCCTCGTCGCCGCCGTTGCGGTCCTCGTTGTCGCCCTCGGGGCGGCCGTCGTCGCGGCCGATAGCGGCGGCAGCGACGCCAACAAGACGATTGCGGGCTGGACGCCTGACGTGGATGACCCACGCGAGGCAACCCCACCCGATGACCCGGGCGTCGCAACGCTCGAGGGCCACGCGTACGACTCCGTCCAGGCTGCCGTCGACGATGCTGAACCCGGCGACACAGTCTCTCTCGAGGGTCGGTTCGACGAACACGTCACAATCGAGACGCCGGATCTCACGCTCGAGGCGGCCACCAGCGCTGCCGAGCACGACAATGCCGAAACCGCGCTGCTCGACGGGAGTGGCGAGGGCACCGTTCTCGAGGTGACAGCAGCGAACGTCACCGTCGACGGGCTCTGGGTCCGCGAGTCCGGCCCTGATCGAAGCACCGAGGACGCTGGCATCTACGTCAACGGCTCGGATGCAACGCTGTCGGACGTCCGAATCACCGAGTCGACGTTCGGCATCTGGATCTCTGAGTCGACGAACGTCACCGTCGAAGACGCCGCCATCGCGGGCCGCGAGGGGATCGACGAGTCCCAACGTGGCAACGGCATTCACCTCGACCGCGCCGATGGCGCACAACTCCTGGACAACGAGATTACGACCGTCCGCGACGGGATTTACTTCTCGTGGTCAGAGGACGTCCACGCCGAGGGCAACCACCTGTGGGACCTGCGCTACGGCGTCCACTACATGTACTCCGACCACAACCATCTCGAGGGCAACGTCGCCTTCGACAACGACGTCGGCTTCGCGCTGATGGTTTCGCGCGACCTGACGATCGTCGATAACGTCGTCGTGAACAACGACGGGCCAAGCGGGCAGGGCATCCTCGTCAAGGATGTCGACAACTCCGAGATTCGCGATAACGCTGTCGTCGCCAACCGCAACGGGCTCTACGTCTACAACGCCCACGGGAACGAGATCGCCGACAACCTCGTTCTCGAGAACGCAGTCGGGATCCACTTCACGGCCGGCAGCTCCAACGAACGCGTCGTCGGCAACAGTGTCATCGAAAACGGCGAGCAGGCCTACGCCTCGACGACCTCGCAACTGGCCTGGAACGACACCGACGGCGGCAACTACTGGTCGGACGCCCGCGCGAGCGACCTCGACGGTGACGGCACCAGTGCGGTCCGCCACCAGCCTGCGGGTACCGTCGAGCAACTCGTTCGCGAGCAGCCACAGGCCGCCGTCTTCGCCGAAAGCCCGGCCTTTGACGCCGTCCGCATGGCCGAGAGTTCGTTCCCGATCCTCGAGTCGCCCGGCGTCGTCGACCACCGACCGCTCGCCGAACCACCACACGACAACTGGAGAGAGTACTATGCAGATCACAATCACTGACGTTCACAAGCGCTACGGCGACGTCGTCGCACTCGAGGGGCCCTCGTTCGAGATTCCCTCGGGGTCGACGTTCGGCGTCCTCGGGACGAACGGAGCGGGAAAGACGACGCTGTTCGGGTTGCTGGTCGGTCACGACCGCCCCGATGCAGGGCGGATCGAAGTCGGCGGTATCGACGTCGCCGAAGCCGGACATCGCGTCCGCGAGCGCGTTGCCTTCCTGCCCGAACACGCCGGCTTCCCGCCGGCGATGACCGGTCGGGAAGTGCTCGACGTACACGCCCGCGTCCGGGGGCTCGAGGGCCGCGACCGACGGATCGAGGACGCCCTCGAGACAGTTGGCCTGGCCGACGCGGCTGACCGCGCGGTCTCGGGCTACTCGAACGGGATGGGCCGGCGACTCGGTCTCGCAGCGGCGCTCATTCCCGATCCGCCCGTGCTCGTCTTAGACGAGCCGACGGCCGGACTCGACCCGCGTGGCGTCGCCACGTTCCACCAGACGATTGAGCGGATCGGCCGCGAAACCGATGCGACCGTCGTCCTCTCCTCGCACGTCTTGAGCGAGGTCGAACGCCTCTGTGACGAGGTCGCTATCCTCGAGAACGGCAGTCTGCGCGCGGTCGGCTCCGTGTCGGAACTGCGCGAAGAGACCGCTGGCGGCCGCGTCACCGTGTCGCTGTCCCCGGCGGCCGACGCCGACCGCGCGGACCTGCTCGAGGCCGTCCAGGGCTACGACTCGGTAACGGAGACGAGCGAGTCACTCGAGGTCGTCTGCGAGCGCGACGCCGCATTCGCCCTCTGTGGTGCGATCGAGTCCGACCTCGTCGAGCGCTTCGAAGTGACAGAGCCGGGTCTCGAGGCGGCGTTCCACGAGGCGCTTCGCGAGGGCGAAACAACTGAGGCGGGCGAAACGACAGCGACCGACAGCACCGACGCGGCCACGGAGGTGAGCGCACCATGACTACACCTGAGACTCCGCCTGACGCCGAACACGGCCAAGACACGCCTGAACCGAGACCGGACGGCGGCTACAGCGCCGCAGTCGGAACTGAGGCCATTGAAGCGACCGACGTCGACTCGAGCGAGTCGGGCGAGTCCGGCGTCTGGTACCGCCAGTTGCTGGTCGTCGCCGAGACGGAGTACCGCCTTGCAGTTCGCAGCCGGTGGGCAGTCGCACTGATCGCCATCTTCGCCGCGTTTGCACTCGGGCTGACGACCTTCAGTGGCGCAAGTGTGAGCCCGGCCGGCTTCGAGCGGACCGTCGCCAGTCTCGCTGTGCTGGCGGTCTACCTCGTGCCGCTGGTCGCGCTCGCGTTCGGCTACGACGTCGTCGTCGGCCGCGAGGAAAGCGGCTGGCTCCAGACGCTGTTCTCTCTGCCGGTTGATCGCGCCTGGATCGTCGTCGGCGCGTCACTGGGACGAGCTATCGTCCTCGCGAGCGCGACGATTATCGGCTTCGGGATCGCCGGCGGCTTCCTGCTCCTCGAGTTCGGCCTGCAGGGGTTCGACGCCTACGTGACCTTCCTGCTCGCGACCGTCGGACTCGCGCTCGCGTTCCTTGCGCTTGCCGTCCTCGTCTCGACGCTGGCCCGCGAGAAAACGCACGCACTCGGCATCTCACTGCTCGCGTGGGCGTGGTTCGTCCTCGTCCACGACCTGCTCGCACTCGGCGTCATCGCCGCCCTCGAGCTCTCGGATGCGGCCGTCTCGGTGATGTTGCTCGCGAACCCGACCGGCGTCTTTCGGGCGCTGGTCCTCGGCACGCTCGGCGCGGCTGGTGACGCCGGCTTTGCCTCCGTGCTCGCCGATGCCGGCCTCTCGACGCCGGTGCTCATCGCCGTCTTCGTCGGCTGGATCGTCGTGCCCATCGCCCTCGCCGCGCTCGCGATTCGGAGGCGACGACTATGATCCGCCACACCGATTGCGGATCGCGCAATAAGGCTGCTCCGTGCAGTCACACGCACTCGAGGCGGCGGGTACTGGTCGGACTCGGCGGCGTCGCGGCCGTCTCGCTCGCGGGCTGTCTTGAGGATGAGACTGCCGAGGAGCATCCTGCCGATCCGCTCTCGTTGGATGATGGTCAGTCCTGTGACGTCTGCGGCATGGTGATTGAAGAGCACTACGGCCCTGCCGGTCAGCTGTTCTACGCCGACGGCGAACCCGAGGACCGCGACGGGCCGGCGTGGTTCGACAGCCTCGCTGAACTGCTCGTCTACCACGATGAACGCGTCCAGCGCGGCTGGGAGCTTCGGGACGCGTTCGTCACCGACTACTCGAGCGTCGAGTACGACCTCCTCGAGCGCGAGGGGACGACGTACGTCTCGAGTCACGTCGAGGCGGCGGCGTTCGCGGACGCGACGACTCTCACCTACGTCGTTGACAGCGACATCGAAGGCGCAATGGGCGAGGATTTGCTCCCCTTTGCCGATGAGGATGACGCCGCCGCGCTCGTCGATGAGTACGGTGGCGAGGTTCGGTCGTGGGACGAACTGACTCCCTCGACGTGAGTGATCTTTTCGGGCGGCTCTTGGGCCTACAGCTGTGAGTTCGTCTGCGAGCCGTCGCCTTGAGTTGTCGACGACTCCGTGTCTCGAGCGCTGCGCCAGAGTCGACTATAGAGGAAACAGCCAATCGCCGCAACGACCAGCAAGTAGCTATAGATCACGAGTTCGATATAGTCGGGAAGTGGCGGAACCGACGCAGGGTCCATACAATGTGGAACGTTCACATGGGTTATACATCTTGCCCTGTATTCGTTCACGATATATACAGGCTCGCGTCAGTGTCGAGAGTCCAAGAGGCCCCTAGAATTTACCGGACGAGACCATCCAGTAGCGGATCACAAGATAGACGATAATGAACCCGAACGTGATCGCAAACAGCGTATCGCCGGCCATAGCGGCTGAAACCAGGGCCGCGCCTGAGAGGATCATACCGATAACGTACATCAACTGCAGGCGGCGTTCGTTCATCGACGCTCACCACCTACCACTGCGAGGACTGTCATAGCTATCTCTTCGAATGGATCGATAAAAGTCCTCCTTCCTCGTCTTCCGGTTCGCCCATCCATCCAGTGAGTGACTGCGCGAGCGGAACCGAGAACGGACTCGAGTGAAGCGGTCGAGTGCCCCTGTGACTCTTTGGCTCCAGTTGCCCCGCCTCGAGTCTGTCCACCTTAGACGATCTGGAGATGGTCCTGTTGGAGTTCGTCCTCGGTGAGGTCCTGATCGTGGGACTCTCGCATGTGTTTCTGTGCCAGTTCGATCGCTTCCGTTTCGTTTTCCGATTGAATAATGAATCGGCAGGTGTCCGAGACCGATTCACAATCGAGTTTGTGTGCCTTCGACATGGTGGTCACGTGATTAGTCGTCGCCTGCGGCCGACTGCGATTGCAGGTGGGTCGCGATCTGTTCGGTTTCGTCTTTGAAGACCTCGAGATCGTAGTCCTGTGCCTGGATGAGGGCGCTGTAGCGTGGTGTGTAACTCGCGAGGAACGAGAGTTCCGCGAGTTCAGCCTCGGTTGCGCCGTGGAGTTGGGCCGCGCCTTTGTGGAAGTGTCTGCAGTACTCACAGCCGATTGCTGCGGCCACTGCAAGCCCAACCAGTTCGCGGGTCTTCGGATCGATTGCGCTGTCGCCGAAGAGGAACCGCTTCAGGTTCGGCTACTCATTTTGTAAGGCCTCCTCCGGGACCGCGTCCAGATACCCTGGCATGATCCCGAACGTTTCCTCGATGTCTGTCACCGTCTCGTCGTACGGTTGCTGTTGTGTCGCCATTGGTTCTCCCCCGACTCCCCGCAGAACGGGTTGTCATACTCAGTAGCGTGGCTATTGCTACCGCGCACCAGTATCTACGACAATAGATTACTTAATGATTTTCGATGCAAACTATTCATATCCAACCCAGAGCGTCAATTTTCTCAGCCAATCAGGGCCTCTGTTTCGTCTCCGCTGCCAGTTTGTGTTGTTTTGTACCACCGACCTCGGCGTGGGTGACCCTCGAAAGTGTCCGACTATTCGCCGTCGACGAACGCTACCTCGCTACTGTCGATGACCTCGCCGAACAGCCAGTCTGCGTGCTCGAGGGCGTACTCGTGGTGCTCGTCCTCGATAGCGCCGATACAGTCCTCGAGCAACAGCGGGCGGAAATCGCGGAGACCGGCGCTGCCCGCGCTGTGGAGCACGCAGACGTTCGCGAGCGTGCCACAGAACAGGAGATCGCGGATGCCTCGAGCGCGCAACCAGCCCTCGAGTTCGGTCTTCTGGAACGCGTCGTAGGTGTGTTTTTCGACGACGTGATCAGCATCGTCGACTGGCAGTTCCTCGACGACCTCGGCTTCCCACGAGCCCTCGAGGACGTGTTCGCCCCACTGTTCGAACTCGTCGTAGTAGTAGGCGTCCTCAAACTGCTCGGGCGGGTGGACGTCGCGCGTGTAGACGACGGATGCGCCCGCCTCGCTTGCCTGTGCGACGAACTCGCCGATTGGCTCGATGACGTCCTCGCTGCCCGGTGCGTACAGCGCCCCGTCTGGATGACAGAAGCCGTTTTGCATGTCGACGACGACGACCGCGGTTCGATCCGGTTCGAGCTCGAGTGCCATACGCGAGGATACGAAAGCGGGCCTGAAAACGTTCGCGACGGCGGCTGTGCTCGCCGGTCACTACCAGACTGCGCCGCTTGCCGTTCGACCGGCGGTCTTTTTGCGCCCGCTTTCGTACGCGATACTGTTCAGTTCGAATGACTCAGACGCGCACCCGTCTTCTCGGCGTCCTCGTTGCCGTCATCGTGCTCTCCGTTCTCGTCGTGGCCACAGCCGGCATGGTTCCTGGCTTGTTATCTGATGGGCCAACCCCCGACAGCGAGTCCGATGCCGAGTCGACGTCCGACGACTCCGCCTCCGAACACCCGCCAGATGACCGCCCCGACAACGCCACGACCACTGAGACGATTGGCTACGTCGAAGGCTACTGGTACGATGATTCCCTCGCCGTCGACGATCAGGACGACGCTGTCGTCGACGAAGCCGACCTCGAGTCAGTGATTTATCGCTCGATGGCTCGTGTCGAGGTGATCCGTGACCTGCCGTTCGAGGACGATGTTCCGGTCGATGTGATCTCCCGCGAGGAGTTCCAGGAGGACAATGACGATCTGTTCGTCGACGTCACCGACGATGAACGGATACAGGAAAACGCCAACTACGAGACGCTCTTTATGGTCGAACGTGACGACGACGCCGTCGACGCTGTCGAAGCGATGTACGGTGGCACTGTCGGGGGCTACTACGACCCCGAAACCGACGAGGTCGTCATCGTCTCCGACAACCCGGAGACACCCGAACTCGATGAAGTAATCCTCGGGCATGAACTGCTTCATGCGCTGCAGGACCAGCACTTCGACCTCTCGACATTTGACCGGGAGACGGTCGATCAAGACAACGCGAAAAATGGGCTCATCGAAGGCGACGCCGTCTGGGTCGAACGCGAGTACGAACAGCGCTGTGCGGATGAATGGGCTTGTCTTCCGGCAACCACCGACTCTGAGGAGCCGCTCGATCCGAACTGGGGCGTCTACCTTGCAGTGTTCCAGCCCTACGAGGACGGCCCAGACTACGTTGAGTACCTTTTAGACCAGAACGACTGGGATGCCGTCGACGCGGCCTACGACGACCCGCCTACGAGCAGTTCCGAAGTGATCCGCCCCGGCGACGAGCGCGAGCCAGCCGATATCGCCGTTGATGACCGCTCGAGTGACGACTGGCAACAACTCGAGGTCAACGGCGCGGTGGCGAACGAAACCGTCGGCGAGGCAGGCATGGTCGCGATGTTCGGTGCTGGCGCACTCGAGGATGGCGAACCCACCGTAATCGGTGAGTTGTCGCTCATTGGGACTGACCCCAGCATCGAGTACGACCACGACGTGACCGATGGCTGGGCCGGCGACGAGCTCGTGACCTACGTCAGCGACGACGGACTCGCGGCTGACGACCCAGCCGACGCCGTTTCCCACACCGGTTCCGTCTGGGAAACCCAGTGGACCTCGAGTGAGGACGCCGCACAGTTCCACGAGGGCTACCTCGAACTGCTCGAGGGCTACGACGCAGAACCCGTCGATGATCGCGAACACACCTACGAAATCGACACCGACGCCTATCCCGGCGCGTACTACCTCGAGCACAGCGACGACGGTGACGGCGAAACGGTGACTATCGTCCGCGCGCCGTCGGTCGATGCACTCGAGGAGATTGAGGATGGCGCTGCACCCGAGGACGCGGACGCGGACACGGCCACAGCCGGGCTGAGTGCGCCTGCCGTCGTCGGCCTCGCCGCCGCTAGCGGCCGGTTTGCCGCAGACAAGCGCCGCTAATATTTTTCACACGCACCATGCGTCTTCGCCAGCCGTCGGAGCGATGCACCTTTGCGCCGTCCCTCGAATGCGTCTGATATGGCCCGCGTCAAACTCGCTGCCGTTGTCTTGCTCGTCGTTCTCGCTGGCTGTTCGGTCCCCGGCGCACTCGATGAGTTCGACGACGACCGCGAACCGGGCCAGATCGGCCACTACGCATACGATGACGTCTTCGAGTTCGACGGCAGCGAGGGGCTGACCGAATCCGAACTCGAGGCCGTCAAGTACCGGGCCATGGCGCGGATCGAAGTCATCCGTGGCCTGCAGTTCGATCACGACGTCGACCTCGAGGTGATCGACAGAAGCGAGTATCGTACCCAGCGCGGCGAGAGCCCAGCGGCCTCGGCAGTCGAGAACGAACTCTGGCGGGGGCTGTTCATCATTGACGGCGAGACAGATGTGAATGAGGCACGTGATGCACTCTATGGCGGCGCGGTACAGGGTTACTACACCAGCGACCGCATCGTCATCGTCACCGACGACACTGACGAGATTCGCATCAACCGCGATACGCTCGTCCACGAACTCGTCCACGCACTGCAGGATCAGCACTTTGGCCTCGAGCGCACCGGTGAGACGCTCGACGCCCAGCGCGCGGAGACGAGCCTGATCGAAGGCGAGGCGAACTATCTCCCGTACCTGTACGCCGAGCGCTGTGACGACGACTGGCAGTGTCTTCCCGACCCTGCTGGGCCAGCCGAGTCCGAACTCGAGGCGGACGACGAGGTCGAAGAAGTCGACACAGTGGACGACCCTGCCGACGCTGACGACGCCGAAACGGCAGACGAACTTTCAGGCCAGCCGTTCAACGTCGGATTGTTCCTCTCAATCTACGCGCCCTACTCCGAGGGGCCGGCGTTCGTCGAGGCGCTTCACGACCGCGACTCCGACTGGAGCGCCGTCGACCGTGCCTACGACGACCGACCAGCGAGCACCTCGCAGGTGATCCATCCCGACCGCTACCCCGACGATGAGCCAGTCGACGTGACGATTCCGGATCGCTCGAGTGACGACTGGGAGCCAGTGACGGTCGGCGACGAACTGCTCGAGAACGAGACGGTCGGCGAGGCGACGCTCTTTGGCGCGCTCTGGACGAACGGCGCGATTGACCGCCCGCTGACAGCGGGTGCAACGACGCTGTCGCCGTACAACTATTCGGCTCCAGCAACCGACGGCTGGGCCGGCGACACGTTCCAGGTGTATCACGACGCCGACAACGAGAATCGAACTGGCCACGTCTGGGAACTCGCCTGGGAGCGCCCCGCGGATGCCGAGGACTTCGCCGACGCCTACCGGACTGTGCTCGAGACCAACGACGCCGAGCAGGTCGACGACGCAACCGGCGAGACGTATCGAATCGCAGACGGCGATGCCTTCGCGGGCGCGTACCGGCTTGCTGTCAGCGGCGACACCGTCACAATCGTCGGCGCACCGACCGTCGATGACCTCGAAGGGATTCACGCCAGCGACTCGGCGGCCCCATCCGCGCTCGCTGGCAGTCACAGTTCCCCATCGGCTGCCCCGGCGACGGCTGCACCCTCGATGGCGTCGCCGATGGCAGACGGGTAGCTTTTTTGCGTCAGGCGGAAAGTCGCCCGTATGTCAACACCGTTCGATACCGTCCCTGACGAGGCAATTCTTGAGGGGCGCGCGACGGACGCCTACTTCGAGCGCACCCGGACAACGCTCGAGCACGCCGGGAGGAATCCCCATGTAGTCGCCGAAGTGACCGCCGATCAGTTCCCAACCGGGGAGTTCGAGGTTTTCACGGGTATCACAGACGTGGCCACGCTGTTCGAGGGCTACGACGTCGATATCGACGCCCTGCCGGACGGGCAACTGTTCGACGGCGGCCCCGTCATGCGCATCGAGGGCTCGTATCTCGACTTTGCCGCACTCGAGACCTCGCTACTTGGCTTTCTCTCACAGCCGAGTGGCTTCGCGACCGCCGCACTCGAGGCACGACTGGCTGCCCCCGACTCGCAGGTCCTGTCGTTCGGCGCGCGCCACGTCCACCCGACCATCGCCGCGACGGTCGAACGCGCGGCCTTGCTCGCCGGACTGGATGGCTTTTCGCACGTCGCCGCGGGCGAGGTCCTCGAGCGCGACCCGGGCGGGACGATGCCCCACGCGCTCATGTTCTGTTTTGGAGAGGGGAATCAGGCCGAGGCGTGGACTGCGTTCGACGAGGCCGTCGCCGAGGACGTGCCGCGAGTCGCCCTCGTCGACACCTTCTGGGACGAGAAAAGCGAGAGCCTGCTGGCCGCTGAAACGCTCGGCGACGAGTTAGACGGCGTCCGAATCGACACCACCGGTTCCCGGCGCGGCGACTTCCGACACATCGCTCGAGAGGTTCGCTGGGAACTCGACGCCCGCGGCCACGAAGACGTTGATATCTTCTGTAGCGGCGGGCTCACACCCGAGTCGATCCGCGAACTGCGCGATGTTGCGGATGGTTTTGGCGTCGGCAGTCACATCACCGGTGCGCCATCGGTCGACTTCAGCCTCGATATTGTCGAAATCAACGAGGGATCGGAAGATCCCTCGAGCAGCCGGACGCAGTCCGGCGACGATGGCGAGCCAATCTCCAAACGTGGCAAGCTCTCAGGCGTCAAAGAGGTCTATCGCACACCAGACGGCGGCCATCAGGTTTCGTTAGCCGATCGCGAGGGACCCGAGGATGGAGATGCGTTGCTCGAGCCCCTCATCCGCGATGGAGAGATTGTCCGAGAGTTCGACCTTGGAGAGGCGACCGAGCGGTGTCTGGCCGACGCCGACGTAGTTGGATTCGACGAATCAACGGATTGAACACTTTGGACTCAATCGATCCGATATGGACTCTGCCCCTCCATCGGACACACGACCATCCCGTACCGACATCGCGAATCGATTGACGCTCCAATTGTTCGGTGTCGGCGTCTTCGCCATCTTCGTCACTGCACTCATCTCAGCTCTCGTTGGTCCAGTTGGCCTGCTCGGGCTCTTTCTGTTAGTTCTCCTGTACGGCCTCGTCCTTTGGGTCGTCGTCCACGCCGTCTTCGCTGCGCTCGAGGATCTGTTCCAATTGAAACTCACTGAACACTCCTGACTCGAGTTCTCACGGTGCTCCTCGAGCCTGTTGCTACACCGGTGTCACCAACACCGTTTGCGCTACCGCATGTGCTTTCGACGACCGATGCCCCCATCGATCGCCTGTACTGAGTCGGACTCCCCCAGCCCGCCGTCCACTTTGGTTAGACTTCTTCGATACTGCCGTCGGCCGCACGCTCGCGGAAGACCTGTCCTTCGAACAGCGTGACGACAACGTCGTCATCTTGCCAGGCCCCCGGCGCGAGTTTTGCCTTCCGGCAGGTGCGGTCGAGGTACTCGCGTGCGCTCCAGTTGTTCTCGACTGGCACCGTCGGGTAGAGCCAGCCGCCCTCGCCACCGTCGATGGCGACGCCGTGGGTACCGACCTCGAGGTCGGCCAACGGATCGTCCGTGAGGAGGACATTTCTGACGGTACAGACCGAAACCGTGAGGTTTGGCAGTTCGGAGGGGCTCACTTCGGAGCCACAGGAGTCTTCGCTCGCGGCTTCGATTGCCGCGTCGACGATGACGTGACCGAGTTGGTCGCCTGAGCGGTAGCCACCAGCACACCCGCGCAGGCTGCCCCGCCCGCGCGTTGACTCGAGTCGAACGAACGCGCCCGTGCGCTCGTAAAAGGCCTCACGCATGCTTCCTGGTTGTTCTCGTTGCCCGTGTTCCACGTAAGATTCGACGGCTTCACGCGCGAGTTCGACCGCACGCGCCCCGTCTTCATAGGAGAGGTCGACGCCCTGTCGCTGGGACATACAACAGTACATAGGAATGCCGGTCCTAAAACGCTTCCATTCGTTTCGGGAGTCAAACCATCCACACAATCGGGGGACTTATTCGCGTTCAACCACTATATTTACCGGGAGAGAGAGCCTGGCTGCCGCGGCGAACGTGTGGGCGACGACACGTTCGTACACTACCGTTGCCCGTCCCTCCGGGACGCGCAACGCTCATAACGTGGCCCATCTCTTCGAGATGCGCCACGCTCGCGAGGAAAGTCCCCCCACCTGTTCGGGCAGGTGACCGGACGCAAGTCCGGAGTGGGAGACCACTGGCTCTGGAACAGAAACGACACGTCTTGGCCTGACCAATGATGCGTGCGAACCCAACCGAGAGGACGGGGAGTCAACCCGCAGAGGGCCGCGGTCCACCGGACCGCAATGCGTGTGTGATCGACACCGTGGTTCAACCCCACGAGTCATGACCTACAAGCGCGACTCGAGGCGTCTCTGACGCACGAGCGCGGGAGTGAGTCGGCGCGAGCCGTCCAACACAGTCGGCGTGACTGATCACACGCGGACGGCCAAGGATCGATGGAACGGCGAATCCTCACCGGTGCAAGTCCACGCCGTGGTAGCCCGAACACCTCGTGGCCCTCACGGGCCGCGGACGGCGTGGACGCTTAGCCAAATGCCGGGATGAACAGAAGGGGGCTTACTCCTCTCACCCATTTTTCGCGCTGACAGTCCTCTCTAGACACATTGCTGTCTGTTTTGTTACGGCCTTGAGCCCCACTCAGTAGCCATCCCAAATATATTTGGAACGAGGCTTTTCCACCCATAGCCTAACGTTCGAATACGAATGGTTACCGACGATATCTTTGCCCTCCTCTCGAATGCGGATCGACGCTGCATCCTCGAGACGCTGTCCGAACGCGGCCCAACGACGGTTGATGAACTCGCAACAGAACTCGCAGTTGCCCCATCCAAGACCCCTGATAGCGGCCGAGCCGACGCTGTCTCCCGTGCGAAAATCTCTCTGGTCCACCGACACCTGCCACGGTTGGCCGATCACAACGTCATCGCGTACGACGGTCCCGATGGCCCCGTCTCGCTCGAGTCGGTCGACGGACTGGAGTCGTCTCTGAATACAACGACTGACTACACCGATCGTAGTACCCCAATAACGCGGAAGGCCGTTACTCAGTCGCAGAAACAATAACGCGGCCGTCGCCTTCGACAACGATGCGGTAGTCCGAATAGAAGAAGCCCATCTCGAGGGCAGATCCCTCACGCTGGCGGTCGAATAACGTGTTGAGGGCGTCTGGGTCGACGCTGTCATACAGTGGTGGGAGTTCAATCGGACTTATCCCGGTGGCTGTGGCAACGGCGTCGATCACGGCTTCGGTCACCGATTGATCGTCTGCGATATCGTAGCGAACCAGTGTCCCTGTTGTGCTCGTCGAGCCAGCCTGATTAAGTGCAGATTCCATACGACTTCTGCCTGAAAGGCAACATCCTTATATAAAAGCGTTCCTAAACCTCCTCCTCTAACACTAACAATAATTATAAACTCTATTCTCGAGCGATGATAGTCAACTTTTCTGGATGATCAGGAATCGTATTGGTGACTTGTGTCAATCACGCTCGAGGCAGTGATTTACTTATATACTACTTCGCGGTTCACTTCGTTCGGTCGCTGCGACTTTCCTGCTTACATCTCCGTATCGGGGTTTCACTGACACCAGTCGCTCGCCTGCTCAGGTTTGGTGTCGGCAGAAACGTCCTGACGGAGTCTTACGCGAACCGGGCGGGACCGAAGGTCCCGCTGGTGACTAGGTGAGCGTAAGGCACGTCAGGACCGAACGCAAAAGCGAGTGCTGAACAACGTGAAGCACTCGCGATAAGTGAGCGTCCTGACGGAGATTTGAACAGGTGAGAGACGTTCCTGCTCGCGCCTACGGCGCTGTGCGGGCTGCGCCTCTCGTGTTCAAATCCCCGCTGGAGTTTCCTGCAGCACAGACTCCTCACTTCGTTCGTCGTATTGTGCTACAGAGAAACGTCCTGACGGAGATTTGAACTCCGGTCCCTGGCTCCGCAAGCCAAGAGGATAGTCCACTACCCTATCAGGACTCATCTATTCGTAGCCGGGGGACTATTAAAGCACTTTCGAAAGGGATGCTCACTGCGGGATGGGGGCGACAGCCATGGGCCACGGGAACACGGCGGTGCTCGAGCAGGTGCACTGGGGCATCCCTGACTGCCCGATCCGAACGTGGTTTTATATACAAAGACGCAGCCAACGGGGGCATGACCGCGAGTAGTGACGTGGGAATCGACGCCCGACGGCAACGCTCGAGGAGGGTGCGTTCACACCGAATGGGCAATGCTTATGCGCGGGCTACCCATGCACGAGCATAGAATGAGCGACATCGAGGGCGTATATGAAGACCTCGAGGCCGACGTCTCTCTCGAGGAGTTTCGCGAGGCCGTCGAGGAGAAAGTCGAGCAGATGGGCGGACTCGCGGACGAGGAGACGGCGGCGATGCTCATCGCTCACGAGGTCGGCGAGAGCGAGGTCGGCGGCATCGCTGATATCGAACCCGGAATGGAGGAAGCGAAGTTCGTCGCGAAGGTCCTCTCGATTGGCGAGGTTCGGACCTTCGAACGCGATGGCGAGGACGAGGACGGCCGCGTCGTCAACGTCGAAGTCGCAGACGAAACCGGCTCCGTGCGGGCGGCTTTTTGGGACGAACACGCCGAAGCCGCCATCGAGGAACTCGAGGAGGGACAGGTTCTCCGGATCAAGGGCCGACCCAAAGAGGGCTTCAGCGGCGTCGAGATCAGCGTTGATCAGGTTGAACCGGACCCAGATACGGAAATTGATGTGCAGCTGTCGGACACTCACACCGTCGAAAGCCTCTCGCTTGGACTCTCGAACGTGAATCTGGTCGGCCTCGTCCTCGACACTGGCACCGTCCGGACGTTCGACCGCGACGACGGCTCCAAGGGGAAGGTGTCGAACCTCGTCCTCGGCGATTCGACCGGGCGCGTGCGCGTGACGATGTGGGACGAACAGGCCGAGACAGCCACCGAATTCAGCCCGGGCGTAACCGTCGAAGTCGTCGACGGTTACGTTAAAGAACGTGACGGCAACCTCGAGTTACACGTGGGCAACCGCGGCGCAGTCGAGGAAGTCGACGAAGAAGTCGAGTACGTCCCCGAGAGCACCCCAATCGAAGACCTCGAGATCGGACAAACGGTCGACCTCGCGGGTGTTGTTCGCTCTGCGGACCCAAAACGCACCTTCGACCGCGACGACGGCTCCGAAGGCCAAGTCCGAAACATTCGCGTACAGGATGCAACCGGCGACATTCGCGTCGCAATGTGGGGCGAAAAAGCGGATATCGATATCGGCCCCGGCGACGAGGTTGCCCTCGGCGATGTCGAGATTCAAGACGGCTGGCAGGACGACCTCGAGGCCTCTGCGGGCTGGCAGTCGACGATTACGGTTCTCGAGTCCGAGGCTGACGCGGCCTCGAGTGGGGGCGACGACACTGGTTCGGGCAGCAACAACGCGGGACTCTCTTCGTTCGCCGGCGATGACGACGCATCCGGCGATGATGCCACCGATTCGGTGGCTGACGATTCTGACGCAGCTACCGATTCAGCATCCGGTGATGATGGCGTCCCTACCGACGGCGCGGAAACCGAGTTCACGGGCGTCGTCGTACAGGCTGGCGACCCAGTCGTTCTCGACGACGGCGAGACGACGATGAGTGTCGCGACCGACGCAGACGTTGGTCTGGGCGAGGAAGTCACCGCTCGTGGGGTCGTCCGCGACGGCCGCCTCGAGGCAAACGACGTGTTCTGAGCGGCCGAAACACCCTCGAGCGCCTAGGAAAAGCGTTAAGGGCATTTACTTCGCCTAGCATGATATGAACGTCGAACTCCCGTTTGCCCCGGTTGATACGATCATCCGGCGGAACGCGGGCGACCTTCGGGTGAGCGCCGGGGCGTCGAAGGCACTTGCATCACGGATTCAAGAACGTGGTAGTGAACTCGCGGTCGATGCCGCCGAGGAGGCGACCGCTGACGGCCGAAAGACGCTGATGGCGCAGGATTTCGGCGTCGAGACGGTCGTTGATAAGGATGATCTCGAGTTGCCGGTTGCACCAGTAGACCGGATTGCCCGAATCGATATCGACGACCGGTATCGCGTCTCGATGGACGCCCGTGTGGCGCTTGCAGACATTCTCGAGGATTATGCTGACAACGTCGCCAGAGCGGCGGCAATCCTCGCTCACCACGCGGATCGACGAACTATTACGGCTGACGACATCGAGACGTACTTCTCGCTGTTTGAGTGAAAGTGACATGCAATTTGGTTACAGCGAGGTCTGTCTCGAACACGATCCTGGGTCGCGTCACCCGGAGACGCCCGACCGCTTGCGTGCGATTCGTGAGCGATTGAAGCGAAAACACGGCGTTGAGTATGTCGACGCCGACCCTGTCGGTATCGATACGATTGCGTCTGTCCACGACCGTGCATATATCGAGTCAGTCGAGCAGTTCTGTGCTGACGGTGGCGGAGACTGGGATCCCGATACATCTGCCGTCGAAGAAACCTGGGATGCGATCCGTCACAGCACCGGACTCGCCTGCTGGGCAGTTGACGCTGCACTCGAGGGGGCATCCGGCCGGGACACGCCATTTTCAATCGGCCGACCGCCGGGTCATCACGCCGTCTACGACGACGCGATGGGGTTTTGCTTTGCGAACAACGCCGCGATTGCGGCCCAACACGCACTCGATAACGACGAATACGATGTCGAGCGTGTCGCAATTGTTGACTGGGACGTCCATCACGGTAACGGCACACAGGATATCTTTTACGACCGTGATGACGTGTTCTTCGTCTCTATCCACGAGAAAGGGCTGTACCCGGGAACGGGCAATATCGACGAAACTGGAGAGGGGGCGGGTGAAGGGAGGACGATGAACATCCCGATGCCTGCTGGTACTGGTGATGCTGCCTACCTCGCTGCCACCGAGGGTCCAGTTGCGACTGCACTCGAGACGTACGATATCGACCTGCTGATCGTCAGTGCGGGCTTCGATGCACACCGACACGACCCGATTTCGCGGATTCGCCTCTCGACGGAAGCGTATGCCTTACTCACTGATCGCTTGCGGACCGTCGCCGACAACTGTGACGCCGGTCTAGCGTTCGTTCTTGAGGGTGGGTACGGACTCGACGTGCTCGCAGATAGTGTTGCGATGGTCCACGAGACGTTCGACGGCCGAGAGCCAATCGAACCCGACAACGGGTATAGCGAGGACGCACTCGAGGTGCTCGAGGCGGTTTGTGACGCACACGACCTTTCGCTCGAGTTTTGAGTGTCAGCGTGTCAGCGCGTCTGCGTGTTTCAGGGTCGCGGTTCGAAGTACCGTCTGAGTTCTGCTCCGAATTCGTCGAGTAACGCCGTGATTTCGTCGCCGACGAGCACGTCATACTCGTTCTCGAGGGCAGTCTCAACGTGTGCACCGAGGCCGACATCGAATAGCTGGTCACTCTCGAGGAATCCACGGGCGGTCGTGAACTCGCGTTCGCGTTCGGCGACGTACCGGCCGCCCTCGATGAACGGGCCGTAGGTGTCTGGGTCGTCCGCGTAGGCACTGTAGAACCCTTTGGCGTGGCCTGGGACGTGAACCGGTGGCCCCTGGTGGCGTTCGACGGCGGGCTGTTCGACGACGGTGAGTTCAGCAAAGATGACGGCTGTTTCGTTGGCGAACGTCGTCCCGCGGAACACGTCGAAATCGAGGTCGTCGAGCCCTTGCGTGATCCCTGAGAGCGACTTGTAGAGTTGCGGGTAGAGCTGGTCGTCGACGACGTTTGGGGCGTTGAAGCGGATGGCGACCGGAATCGTCCCGCGGCGCTCGAGGTGGGCGCGCAGTTCGGATTCAGAGAGTGGATCAGGGTCATCAGCCTCGAAGGACTCGAGCATGGGGGACTCGAGGAGGGCGCGGGCGTAGTGCTGGAAGCGCGCGACGTTTGCGGCGGAACAAACTGCGGCGACGTTGCGCTCGGGGTCGGTCGGGTCGATGACGACGAGCGGATCAGTGAAACTCGCTTGCCCGTGGTCTTCGGGGTCGAGTTCGACTGGTGGCTGCCACTCGGTCGCCGCCTCGAGCAGTGGGCGAAAGCCGCCGTATTCGACGACGAGCAGTTCGGTGAGGTAGCCGCTGAACCCGCGCGTCCGGAGGTCACTGCCGTACGCGCCGATGCCTTTCAGGAACTGTTTCGTCAGGCGCACGTCAGCCGCGAGGTCGTCGTCCAGTCGGGCCTCGAGATACTGCGTGTGGAAGGGGGTGCGGTCGACGGCCGACCGGATGTCTGTCGCGGACTCGAGGCGAAAGCAAGGGACAACGTCGATGTCAAACCCCTCGACGACGCCTTTGACATAGGGATGTTCGGCGTACTCCTCGTGGCCCTCCGGCAGCGTCGCGTGGCCGACCTCGAGGCCGTAGCGCTCGAGCGTCGCGCGGTCGAGTTCCGGTGGGAAGCGAACGAAGATGTCGATATCGCGGTCGCCGCTGATCCAGGTGTCTCTGGCTGTCGAACCTGCTTGCAGGACATCCGCGCCGGGCTCGAGGTCGTTCGCGGCGTCCTCGGCGCGGGCGGCGAGTCGGTCAGCAACCGCGCGCAGTCGCTCGCGTTCGTCGGGGCTGGGATCG
The DNA here is from genome assembly GCF_011043775.1 of Natronolimnobius sp. AArcel1. Classification (NCBI taxonomy): domain Archaea; kingdom Methanobacteriati; phylum Methanobacteriota; class Halobacteria; order Halobacteriales; family Natrialbaceae; genus Natronolimnobius; species Natronolimnobius sp. AArcel1. The sequence goes on along the minus strand of NZ_JAAKXY010000002.1, from coordinate 170,631 downwards.
ACTTGCTCGCGGACCGTCTCGAGGACGGCCTCGAGGTCGCCGGCTGTTTCGTCCGCGTCGTGGTCGTCCGGGTCGGCTTCCTCGTCGCTCATGAGAGATGCCTACTCGAGCCGTGGGTGAAAGGGTATCGAACCGCAGGAAGCGACGCCCTCGCCGAACGGAAACGAAAGCCCTATCAAATGCACCACCCAACCAGAAGATGAGCCGAAGTAGCTCAGATGGTAGAGCACCTCGCTGTTACGGTGACACAGGTTTCCTGGTCGCCGCAGATACGAGGTTGTCCCAGGTTCGAGTCCTGGCTTCGGCGTCCGACAAATTTTGCAGAAATTTTCGGGCTAAGCAGAACGTGTAGCGTTCTGTTCGCGCTGTTTTCCGAACACTACTTGCGAGGAGCGATAGCTCCGAGCGAATCCGGTGAGGAAAACAGCGGAACAAGACAGACCCGAACACGCGAGTCGCAGCGGCCGAACGAAGTCGTTCGAGAGAGTTCCGCTCTCTCGTGACTGAGCGAAGCTCCCGCGAGGTCAGCGAGACGTGCGCCTCGCCAGAATTCGCGATGTCCGCGAAACCTTCGGTTTCGCTTGATGACGAAAGACGTCTCGACGTCTTTCGAACCATGAGGAGGACCGTCTCGCGTCTGTTCAAGTCCTGGATTCAGCGTTTTTGCATAATGTTAAGCGATACTGTTTACTGGGAGTAAACGACGAAGAGTTTCCAAAGACATGCCAAGAATGACAACAATACCAATAGCAACAATTGACATCATTAGTTCTCTCCCAAGCTCCCAATAGTCTCCAGCATGTTGGACTACAAGTGGGAAAAACGCTCCTGCGGAGAGAACACATAACGCAGTGACTGTCGCGACTTTGATCCTACGGTCAGCAGGCACAGAATACACTATTTTACCACCTATCAGGGCTACCACACCAAGTCCGAGGTAAAACATAATTATGAGTGGGCCAGACAGCACATAGAATGCCAAGAGGGCTGTCGCAACGATACACCAGATCGATAGTTTTGTTAAGATATTCATCATGATGATGGTGAATACTATTCTACATATAGTTGGCGGTCTGCTAATGTCTAGTTCGCAGACTTCGACGCGAACCAAACGATATCGCTGTGCTGCATCTATCCTCTATATACAGCACGCTATTCCTATCAACTACTGAGAATTGCAACAGACCAAATTTTGTAAATGCGGAATAACAGTCGTGCGTCTCTCGTACTCCTCGAGGACTCACAGACGACCTACGTGTTCTGTTGTGTCTCCGGGAGCTGTCCGACCGAATCCAACGGCACCAGCGAGTAGTCGACGGTCTCAACACCGTCGACTGCGCGGAGTTGGCCGACGAACTGCGAAATCTCCTCGAGGTCGCTCTCGAGGACGAACAGATCGAGGCAGTAACTGGGTTGGGTGCGGTTGATCGTCGCTTTTGCCACCGGATCGGCGGCGTCGTCAGCGGGTGCAGTGTCAGTGCTGCCGGTTCGGATGTCGCCGGTGCCGACGTGGCTGTGATCGTTCGTGACGATAGCTGTCTCGTGGTCGTGGCGAATGTCCGTGACGCGGCGTTCGACTGATTGGTTTGCGAACTCGTAGAGGACGGTGACGGTGCCAGCAAGGGGACGGTTCTCGAGGCGTTCGTCGTCGAATTCCGAGAGCAACGCGCGGGCGCTTTTGCGGACGACCTCACTGCGGCCGGTGTAGTCGTGATCGTCGGCGACGGCGTCGAGTCGCTCGATCAGTTCGGCAGGCATCGAGACGCTGACGACGGGCATGATATGAAAATAGATCCTCGAGATAATAGTATTTGTTATGTCTTGTGCTCTGCGAACGTAATAACTAACATTAACAAGACCTGGGTTCGTATTCACAACCGATATGGACGATAGCCGAATCCCCGTGACAGTTCTGAGCGGTAGTCTTGGCGCTGGCAAAACCACGGTCCTCAATCACGTACTGACCGCAGACCACGGCTTAGAGGTCGCCGTCGTCGTCAACGACATGGGCGAGGTCAACGTCGACGCCGAGCACGTCACCCAGCAGTCCGATCTGGGTGGCGAGGAAGAGGTCATCGAGATGTCGAATGGCTGTATCTGCTGTCGCCTACGCGGCGACATGTTAGACGAGGTTGGTCGCCTCGCCGATCGCCGGGAGTTCGACTACCTGCTGGTCGAATCCTCCGGCATCTCCGAGCCGATTCCCGTCGCCCAGACGTTCGCGATGGGGTTCGAGGACGCCGAGTTCGACCCGACCGACACCTACGCGCTGGATACGATGGTGACGGTGGTCAACGCCCACAGCTTCTTCGAGTCGTTCGACTCCGGCGCGGCGCTGACGGATCAGGACGGCCACCTCGAGGGCGATTCGGGCCGCGTTCCCGAGGAAGTCCTGCTCGATCAGATCGAGTTCTGTGACGTACTCCTGCTCAACAAGTGCGATCTGGTCCCCGACGAGGACCTTGCAGAGATCGAGGCCGTTCTCGAGCGCTTGCAGCCGCGCGCGGAGATCATCCGGACGGAGTTCGGCGAGATTGACCCGGACGAGATTCTCGGCACCGGCGAGTTCGACTTCCAGCACGCCCAGAATTCAGCGGGCTGGAAACACGAGCTTCAGCACGACCATCATCACGACCCTCAGGAGGAACACGGCGTCACCTCGTTCGTCTACCAGCGCCGCCGGCCGTTCCACCCCGAGCGCATCGCCACACTGCTGTCGGACCTGCCGGACGAAGTTGTCCGCGCGAAAGGCTTCTTCTGGAGTGCAGGCCGCGAAGACGTTGCGATGGGCGTCGACAAAGCTGGCACGTCCGTCCGTGCTGGCCCCTCCGGAACGTGGCTTGCGAACCTGCCGAAAGCCGAACGCGAGCAGTACTTCGCCGCTCGCCCCGGTCTCAAAGATGACTGGCACGAGGAGTACGGCGACCGAATGACCCGGTTGGTGTTCATCGCGCGCGAGTTCGACGAGAGCGGGCTGATCGACCGACTCGACGACTGTGTGCTCACCGACGCTGAGATGGGTGCGGACTGGACCACCTACCTCGACCCGTTTGAACCGGAAAGCCGACGTGAACTCGCGCTCTCGCAGTAAGTACAATGTCTGTTCCGGTCACCGTCCTTAGCGGCGAACTCGGCGCGGGGAAGACGACGCTGCTCTCGAGGCTACTCGAGACGGTTGAGCGCGATATCGCCGTGTTGGTCAACGATGTCGGCGCGGTCAACGTCGACGCCGACCTCGTGGAAGCGCGCACCGACCTCGAGACTGGCGAGGAAGTTGTCGCCCTCGAAAACGGCTGTATCTGCTGTAGCCTCGGCAATGAACTCTCGCAGGCGGTAATTCAACTCTGGAAGGAACACGAGTTCGACCATCTCGTCGTCGAGGCCTCCGGCGTCAGCGAACCCGAGCCGATTGCCCGCCAATTTGTCCGCGGACCCGCCGGCGGCCCCTACGATCTCGAGGCCGTCGTGACGGTGATCGACGCGCGGCGATTTTATGACCGCTTCGCCGATTCGTCCGTCGACGACCCACCCGAAATCGAGGGTGACGACGACACTGGTACGCGCCCGCTCGCCGATCTGGTCCTCGAGCAAGTCGAGTTCTGTGACCTGCTCGTGGTCAACAAGTGCGACCTCGTCGACGACGGCGAACGCGAGCGCGTCGTTGCCTTGCTCGAGACGCTCCAGCCCCGCGCTGATCTCATCACGAGCGAGCACGGCGACCTCGAGCCCGATCAGTTACTGGGAGTCGAGCGATTCGATCTCGAGGCGGCGACCGAAGCAGCAGGCTGGAAGCAGGTGATCGAAGCGGATGAGCGCGAGCACGAGCACGATGACCTCACTGACGCTGATGGTGATCACGAGCACGAACACAGCGACCACCATGACCACGGTGACCACCACGAGCATGGCGATCACGGCGGCCACGATCATGATCACGACCACGATCACCGCCACCCACCCGAACGCTACGGCATCGCTGTCGACACCTACCATCGCCGCCGGCCGTTCCACCCCGAACGCCTCGAGGCGTTCCTGTCGGACCTCCCCGATGGCCTCGTGCGCGCGAAAGGGCTGTGCTGGATTGCCGGCCGCGAAAAGCAGGCGATCACGATGAGCTACGCCGGCACCGAGACCGCACTCGAGGTCACGGGCCGCTGGATCGCCAGCTTCTCCGAGGAACGCCAGGAACTGTACCGACAGGGCCAGCCTGACCTTCCGTGGGACGACGAATGGGGCGACCGCGAGACCCGACTCGCGCTCATCGGGCGTAACATCGATCTCGAGGCGCTCGAGGCGCGTCTTGATGAGTGTCTGCTCACTGACGCGGAGATGGACGACGACTGGCTCGTCTACGAGAATCGTGCGCCGACTGGAATGGGCGAGAGCGCTGTAGTCTCGAGTGAGCGCTAAGCAGACGGAGTCGCTGATGCGAGCGACACGCTACGCTGGTTCCGGGTATGCCTGTCGCCAGAGGCCATGCACGACGAGTGCGAGAAATGGCAGTCCAAAGACAACGTAGGGAAGCGCACCCACTAGCGGCCACGGCCCAGCCGCGAAGATAATTGCACCGACAAGCACGCCGCCGAGGGGGACGACTGCAGCCGTCGCAACTCGCCGGTTAAGTGGCTCCAACTCGAGTGCTGCCTCCGTGATCGGCAACTCGAACGTCTCGACGAACGCCGGGGCGTCTGTCACGGGGCCGAGTTCTCGCGTCGCCTCGTCGTCGCCCCAGCCCATCTGGGCCTCGAGCGTGCGGGTGTCGTACACTCGGTCGGGGAATCGGGTGTGGATGAGACTGACGTCACGGACTTCATACAGCGCCAATGCCCACTGCGGTTCGTCGACCCACGTATCGTACGCGACGAGATGATCGTCGTATCGGCGGTACTCGAGTGGAGCGTACTCGAGGATATGTTCGGCTGTTTTAATCGCCAGAAAGCCGACGAGCGCCGCGAACGCGAGGAGACTGATGCCGACCGTCAGCGCGATCGCGGCCCTGCCGCTGGCGGTGCCTCCCAAAACGGCGAGGGCGAGGAACCACGCGAGAAGGACGATCCCGATGTAGAACGGGGCTGGTTTGATCAGTGTGCGGAGAACGCCGGTCAGAACCACGGTCCGCGTGTGTGTCGAGAATCGGGCATCCGGCTCGTCTGTGGGGACGTCCAGTGCCTCGAGGGGTTCACCCTCGTCGTCCGGACCGGAGAGCCAGCCAGTGAGTCGCCCGCTACCGCCGTTGGTCGCGCGAAACGCCGACCAGTCGACGAGCAGTTTGACGGCGACGAACGCGCCGAGGACGATGGCACCGCTCGCTTCCGCGACGAAGAACAAGACGAATACGAGGAAGAAGGCCTGTCGCGCCGGGGTTTCGATGACTGCGTACGGCGAGGTCGTCTCGTAGCGTCCGCCGCGGAAATAGTCACGCCAGGTCTCGATGACCTGTCCGCTCACCAGCGCGGCAACACAGAACCAGACTTCCGGCCGCGCAAGGGCTTCGCCGACTGCAACTTCGGCCAGCAAGGCGACGAGAAAGAGCGTCGACCACACGGTCGCAAACAACAACGCACCGATAAACGGCAGGTTCCGCGGATAGATCGGGGGAAGCCACGACACGAGCCGCAGGTGCCCGCGCTTGCGTGCCAGCTCGGTGTTTCCGACGCTGATGACACTCGAGTCTCCCTCGCCATCTTCGGTCTCGAGGTCCTTGACTCGAGGCGGCTTGCCCGCAAACAGCGCCTTCCCCGCGGCGAGTGGAAACGCGAGGAGTACCTCGAGTGCGTAAATGACGACCAGCGTCGCCGGGTCCCAGCCGAACTCGAGCACGCCGACCAGCGGCACCAGATTTCCGATGAGAATCGGCACGAACGTTACGGGCCGAGGGACCCGCTCGGACACGGCTCGAGTGACCATCTGAGAGACAGGTTGCTCGAGTGGCAGTAAAACGTTCCGAACGGCGGTGGCGGGAGCTACGTCCAACTGGAAACGACACCTGACGAGCCACGGACGACGACCGTTTATGACGGTTCACTGTGAACAGACACGTATGCCAACTGACCGAGACGAGCGACGCGGCACCGACCACCACGGCCACGATATCATCGACCCTCTCTACGTCGGGATCGTGACGGTCTCGACCTCGCGCGCGCAGTCCGACGACAAAACGCCGGACGATCCGGGCGGCGACACCGTCGAAGCGTGCTTCGAGGCCGAGGGACACGAGGTACACGAGCGCGTGCTCGTGCGAGACGACTACGCGGCGATTCGCACGGCCGTCCGGCGACTCGTCGCGCGCCGGGACATCGATATCGTGATCACGACTGGCGGAACGGGCGTCTCGGCCGACGACGTGTCGCCGGAGGCCACGTCCGCGCTATTCGAGCGCGAACTGCCAGGCTTCGGCGAGTTGTTCCGCTCGTTGTCGTGGGACGAGGTCGGCACGCGCGCCATGGCCTCGCGCGCGACGGCTGGCATCGCCGTTGACACGCCGGTCTTCTGTCTCCCCGGCAGCACGAACGCCTGCCAGACCGCCTGCGAGCAACTGATCGTCCCCGAAGCACCCCACCTCGCAGGCGTCGCCACCAGTCACCAGACCGAGCGAACAGACCAGTCGCTGTCGGCCTACGGCGACGACGAATAGCACGAACCCAGGTACCACCTACCCGCCTTCTGGCGATTGTACCGCCACTATTCACTTTCACTGCGGTTGCGGCAATTTAAATACTATTGGGCGCGAATAGTGGTATGCCTCCCACTGAAACGAAAGAGGAGGCGTGACACAATGAGCGACGTACGACAGCATGCGGACGACATACACGACCAGTTTTCGGATCATATAGACGTCTCAGTCGACGACATCACAGAGCGACTGACGACGCTCGTCGACGAATACAAAGTGCCAATGGACGAGGCACGCCGGAGCGTCACCAACCACTACCTCGAGGAGGCCGGACTCGAGCGCGAGGACATCTCGAGTGGCTCGAGCGAGGCCGTCAACATCGAGGACGTTGACGAACCTGAGGAGTGGATCGACCTCACCGCGAAAGTGATCGAACTGTGGGACCCACGCAGCGACTCGGTCGCACAGGTCGGTCTCTTGGGGGACCCAACGGGGACGATCAAGTTCACCAAGTGGGCCAAATCCGACCTGCCCACGCTCGAGGAAGGCGGCGTCTACGAGCTTCGCAACATCGTAACCGACGAGTACCAGGGCCGGTTCTCGGTCAAACTCAATTCGACGACGGTCGTCGAAGAGCGCGACGAAGAGATCGAAGTCGGCGACGATAGCAGCATCGTCGAAGGCGCCCTCGTCGACATGCAACGCGGCAGCGGCCTGATCAAGCGCTGCCCGAAAGAGGACTGTACCCGCGTCCTCCAGAACGGCCGCTGTAGCGAACACGGCGAGGTCGAGGGCGAGTTCGACCTCCGCATCAAGGCCGTCGTCGACGACGGCATCGACGCCCACGAGGTCATCTTCAACAAGGAAGCCACCGAAGATCTGACGGGGCTCACTCTCGAGGAGGCCAAGGACATGGCGATGGACGCCTTAGACACGACCATCGTCGCCGACGAGATCGCAGACGACATCGTCGGCACCTACTACCGAATCGAGGGGCCAACCTTCGGCCGGTACGTCCTGGCCGACGATGTTGAGGAACTCGAGGGGCCAGCGGATGCTGAACAGCTGTTGATCAAAGCGAGGTCGATGTAAATGTCTCAGGCAGAACTCACCCGCGAAGTCGCCCGCCGCGTCTTCGCCTCCGAATTCAACGACGCGACGTATTCGTTCAAAGAAAGCGACGACGAACGCGCGCCAAACTACGCGCTCTTGCCAACGGGGGACCGCGCAAACCGCGTGTTCGTCGTCGGCACCCTCACGGAGACCGAGGACGTCGGCGAAGACAGCGAGTACTGGCGTGGCCGAGTCGTCGATCCGACCGGGACATTCTTCGTCTACGCCGGGCAGTACCAGCCCGAAGCCGCCTCGGCGCTTCGCGACACGGAACCGCCAGCGTACGTCTCCGTCGTCGGGAAGCCCCGAACCTACGAGACCGAAGACGGCACGGTCAACGTCTCGCTGCGACCCGAGAACATCACAGTAGTCGACGACGCCACCCGCGACCGCTGGGTCGTCGAGACCGCCGAGCGCACGCTTGACCGCATCGAAGCCTACGGGGAGTGGGAGGCTGAGCAAGAAGCGCCCGAGAGCGGGTCGACCGCCCCAACGAACGAGTACGCCGAGATGGTCCGTGACCGGTACGACTCACCCGTCGAGAACTACCGCCGCGACGTGATTCAGGCGCTCGAGCAACTCGAGACAGTCGACGACGCCGAAGCCACCCCGCAGTAACAGCCAATAGCCTATCGCAACACAGCAGGATCGATTTTCTGATCCTGTTTCACCCGATTTTCGCGACATCTGTGTGCACACTCCAGCACAGCCATTACTAGATTCGCTCTCGTCGGGTTAGTCAACCGTGACTGACGCTGATCCCAATGCTGACGCCGAGTCTTCTGACGGTCCTGCAGACCACCTCGAGAGCACAGCACCTGACCGCGCGCGACTCGTCGGGACCAACCACATCGCCCTCGAGGTTGGCGATATCGATGAGGCGCTCGCGTTTTATGACTCCCTGTTCGCCTTCGAGTTGCGCGGACGCGGTGACACAAAGGCGTTCATCGACATGGGCGACCAGTTTATCGCACTCGCCGAAACCGAGGCCGCCGGTGACACGACCGATGACGCCCGTCATTTCGGGTTGGTCGTCGACGACGCAGCTACCGTCGAGCGCCGACTCGAGGCCCTCGAAATCGACCAACTGGACGCTCCCGGTCTCGAGTTTCACGACCCGTGGGGCAACCGCGTACAGATTGTCGACTACGAGGAGATCCAGTTTACGAAAGTTGACCACGTACTCGAGGGAATGGGCCTCACAGACCTCGAGAAGACGGACGACGCACTCGAGGAGCTACGTGAGAAGGGACTTGCACCAGACTCGAGCGGCGAGTAACCTCAGCTATCGGCTGCGAGCAGCGTTTCGAGCATCGACCCAACGGCGTCGAACTCGTCGTCGGTGACTTCGTGGCCGACGCCGGGATAGGCTCGCTCGTCGACGCTGGCATCTGCGTCCGCGAACGTGCGAACTGTCCTCGAAACCCGGTCGGCACTGACGTGTGGGTCGTCTTCGCCGTAGCCGAGCAGTACTGGTGTTTTCTCGAGCGCGCCTGGAATCTCCCAGTCGTCATCGCTCGAGCCAGGGAGCGTCCCCGAGAGACAGCACAGGCCGCCGTAGCGTCGTGGATTCCGGCGGACGAACTCCGCGGCGACGCAGGCACCTTGCGAGAAGCCGCCGATGACGGTTCGTTCCGGGGGCACGCCGATTTCTTGGGCGGCCTCGAGTGCTGCGCCGACGCACTCGACGCTCGAGGTGAGCCAGGGCTCGTTCTCGGCTCTCGCTGTGGGTGCGCGGCGAGGGTACCAGCGACTGCGCTCGGCTGCTGGCGCGAGCACGGTCACGCCGTGGCGGACGGTGGGCGAAAAGAGGTTGATGACGCCCTGTGCGGTCGCGCCGCGGCCGTGGAGCAGAACGATGGCAGCCTCGGAAGCCAGCGCGGGTGCGCCAGCGGTGAGCAGGGGCTGGCCGTGATGGGGGCCAGCAACGGACTCGAGGGGGCGGTCCTCGCTCATTTTCCTGTTATCGTCTTCGGAAGATGCAGTTCGGGCAACTGACTCTCGATCAGGTCTCGGTCCTGTTCGAACCAGTCGGGGAGCACGAGTTCGGTGCTGGGTTCGTCTGCCTGGTCGCCGTCGTCAACAGCGAGGCCACCCGTTTCGGTCGCCAACTCGACGAGGACGCCACCTGGCTCACGGACGTATAGCGAGTGGAAGAAGTGGCGATCCTTGACGCGTGAGACGTCGTAGCCGCGGTCGTCGAACAGGTCGCGCCACTCGTGTAACTCGTCTTCATGTTCGACGCGGACGGCAACGTGGTGATGTGTTCCCTGTCCCTCGCGGCCGTAGGGGCCGTCTTTCAGCAGGATATCCACAGTTGTCGCGTGCGTTTCCGACCCCGGTATCTCGTATCGAACGCGCTCGCCCTGTTCGGCGACGTACTCGAAGCCGAGCGTCTCGAGCAGGCTCGCCGTCGCGTAGGGATTGACCGAAAGCGTCGTGACGCCGTCGATGCCTCGAAGTGCGTGCTCGAGGGGGACTGGGCTGTGCTCCCACGGTTCGACGGCACTCGCCTCGATGTCTGCGGCCGGCCGGGCGACCAACTCGAGGTGGGTGCCGACCGGATCCTGAAACTGCACGACGGTATCGCCAAAGCGTTCGTGGCGCTCGAGTGGGATGTCATGTTCCTCGAGTCGATTCTGCCAGTAGGCGAGACTCTCCTCGGAGATCAGAAACGAGACTGATTCGACCTGTGGTCGCCCAACTCGGCCGTCGTCGCCGTAGGGGTCGGGGAAGACGGTCAGGACTGTCCCCGGTGTTCCGGTCGCGTCGCCGAAGTAGAGGTGATGCTGGAGGATATCCTCGAAGTTCACCGTCTGTGTGACGAGACGGAGTCCGAGCACGCCGGTATAGCACTCAATCGCCTCCTGGGCGTCACCGACGATGCCCGTCACGTGGTGAATCCCCGCCGTCTCTGAGACCATTATCGATGCTTCGGCCTCGAGGAAAATAGCGTGTGGGGTCGGTGCTGTGTCCGTCAGGCGGGTCGAACAGCCCGTTCGTGTGTTAGAAGAACTTGTAGAGATCGTCCCGATTCTGTTCGTGGAGTTGGTCGCGAACGGCTTCGTTGAGCGCGTCGATCTGGCCGCGTTTCGCGGTGATCGGCGCGATAACTTCTTGCCACTGCTTCCAGGGCGGGTAGAGACCGAGTCGGTCGCAGAGTTCGTTCAGTCGCTCGTCTTTATCGTCGACCTTGTCCATCTTGTTGACGGCGACGACGGTCGGAATGTCCAGCTCTCGCAGGAAGTGAAACATCTCCACGTCGTAGGGAATTTCGTCCGGCCCCGAGTGGCGGTCGATAATGTCGATGACGCTCTTGCCGTCGACGACCAAAATCGCGACGAGGATGTTGTCGGCGTTCTCCTCGAGATAGTGGACGATGTTGGTCTTGATCTCCTCGCGGTAGTCCTCGTCGACGCCGCTCATGAAGCCGAAGCCGGGCAGGTCGGTGATGACGAAGTCCTCGGCGTTCCAGTCGTAGTGGTTCGGTTGGCGGGTGACACCGGGTTTGCCACCGGTGTCGAAACTGTGGCCGGTCACCTCGCGCATGAGCGTTGACTTGCCCACGTTCGAGCGGCCGACGAGTGCGACCTCGGCCTCACGATTGGGGCGGTTCTCAAACATAGCACCTCCTAGGTGCGTCAGCCGTTTATACGCAGTGTGTTCGAGTCGCCCGCTCGAGTCATGACGCTCGAAAGACCCGAAGTTATGATCCCAGGGGTTCTCAGCCAGAGACGTGCGGCTCGTACAGCTGACGGTCCCGACGGGTAAACAACAGACGATCCTCGAGACGTTAGACGATCGAGAGATCGATTACGTACTGACTGACGAGCAGAGCAATCGCGACTACGCGGGCGTCGTGTACTTTCCACTCCCTGCTCCCGCCGTTGAACCCGTCCTCGACGAGCTACAGGACGCTGGGATCGACGAAGACGCATATACTGTCGTTGTCGATGCTGAAACGGTCGTCTCGCGCCGCTTTGAAGCGCTTCGTGACGAGTACGAAAACGGCGATGTCAACTCCGATCGTATTTCTCGGCAGGAACTCCAGGCCGAAGCCCAGTCGCTGACGCCGACGTTTGCCGTGTACGCGATCATGACGATCATCAGCGCCGTCGTCGCGACCGCAGGGCTGTTGCTCGACTCGCCGGCCGTCGTCGTCGGCTCGATGGTGATCGCGCCGCTGATCGGGCCAGCGCTCGGACTGAGCGTTGGTTCGGTCATCAATGACGAGGACCTCTTTCACGAAAGCCTTCGCTACCAGTTGCTTGGGATTGTCCTTGCGATCGGTGCAGCAGCGGTCTTTGCCCTGCTGGTCCGCGTGACTAACGTCGTTCCACCCGGCCTCGAGATCGGCGCCGTTGACGAGATTTCTGAGCGCCTCGCGCCGGACCTCCTCTCGCTCGCGATTGCCCTCGGTGCCGGTGTCGCAGGGATCATCAGCATCGCAACGGGCACGTCCGTCGCGCTGGTCGGCGTGATGATCGCTGCGGCATTGATTCCACCCGCTGCGGCGGCTGGCATCGCCATCGCCTGGGGACAACCATCCGCTGCGATTGGATCGACCGTCCTCGTTCTGGTGAACGTGCTCTCGGTCAACCTTGCCGGCTTGCTCACCCTCTGGTACACCGGCTATCGCCCTGAAAATCTGTTCTCGATCGGGCAGACCGAACAGCGCGTCCGTCGTCGCGTCCTCGGCCTCGCTGCAATCGTGCTCATCTTCGCCGTCTTTCTCGGCGCGATCACGTACACCTCCTTTGTCGCCGCTACGTTCGAGGAGAACGCCCGCGAGGAAGTCGAAATGATCCTCGCTGAAGACGAGTTCGAACAGTACCAACTCCTCGAGTTCGAGGTCGTCATGGACGATGAGTATCCCTTCGTCGGCCCGGAACGCGTCGTCGTCACCATTGGCGGCCCAGCAGGTGAGTCACCGCCGGCACTTGCGGATCGGATCCACGAGCAAATCAATGAACACAGCGACGAGACTGTTGCCGTCGAGATTCGGTACTTCGAGACAGTCGAACGCTGAGATTCGGATGCTAAGTTCTGTGAATTCCGTCGGAAACGAGCGCTGTCACCGCCTGCGAACTCGCTCGAGCAGGCTCGGAGTCGGTTCGGAATCGTCGGGTGATGACTCGTCTGGCTGATCGGAGTCAGAGTCGGATTCGGGGCCGGATGCTGTCTCGGAGTCGGACGCCGAACGCCGCCCGAGTCGACGCTTGACCCACGTTCGCGGGCCACCGATTCGACGGACACGGCCGGTGAATCGGTTGACCAGAAACGTCGGGAGATACAGCGCAAACGCCCCCATCGCGAAGAAGCCGATGCCGGCTGCGGTCCGGCCGGTCCGGACGAACTCGAGGCCGACGACGAACATCGGGCCGGCCATCGAAAAGCCAGCGGCCGTCTGTAGCATCCAGAGGATTCCTGGGCTCTTCATCGACGTCTCACCTTCCCCTAGCTCTCGAAGGGCAGTTCCGGCTCGTAATCGACGGCCTCGACTGCGGCTTCGAGAACGGTTTCGACGTTCTCGCCGGTTTCGATACTCATCTCGAAGTCGGCCTCGAGGTCCTCGAGTTGGTCGGCCCAGACCTCTCTGCGGTCGGTCTTGTTCGCGATTGTGAGTACGGGGACGGTCTCAAACTGGGCGATAATCGAGTCGCGCAACTCGAGTTGGGAGGCGAGTGGATAGCCACACTCGGCGCTTGGGTCGACCATCACGAGCATGCAGTCGGCGAGGTGTTCGATGGCGCTGACGGCCTGTGATTCGATCTCGTTGCGCTCTGCTGGTGGACGATCGAGCAGCCCCGGCGTATCGACGATCTGGTATCGGAGGCGTTCGTGTTCGAAGTGACCGAGTCCGATGCCTTTCGTCGTGAACGGGTAGGATGCAGTCTCACCGCGGGCGTTCGTCACGTCGTTGACGAACGAGGACTTGCCGACGTTTGGGTAGCCGGCGACGACGATAGTCGGCTCATCGGGGTTGATCTCCGGCAGGTCGCGCAGGTCGTTGCGCGATTTATTGATATACAGCAGTTCGTCGTCGACCTGCTCGACGATATCCGCGAGTCGGGCGAACGCCTGCTTTCGGTGCTTGCGCGCCGTGTCAGTGTCTGTTTTCCGAAGGCGGGGTTGATACTCTTCGTGAATCTCGCGTGTCTTCCGGCTGGCCCACATCACTTCCGAGAGGCTCTGTCGGAGTCGGTCAACGTCGACGATTGCGTCGGCCAGTTCGTAGTAGAACGGATGGACATCGTCTTCGTACTCGAAATCGGGCCACGCCGTGACTACGTTCTCGAGGTTGTCCGAGATGATGTTTGCCGCAGTCTGCAGCATCGACTGTTGGGCCTCGAGGCCGTGCTTTGCGTTGCCTGCCCGTGCAGCCCGTGAGAACGACTTGTCGATCAGCTCTTCCGACGTGGGCGTCGTCGGAAGGTCTTCGAAAATCATACTCGGTCTAGCGGGCGCAATCATAAAAGGCCGTTCGATCCGCGTTTCGGTGGTGATGACTCACACGGCCCGCGCTGGAGACCGTTCTATCAGGGTCACGGCAGCGATCGGTTGATGCCCGAGTCGCCGACTGAGCGGTGCTCTCGTCGAACCGTACTCGAGGCTGCAATCGATTTGGTCGGCAACCTGGACGCAGACGACGAGCCGTTTATCCGGTTGCTTGCCGTCTATACGGCTATGACTAACTGGCGTGCCGTCATTATCGGCTTCCTCGTCGCGACCGTCGTTGGCGTACTTGGCGTCGTCGTTCCGGGCATCGGACAGCTTGCGGCCGGACTGTTCGGTGGCTTCGTCGCCGGCTACATCGCTGGCGGTGGGCTCCTTCGTGGATTCTGGCATGGACTGCTCGCTGGCGCACTCGGCGGGATCATCGCCGGACTCGCGGTCGCGTTCATCGTTGGCGTCGTCGGCTGGGCTGGCGGGCCAATCGGTGGCGCTCTTTCGGGACTTGCCGGGATCGGCATCTTCGCCGTTGTCTTGCTCGTCTCGTTCGTAATGGCACTCGAGAGCGCGATTGCAGGGGCCGTCGGCGGCGTGCTCAACGGTAATCCAGACCCCTCGCATTCGCGGAGTCGTAACCGCTACTGACTGTCTCGAATCGCCTCGAGTGCGCGCCGTTCGGCGTCGATTTCGCGCTGCGTTCGGACGCCGAGTCGACGGAGGAATGGCAGTGGCGGACACCAGCCCTGCAGGGCGTGCTGGAGCAGGAACGCGGCGATCACGGCTGGCACTGCGAAAAACCGACGATCAACTGTTGCGCCGAGGGCGAGCGAGACGAGGGTTAGCCCGGCGGCGTTCACCTCGAGCGTCCGTTCGATATCCCACTCGTCCTCGAGGTTCGCCAGTCGGTCGTCGATTTCGTCGGGATGATCGGCGTAGTAGCTATAGTGAGCGTGTCATATAATAGGTCACGTACCCTCCGAGCTTGGTCACGAATGATCAGTTTAGGCGGTGTAGGTACCGCTGCGGTCGTGGCCCAATCACTGCACCCGCGAGCGACCACAGGGAGCGAGCGGCCTTTTTAGCGTAGATTTTTGGAGGAGCGGTGAGCGAGCGATGCGAGCGAACCCGACGAGAAAAAGGTACGTATGCACGTATACTTGCTGGCTGGTTCAAGCAAAGAATGGTGAAATCAACTCTCTGCAAATCTTTCTATGACACGCTCTTATAGACTAAAATACCCTCGTTAATTTATTCAAGAATTGTGCTGACTACTATACACGCCCGAGGCCGCAGCCGTGCATGAACGCAGGTATTTCTTGAACTGTGCCTTCGTCTTGTCATCGCTATCACCAACTACGAACGAGGAGACAATCTATGAAGCACGATCATCACGGTGTGACAAGAACTCTATGAAGCCCCATGATGACTTAAATTTATACTTGAATCAAAAGTTTCATTAGTGAAGAGGTAGTAACATTAAATAGATATGAGGAGAAGGAAAGCACTCAAGGGACTTGCATCCGCAGGAACAGCAGGTATTATGTTTCCAACGATCACTGGAGCTTCAAGTGCTAATCAAGAGCTTGAAGATTCCATAGAGATTGAACGTATTGAACCGGATAGCAATGAATTAGAGACGCATACAACCGGTACAAACCAGTCAGAAGCATATTTCAAAGCTGAATATAACGAAGAGACTTTTATCGTCAAAGCTGAAAATACTGCTGGTGGTGACGTTAGTGAGTCAGGAAAAAATTTCTATGAAACCAGTAAGTGATAAGCAGACTCAAAGAGATGAATTAACCACTCACTCTGTCGATAACGACATCGTTGAAGATTATAATATTATTGAGCTGGATGATGGACCAGAATGTAGTTATGTAGGTGATAGTGATTACGAAGATTATAATCACAAAATGAGGGGCTTTGACGTTGAATTTACACGGGATGTTAATGTTGTAAACAGTGTATCAGCCGGGTCCGCTACTTCTGCTCTCCTTGTCCTTGCAGGAATTAGTTCATCAGCGGTCACAATTGGGGCAGGAGCTATTGTCGGCCTTTGGGTAGGGCTTTCAGGTCCAAGATACTATTACGGTATAATGGATCGTGACAGAGGTTGTGTGAGTGGCCGTTGTGGGTTTAGAACGATAGACAATAGGTATGGTGATGGAAGCACCGCTAATCCAGACGATTGGGATCAGTTCTATAATTTAACCAGTGTTAATGATTATTCACTTGGCCATATCGGCAGTCCGTAAAATACCATACAGCAGCACGGCCTACAGTAACAATTAAAACTATTTGCACACCGATCGTACCGGAGTAATGCAATCGGGTGCATACTGACTTTCAGTTGTTACTATCAGTGTTTCTTGAAGGAAATCTGTGAATTATGCAGATTTCTGGTGAACGATTAGAACAGCACCGAAGTCGATGAAGACAATCTTCAACCGATTAGGGTTGAAGATCGTCATTGCTGACTGCCTGAGCAGAAGGCTAGCAACGGACTCGAGCTACCTTCGGTTGAACGTATGTAACCAGTTCATTACGGTATCATCACAGGGCGTGTCGTCGTTCTCCTTGCATGTTTCCCAGAGAGGTCTGATTGACGGCTACACGGATAACGACAGTCCAAATCTCGCCTGGATCGAAGGGTGCTCCCTCAATCCTTGGCAGCGGGAGCTGGTCGATAACGTCCTCCGCTACCCCTTTGACATCTGATTTACCAGTCATATGGCCATAACATTCCTATATAAAAGCATATTATTGAAGAAACAATGAATATAGATTGTTCTATATTTAGAGTATAAAAGGACATTCCTGTTCCAGCAATCCCGCCGACAAATAGGGGTGTTGTTATCCATTCAGGAGGTAGAAAATCAAATTTTGTGTACTTATCTACGAGTAGTAAAGCTAACACTAATAATAATGCGGATAATGACATGGCTTGCAAATAAATCATCGGTTCTACCCTTCTCATCCAATTACTTAATATTTGATTTATGGGGCGGATAGTATGAGAGCTTGTTAAGTCCTCACCAGAGGTGAAAGACTGGGGCGGCTAAGGCCGACAACTATAGTAGCCACTGCGAGTCAATGCACACCTGATCACACGACAGATGTGCGATCAGTGTGTGAATAGTTACAGTTGTTACTATAGACAGCGAGGTTTGTTGTACTGTGCCTCCGAATTGTTATTGCAATAACCAACTACGAGCGAGGGGACAATTCCGGACGTGAGAAATTCAAGCTATGAGTTGGATTCTATGACACGCTCATAGTAACAACTGAAACGGTTTACACACCAATCGCATAGCCGTCATGCGATTGGGTGTGCACTGACTTTCAGTGGCTACTATACTGTTGTCGGCGAGTTCGCGTCGAAGCGACTTGTTGACGTGCGCTGCAGTCTGTTCGGGAACGCGTTCGGCCGTTCCTGGCAGTGCATCCGTCATTGCTCAGGTAGCCATCTCGCGACAGCTTTCGACGCACTCGGGCAGGACGTCAGCACAGGCCTGACAATGCTCGTGATCGTGCTGGCTACATTCATCGGCACACGCCTCACAGATGTCTGCACAGAGTTCGCCCAGTTCCTGATGGAAACCGGAGTTACGCGCCATCCAGCGCGCGTGCAGCGAGGCAATGTCGGCAACGTCCCGACAGAGTCGGATACAGCGAGCCATCTCTTCGCCCTCGCCCGCACAGGCATCAGCACACCACTCACAGACCTGTGCGGCCTCGAGGCAGTTGTCGATACATTCCTGCATATGGTCGTCTGCGTGGTCGAGTCGGGTACTCACCATTTCAGTGTACGGACACCGGCGAGGGCAATGAAACAGCCTGCGGCGAGTGCAAGCGTGCCAATCTATCGGCGCGCCTCGAGTTCGGCCTCGAGATCGGCGAGATCCATCTCTTTCATCGAGAGCAAGACGAGCAGGTGATAGACGATATCGGCGGCTTCGTAGGCGATTTCGTCGTGATCGTCGTCTTTCGCGGCGAGTACGAGTTCTGTTGACTCCTCGCCGAGTTTCTCGAGGACGGCGTTTTCGCCTTTCTCGTGGGTAAACAGCGAGGCGGTGTAGGAGTCTTCGGGCAGCGTTTCTTTGCGGTCTTCGATCACGTCGAATAGTTCGGCAAGTGTGTCATCCATCTATAGATCACCGGGAACGTTACGGATATCTTCGAGTTCCTCGAACTTTGCGCTGTCGTCTCGGCTGCTCTCGAAGACCGCCGGTGTGACTTCGATTCCGACGTTTGTCCGCGCGGCAAGTGCGAGTGAATCGCTCGGCCGGGCGTCGATGACGGTCTCACCACGCGGCGTCTTGACGTGGAGGTCTGCGATGTAGGTGCCGCCTTCGCCAGCGGCTCCCTCGCCGTCGATCTCGCTGACGACGACGCGGTCGATTCGCCCGCCGAGTTCTTCGACGACATCTAAGAGGAGGTCGTGTGTCATCGGTCGGCCGATATCTGCTGCCTCGAGGCCCCGAGCGATGCTCGTCGCCTCGCTGAAGCCGATGAAAATGGGGACGACATCGTCTTCACCATCGATTGCGAGGACGACGACCGGGATCGGTCCCTGCTGGGTCCCCGCGACGCGAACCGCGTCGATAGATGCCTGCATACACCAATCCTTGCGGGCGAGTGGGAAAACAGGTCCGGTCGCGAATGCATGCATACGGCCAGACTGACAGCCTTGATCCACACAGCCGTGACCGCCCCAGGAATCGCAACCGATATTCTGGTCGCATCGCTCGAGTCGAGTATGGATATCTTCTTCAGCGGCTCGATTCGCGGCGGTCGCGACGACGTCGACCTGTACGCGGCACTCATCGACCGCCTCGAGGCCACCGATACCGTTCTCACCGAACACGTCGGAACTACCGATATCGAAGCGGTCGAACAGGAGGGCGGACTCACTGACGGCGATATTCACGAGCAGGACGTCGCCTGGCTCGAGCAGGCCGATGTCGTCGTCGCCGAAGTAACGACGCCAAGTCTCGGCGTCGGCTACGAACTCGGCCGTGCGGTCGCCTGGGAAAAACCCGTCCACTGTCTGTACCGTCCGGAGTCGACGCACGACCTCTCTGCGATGATCCGGGGCAACGACGCCGTGACGGTCACCGAGTACGACTCACTCGAGGAAGTCGAACCCGAACTCGAGGACTTTCTCGAGCGCCATCGCTGAGCCTGCAGACGGTCAGGTGCTCGCCGATTGATCTGCGCTCTCGAGAACGGCGTCGTCGTTCGCGAAAAAGGCCAGTTCGTGAATCCGGTCGTCGGGCGTCAGTTCCGGGTGGAAGGCGGTAGCGACGATTGGGCCCTGTTTGACCGCAACCGGGCGGTCGTCCCACGTCGCGAGGACCTCGGCGTCGCCGTCTTCGACGGTATCGATTGCGGGTGCGCGGATGAACACCGCTGGATAGGGCTCATCGCCGAGACCCTCGACCGGCAGCGGAGCCTCGAAACTGTCCTTCTGGCGGCCAAAGGCGTTGCGCTCGACCGAGACGTCCAGTACCTCGAGTTCCTCGACGCGGTCGTCGGCTGCATCGCTCGAGGCGACGATCAGGCCCGCACAGGTCGCAAGCAGCGGTTTTCCGGTATCGACGTGGGAGACGATTTCGGCGGCGATACCGTCGCTGTGGATCTGTCTCGAGATTGTGGTTGACTCGCCGCCGGGCATCGCCAGCAGGTCGCAGTCGGGGACGATGCCGGCCTCACGGATTTCGTGAACAGTGACCTCGTGGCCGTGTGCGCGGGCCGCCCGCTCGATGGCGGCGGCGTGTTCGGAGACGTCACCCTGGACGGCGATGACGCCAGCGGTCAGTGACATGCGCTGTCATAAGAATAGCGGCGGGAAAAGTGTCGCGTCCCGTCGGTGTTGAATCCGATTACGCGACTGGAGTCACGGCGACCCACGTCAGCAACTGGACAAGAATGCCCAGCAGAACGCCGCTTGCAATAATCGTTTTCGGGTTGAGCAAAATCGCATTCGAGTCTTCCGCATCGAAGTACCGAACCAGTCCGGCACTGGACATCAAACCGCCAGTGTTCTGTCCTTTATCCATACCGGTGTATATGGGCCCCCGGAACTAAATCTTTCGTCCTTCCGATTGGCATCCACCGGCCTCTCGAGAGTACAACTGCACCGATTGTCACGCCTCAGAGACATCGTACTGCGACCGGGCGAGCCAGTCTGGGTTTAGCTCGACGCCCCATCCTGGTCCCGTTGGGACGGTGATCTGCCCATCTTCGAGCGTTGGTTCACGAGTGTACAGCGACTGCGAGCCCCTATTTGGGATTTTGTACTCGAAGGGATACGCACCGGCGTTGTCAATCGCTGCAAGCAGGTGAAGCGTAAACACCTTCTGGAGCGTATGGTTTGGCCCGTGGGGGACACACGGGAGGCCTGCCGCGGCAGCCATATCGGCAATGTGTTTCGTACGGGTGATCCCACCGACGTATCCAATATCCGGTTGGACGATATCGAGCACGGGCCGATCGATGATCCGTTCCCAGTCGTTCCCCAGTTGTTTGGTCATGTTGTTCTGCTCGCCGCCAGCGACCGGCATATCGAGTGTCTCACGCACCTCTGCAAGCCAGTCGAACTCCCAGTACGGACACGGCTCTTCGAAGTGGATGACGTTGTTTGGCTCGAGCACCTCTTTGCCGACCGCAATTGCTTGCTCGGCCGAGTACGCGCAGTTGGCATCGACGAGGAGATCAACATCGTCGCCAAGAGCTTCTCGTACGCCTGAAACAACCGCCTCCGTTCGACCTGGCCACACATCTTCGTCCGTTCGAAACGCCATTCGCTTACCAATCTTCAGCTTGAACGCCTCGAGGCCGTGTTCATCGCGCGCTGTTTGGCAGATTTCGATCTCTTCGTCGACCGTCGTTTCTCGGCTCAAGCGCGACCCGTATGCACGGAGTGTTGTTGGGCCACCACCGAGGAGTTCACAGACGGGTTTGCCCTCGCGCTTGCCTG
This sequence comes from Natronolimnobius sp. AArcel1, assembly GCF_011043775.1. Lineage (NCBI taxonomy): Archaea > Methanobacteriati > Methanobacteriota > Halobacteria > Halobacteriales > Natrialbaceae > Natronolimnobius > Natronolimnobius sp. AArcel1. Next base: position 149,467 of record NZ_JAAKXY010000002.1, on the reverse strand, counting down.
CGAGGTCCCAGAGTGCGGTATCGAGTCCGCACAACGCCCGCAACAAGAACGTCCCTGGATATTTGTACGGACGCGGCCAGCCGTCGCTCTCGAGGACGCTGTCGATGACGCTAGACACGTCAATTGGATCGGTCTCGAGCGCGTAGGGGGCAATAAGTTTGTGAAACACCTGAACGGTGAGTTCCTCGCTGCCAGTCGCAGTCTGTCCGAACCCGACGTCACCATCGTCGGTCTCAACTCGAACCACACAGGCGTCGTCCGACGTGAACGTCTCGATCCGTTGGATTGCCATAGATGGGACAGCCAACCAGCCCGGCTAGTATAAACCCTCGTGGTGGGTAGATGACCCGTCTCAACGGCTTGTAATTCCTTCTCCACCACCGAAAACGCGGCAAACTGTCACGACTGGGAAACCCTTATGCGCGGCGGGTAGCAATGTAGCGATGACTGCATGACTGTCACGCTTAAGGATTTCTACGCGGACTGGTGTGGCCCCTGTAAGACGCAGGACCCCATCCTCGAGGAACTCGAGGACGACTGGGACGGCCGCTTTGAAGTCGAGAAAGTAAACGTCGACGAACAACAGGACCTAGCGAACGAGTATCAAGTTCGATCGCTCCCAACGCTGATCATCGAGAACGACGACGACGGCATCGTCGAACGCTTCGTCGGTGTCACACAGCGCGAAGACATCGAAGACGCCCTCGAGACGGCTGGCGCGTAAGTTTTTCTGCCAACCATCCGTCTTCAGTTTTTGTGCCCACTCCGAGAGTGGAAACTACTTGTCAGCAGTGGCGCTCGTCCCAGCGTTAGACCCACTTCACGCCGGCTTCATCCAGTTCGCTGTTGTATTTCGTGGTGTTGATCACGAGTGGGGTGAGGCTCTCGACTTCTCGAGCGTTCGCAAGCGGGCCGGCCGCAAGTCCGCGGAGGCCCGCAACTTCGTTGGTGAGTGAAATTACCGTCTGGACGGCATCCTTGTCGCCGACGACGGGCGTGTCGAAGTTGATGTCGGTCTCGAGGTCGGCAAGCGTGTTCGCGGGGAGGTTGTGGTAGGTGCCAACGACGGGGACCTCGTCGGGGGCGCGGTTCGCGACGAGTTCGGTCGTGCTGCCGGCTGGCGGCGCATTGTAGTGCATCCCGGTTTCGTCGCGTTTCATGCCAACGGCGGGCGATAGGAGTATTGTGTCATCATCGAGGCGGTCCGCAATCGAATCGACAACGTCGCCGACGTAGTATGGTGGAATCGCGAGAACGGCGATATCGGCGCGGTCGGCAACCATTTCGTTAGTAAATCCCTTGAGTGAGCCAGACGCGCCGTGGGCCTCGATGATCTCCTCGTACGCGGAGACGGCCTCACGAGCGCGCTCCGGGTCTCGCGAGCCGATGAGTATTTCGTGATCGGTGTCGCGAGCGAACCGAAGCGCCAGCCCTTCCCCAAAGTCCCCGGTGCCGCCGAGCAGTGCAAGTCGCATACTGGTCACTCTGGGCGAAATCAGGATAAAAGGACAGGATCGATGTCTGGAGCGGGCTACTGTGCGTGGACCTGCACGGTCGTCTCGACAGTGTCGTCGGCCCCCACGACTCGAATCGGGAACTCCTCGTCCTGGCGCGTCGGGTACGTCTCGAACCCAAGCGTCGCCGCGCCGGTCTCGCCCGGTTCGACGATAATCTCCTGCGTGTCGAGCACCTCAGGATCGTGGCCGACTACCAACTCGAGGACGTCCTCACCCGTCTCGGTGCCGGTGTTTTCGATATCGATGATCACCTCGAGATACTCACCTGCGTCGACTGGCGAGTCTGCGTGGCGGATTGAAAGATCGAGCGTTGGGCCGGGTTGTTCGTCGCCGTTGTCGTCCTCGACCGCCTCGAGTTGCCAGTCGCCGTCCAGTTCGGCGACGGTGCCGTCCGAACAGATCACCCACGGGACGACGTGGCAGGTGTGACAGGTCGAATCCGTGACGAGCTGTGCCGTGTCCCTCGTGCCGCTAAGGTCGCTCGTCCCCACGATCACGTCGGCCTGTGTGAGCCACCAGACGACGCGCTCGAGGCTGGTCGCTGGGTCGCTGGCCTCGAGTTCGAACGTGATGTCGTCACCACTGGCTGGAACGGTGCCGAGATCGGGTCGGATCGCCTCGACGGTTGGGGCATGGTGGCCGCTCTCTGTCACCTCGACGTGCCAGTGAATCGTGTATGTTTCATCGCGGTCGTGTGGGAGCACGGCCACCGCGACGTCGTGTGTGCCGGGCGTCTCGAAGGTCTCCTGGCGGAAGTGTGCGCCGAGTTCTTGCAGGTAGGCCCACTCCCAGGGACCGTCCATCGCGGAGACGTGCTCGCCATCGACCCACCAGACCGTCTGTTGGGACTCATCTGGGTCGTCAGGAACGGCCTCGAACATGACGGTCGTATCCGGTTGGACGCTCATAGTCTCGGTCGGGTCGGGGCGTCCCGCAGACAGCGACGATGCACCGATAACGGAGACCGTCTCATCGGCACTATCGCCGTCGACTGCGACCCTCACTGGAAACTCGTCGTCACTCGGAACTGGATAGGTGTAGAATCCGAGCGTCATCGTGTGGGTTTCGCCCGCGTCGATCGTCGTCGTTATCCGCTGGTTCTCTGTCTGATCGTCACCGATGAGCAGGGCAACGTCGGCTCGAACGTTCGAGCCACTCGTATTTTCGATTTCGGCGGTCACGTCGAGATACTCGCCGGCACCCACTGGCGCGTTTGTCTCACGGATCGATACCTCGAGTGCGCCGCGTTCGCCGTCGCTGTCGAGGTCGAGGTCGGCAGTTGCGTCGGCGGTATCGGTGTGGCCGGAGACAGTCCCTCTATCCTGTCCGTGCCGATTCTGCGTCCAGGCTGCTGTTCCGAGGACGACGGCGCCGGTTGAGACTCCGTGAAGCACCCGTCGCCGCGTTGGTCTCTTCATACGTCTGTAGTGTCGGTATATCACGCAAAACTCTGCGTACCGTTTCAAACGGAAACAGCGTGTTTCGTTCTGTAGGCTCATGTTTCGACCGTTCTGCACGCTGAAACACCATTCAACCGTTGCCGAAGACAAGACTCACTCACGGTGGAATTTTCAGATGGTGTCCCGTTCGTCAGTTCCGACTCGAGCGCTTGATAGCCCAACTCAGGGTGCGTCGTCATCAGACGGATTCATCGCCGATCCAAGGCCACCGTTGTACGCACCGCGCTCGCTCACAGTTCGCAGACGCTGTTTCACCCGATCCTCGAGTTCGGCCCGTCTGTCGTCATCAATGCGCGAATCACCGTCCAACTCCCTGAGCCGATCCTGCGCGTCGCGAAGGGTAGCCATCGCCGCATCGGCCTCGAGTTCGGTCGCCCGATCCAACTGCTGTTCGATCGCTGCGAGCGGTGACTTAGTCATCGATACTGGTTGGGGTGTCGGCCTTGTCAAAGGCTCCCCAGAACTCGCCACCTCGGATGGACAGACAACTGCTGCTATTTAACCCCACTTCGTGTGTAACATCGTTTCCTGTCGGTGCCAATCGCTTTCTGTGTGTACTGACCGGAACTCGTCGGATCATCGGACGATTGTGATTGGTACTCACCGACGGGCGTATCTGTTGTTTCTATATAGTGAGTGTATCGAACGGACCGTATGGTTCGTCCCTCTGGGATTGCACACCGCGGCTACGCTGGTGTCGCTCCGGAAAACTCCGTCGCTGGGGCTGTCCACGCGGCGTCACACGACGCAACGACGATGATCGAAATCGACGTCCAGCCCGCTGCCTGCGGGACGCCGGTAGTCATCCATGACACCACTCTCACTGGCAGACGCGATGGCCGGCCACTGACCGATGCGACTGGTGTCGTCTGGGAAACGTCACTCGAGACGCTGACAGCGTCGCACATTTTAGGTACGAAGGAGACTGTGCCGACGCTACAAGGCCTTCTCGAGGCACTTCCGGAGACGGTTGGCGTCAACATCGAACTGAAGAATCCCGGCTGTGACCCGACTGAACTCCGAGTTGGTGAGGCGCTCAACGCGGACACACGAGCTGATCGCCAGCAGGTCTGGCAGCCGTTCGTCGAGCGCGTCGTCGCAGACTGCGAGGCGTTCGACGGCGAGGTGCTCTTTTCGACGTTCTGTGAGGGAGCGCTTGCAGCGGCCCGTGCGTGTACCCCGCGCTACGGGGCCGCCGTCCTCATCTGGGACGACCTCGAGGCTGGCCTGGAACTTGCCCGTCGCTATGACTGTGAGGCGATCCACCCGCCGAGAAACGTGATTGCTGGGACGGCGCTCGTAGATACTGCCTACGCGGGTTTCCCGGCTGGTGAACCTGACATCGACATTCTCGAGGCTGCACACGAGGCGGGCCGCGCCGTCAACGTCTGGACTGTCGAAACCTGGCAGCAGGCAGCCCAACTCGAGGCGGCCGGCGTCGATGGGCTCATTGCGGAGTATCCGGGCGTCCTCGAGTGGGACCGCGACGACACACGGTGAGTGATCGATTTCGCTCCGTCAGTCCCTGGTGTCCCACTCGCACAATCTGTACAAACGCGTTCTCTTTCAGTTTGTCGCAGACGGACCAACCGTCTCACCGAAGCCGACCTGGAGTGCGATCAGCTGGACGCAGACGGCACCCACTCCGAGGGCAGTGGACTCGAGAATCCACGGCCCAAACACCGTCTCGAGGCCGGCCGAAAGCGGCAGGAGTGATCCGAGACCGACGACGGTGAGTAGCCCGCAGAAGACGACGAGAAACGCCCAGCTAAACTGTGCCGTCCTGAGTTGGAGTCGCTCGAGGCCACCGTAGAACGCGAGCCAGCTGGCACAGACGACACAGCCAATGAGATACAGGTTCACGGCGACGGCGGGACCGTCGATGGCCAGCCAGAGCGCGTAGCCGGCGGGGAGAAACACTACTGGGAGATAACACACACCGAGCCAGGCGAACGCTCGGCCGGCGTTGGGTTTCGCACTGAGGCGGCGATAGCCGCCGTGCTCGAGCCAGATCGTTCCCACAGCAGTGGCCGTAAGAACGGCGATCCAAACCCCGACATCGGGAACTCGAGTGTCGGCTGCCGACCATGTGAGGAAGTGACTACTCGCGGTTACGAGATGGCCAGCGAGCCAGGTCAGCGCAACGAACGTCCCAACGGCGGCACCGATCTCGGCGAGCATCGAGCCGGCGGTCGTTCGGAGCGTCCGAATCGTTCTGGTCACGAGCGATCTTTTTCGACTTCTCGCGCTGTGTTTAAATAAATGCCTCTGTGATTGTCGTCAGAGGTAATATGTGTGAGTGAACGCCGGGACAGCGCAGTCGCACCGTGCGTCAGTGCTCGTGATCTGGCTGATCTCGAGACGCCAGTGGCTCGGTTGCCGGCCCCTCGAGTACCTCGCCGTCGAGGTCGAATCGGGAACCATGACAGGGACAGTCCCAACTCCCTTCGGCATCGTTCCACTCGACGACACAGTACAGGTGCGTACAGACGGCCGAGGTCGTGTGCAGTTCACCGTCGGCATCGCGAGCGCAGGCGACGGGTTTCCCCCCCTCGCGGATAACGGTCCCCTCGCCAGGCTCGAGGGCGGCATGGTCGGGGCCAAACAGGGTCTGAAGCCAGTCCGTTGCAAGCGTGCTCACCGCGTCCGCGTTTTCGGTGAGCGTCGTTCCGAGTGCGGGCTTTGGCGTGAATCGAAGCGGGTCAAACAGCGCCTGGGCCGGTGGCTGTTCGCCGTTGATCAGCTCCGCGAGTAACCGGCCGGCGGCGACGCCGTTCGTCATCCCCCAGCCGCGAAAGCCGGTCGCGACGTAGACGTTCTCAGTTCGCGGCCCGGCGCGGCCAACGAGTGGCACCTTATCAGCCGGGACGTAATCCTGGGTCGACCAGTGGTACTCAACTGATCGGACTGGAAAGTGCTCGCGCGTCCAGCGCAACAGTCGCTGATAGCGGTCGATTGTCGACCCGCCCTGGCCTGTCTTGTGATTCTCGCCACCGACGAGTAGCAACTCTCCTTCTTCATCCCGGTGGGTCCGGACCGAGCGGTAGGGATCGCCCGGCCGGTAGTACATCCCCTCGGGTGGTCGCCCATCGAGTCGAACACCGAGTACGTACGAGCGCTTTGGGTGCATCCGAGCGAAGTAGCCCGCCCGATCGAGGATCGGAAACCCGGTTGCGAGGACGACCTTCCGGGCACGAATCGTTCGACCGTCCACCTGAATCCGGCAGGGAGACCCTGGCTCGAGCGCCGTCACTCGAGTCTGCTCAGCGAGGGTCGCGCCGTCGTCCTCACGCAGTGCGTCGGCAAGCCCGAGCAGGTACTTTCTGGGATGAAACCACGCCTGCTCGTCGAATCGAACGCCAGCCTGCGAGCGTTCGAACGGCGGCACGGACGTGACGTACGTCGCATCCAGCCCTGCCGCCTGTGCGGCCTCGGCCTCCCGTTCCATCGCATCGGGGTCGTCGCTGTAGAGATACGATGGCATCCGTTCGAACCCACACTCGATGTCGAGGTCCGCGATGCGCTGTTCGACCGTCTCGATCGCCTCTTCTTGGGCTTGTGCGTACTGGCGTGCCTCTCTCGAGCCGAATTCCCGTGTGAGGTGATCGTAGATCTTCCCGTGTTGGCTCGTCAGTTTCGCCGTCGATTTGCCGGTGACGCCCGTCCCGACCCGGTCGCGCTCGAGGGCGAGGACGGACTGGCCGCGCTCTCGAAGCTCGAACGCCGTTGAAAGGCCAGCGATGCCAGCGCCGATCACTGCGACATCGACGGGCTCGCTGAGTTCCTGCTCGAGCGATGACTCACTCGCGTGTTGCTCATCGCCTGAATCTGGCGCTGGCTCCTCGAGCGTGCTCGCAAGCCAGGGTGAGGTGGGACTTCCGGGGAGTTTGGTAGTGCGGGGAACGTCGGGCATAACTCAGTCTTATACGAGTACACCGACAGGTACCAAAAAACGGGTGCCTCGAGCACACTGTGAACGCCGCACTCACCGCCTGTGGTCTCGAGCGGTTGCAATTACCGCGCGCTTCATAGTCGGTGAGTGCGTATGGCTCTCACTATGTCTTGGACGTCATCGTCACTCGAGGAGGCACTGGACATCCTGCTCGTCGAACCGAATCCGGGGGACGCCAGGTTGTTCGCTGAATCGTTCACGGATGCCACTATCGCCTGTAATACACACACTGTCTCGACGGGCGAGGACGCACTCGATTTCATCCACCAGCGAAACGAGTATACGAAGAGTCCGTCCCCGGATCTGGTGTTGCTCGATTTCCACCTGCCCGGTGTGAGCGGCGAGGATGTCCTCTCAGCGATCAAATCCGAGCCAACGCTGCGCCGGATTCCGGTCATCGTCCTCACAAGTTCCGACGCCGAAGAAGATATTGCGCGGTCGTACGACCTGCATGCAAACGCCTACATCCAGAAACCCGTCTCGCCCGACGAGTTCGTCGATCTCGTCCACTCGTTCGAGAACTTCTGGCTGACGTTCGTCCGACTCCCAAAGCGTACCGTCTCGAGTTCGGACATCCATCGCTTGTCGGCCACTGAGCACCCGGAGACTGCCAACGCCACGGAATCTGAGACAGAGAGACAGTCGGACTACCTCGAGTCCGGAACGAAATCCGAGTCTGCGAGCAAGTCCAACTCTCGCGATTAGCTCTCGAGTAGGGCTGGCAACTCGTTGATCGACTCGAGCACGGCGGCGGCGTCCTCGGCTTCGTACTTCTGTCGCCCTTCCTCGCCAGTCAACCCGCCGGTCAGCACGCCGATGCCGTGGTACTCTCGGTCCGGATCCGCATCGACAGCGTTGGTTGCCGTCCGCACATCGTCTAAGGTGTCCCCGACGAAGACAACGCGCTCGGCGTCGAAGCGCTCGGCAAGCGTCGTCAGCGCCCGCGGGTGCGGTTTGCCTTCGTCCCAGTCGTCCATCGTAAAGCGGTGCTCGAGTGAGATTGCGTCCTCGAGACCGACACGCTCGAGCGCGATTTCGGCTTCGGCTTCGGGACGACCAGTGAGGACGCCGACGTCGTACTCGGCGAGTAGTCGGTCGCGAGCCGCGGGCTCGAGGATGATCGGTTCGTCGTGGATGAACCCGCGCGTCTCGCGGTCGGGCTCGCCACCCTCAAGGCCGCGATACAGCTCTGCGCCGAGATACAGTTGCTGGAACACGTCGCGTAGTTGCTCGCGATCCCAGCGGTCGATAACGCGCTGGGTCGCCTGCGCGCCAATCCGATCTCGAACTGCGGATTCGGCAGCCTCGAGCCCGCCGCCGTTTGCCGCGATGGCGTCCGTGAATGCCTCGAGCGATTCGTCGTAGCCTTCCTCGGTCGCGAGGACGTACAACGCGGCCGCATAGGTAAGTTCCCAGTCGTTGTTGAACCCGCCTGCGTCTTTGAACAGTTGGATGTCGGCTTTGCGAATCGTCCGATCGTACACGGAGTCGACTGCCTCGAGGATTGCGCGCCGGTAGGAGTCGGCCACGTCGACGAGCACTCCGTCGATGTCGAGGACGACGGCGTCTGCGTTCATACGCGGTCGAACGGGCGGGTGGGAATAAAGCCGGTCGATTTCGACGTGGGGTTTCGACGCTCGAGTCGTTCTGTCATCGGTCCAAAATAGTTTTCACGTGATGGGGTGTGCGTGGAATATGGCTCTCGAAGTGCTGTTCAGCCTCACGACGCTTGGAGTGATCACCGCGCTCGTTGCAGTTGGTGCGGCCTCGTACGTTGGAACGCGGCTCGCGTTAGGGCGATCAGCGACAGATGACCAGCAGCCCTCACAGCGACAGTAATCAATCAGCTATAGTACCAACTGCAACTATTTACACACTGATCGCCGACCCGTCTGACGATCAGATGTGCACTGAATTGCAGTGGCTACTATACTTCTCGAGGACGTTAGCCAAGCGAAATCCCGACGAGTGAAAACGCGAGCACGAGCAGTCCGAGTGTATAGAGTACGTCCGCCCACAGCCACGAGAGCACGTTTGCGAGGTAGATCACGGCGACGACTGGCAACCCGAGCAAGACGAGCGGGGAGCGTTTCCACTCGAGACGCGAGCGCGTCCAAAGCTGGTTCGCATCGCCGGTACTGGGAAACGCAGCCATCCCAACAGAGAGGCCGAGCCACGCAAGCCCGAATCCGGCGAGTAGGGTCTGTTGTGGGGCCGACAGCACGCTCTCGAGGCTCGCCGGTTCCTCGAGCGTGCCGACCACGAGAGTGAGGCCGACGAACGCGACGAGCGCAACGGCGGTGTTGACCAGAAACGGTGCAACGCAGATGACGAACGTTTCGCGATAGCGTGCCGGCTGTTCGTGGCGAACGTAGCCCGCCGGATCACCAAGTTGGAAGTAGACGACCTCGAGCACTCGCACACCGACGAGCCGGCAGGCACTTTCGTGGGCGAACTCGTGGACGACGACGCCGGGAATTGAGAATAGTTGAACGACGACCCAGCATATCGTTCCGATGCCGATGACGGTGAACGTGAGCGCAACTGCGAGGAAGATGATCACGAGAGACAGCGGGAGTGACTCGAAGGGCACGATCAGGTCTTGGGAGTCGACACTGTTCGCATCACTGGTAACTCATTTGTTCTGTTCACCGCGGTCGCGAGCCACGTACAGCGTCCCTTCCTGAATCGTCTTCCGCTCGACTGGGATCGCGGGCTGATCGCCGCCGAGCGTGGTGAAGTAGAACGCAGCATCAACCTCACGGGCGACCTCGAGCGCCGGCCGGTGGAGTTCGGGCGGCAGGTTTTGCGCATAGATGGCGTCCGCGCCGGCGTACACTGAGATGTCGGGGTCAACGATATTGTCTTGCACGAATCGCACGTTCTCGGGAACCTCGAGTGCGTACACGTCGGTTGCGACGACCGAAACTCCTGATTTCGCGAGTGTCGCCGCGATATCAGGTCGGAGACCAATGGCAACTTCGACGACGTGATCGAACTCACGAAGGTAATCAATTATTGCCTTCGGATCGCGACGAGAGTGGGACACGGCGGGACGTTTATGATGGCCGCGCGCATAGGAGTTGCCATGCTCGTCGACATCGTGCCGATCGGAACCGTCCCCGCGGAGGTCAAACGAGCGGCCTCCGGTGCGTTGCGATCGGTCTACGACTGCGAGGTCACGATCAACGACTCGCAGTCGGTTCCAAACGGCGCCTACGACTCCGGGCGGAACCAGTACTCCGCCGAGCCGTTTATCCAACTTGCCGAACGCGTCGGCCGCGGTGAGAAAAACATCGCAATCACGCCACACGACCTGTTCTATCGCCGCCGAAACTACGTCTTTGGGCTTGCCTACCTCGACGGCAGCGGTAGCGTCGTCTCGACGTATCGCCTCCAGACCTCGAGCGACGGCGGTTTCTCGAATCAAAGCGCCAACGAAATCTTCGAGGACCGCGTCCGCAAGGAAATCGTCCACGAAATTGGCCACACCTACGGGCTCGAGCACTGCGATAATAATCGCTGCGTGATGAACTTCTCACCGACTGTCCGTGAAGTCGATATCAAAGAAGAGAACCTCTGTGGCAGCTGTCAGCGCCTGATTAGCTGACCCGAGACTCGATTCGTTCGCCCGTAACGCCTCCGAACACAACCCATTTCTTTCCGGCCTGTGAGTGATACGCCATGCCAACCCCTTCCCCCTTCGAGACGCAGACAGCCGCGTACGACGACTGGTTCGACGCAAACGACGGCGTGTACCGAACTGAATTGGCTGCCCTCGAGTGCGCACTCGAGGACGTCGCTGTCGATGCCGACACGCAGGCCCTCGAGGTCGGCGTCGGAACTGGCCGATTTGCGGCCCCACTCGACATCCCTGTGGGTATCGATCCAGCCCAGTCGCCGCTCGAGCGCGCTACCGACCGCGGCGTTTCCACCGCTCGCGGCGTCGTCGAGTCGCTGCCAGTTGCCGACAACGCGCTCAATCTCCTCCTGTTCGTCACCGTCCTTTCGTTCGTCGACGACCTCGAAGCGGCGCTGCAGGAAGCCCGCCGCGTACTTGCGTCCGATGGCACGCTCGTCATCGCCATACTCGACCGCGCGAGCCCCGGTGGACAGGTCTATCAGGAGCACAAAGACGAGGATCCGTTCTACGCCGACGCTGAATTCCTACGGGCCGACGAGGTATGTACCGCACTCGAAGAGGCAGGATTCACTGTCGAGCAGCGCCTCCAAGCGGTGTTCGGCGATCCAACCGAGATTGACGCCGACGCTGAACCAGACGTTCGCGAGGGCCACGGCGATGGCCTGTTCGCAGTGATCCGAGCCGACCCAACTGGTGTGTAACGCGGTCGGACCGGCCGGTGGGAACAACCACTTATCCCGAGACACCCTACTTGGACGTACCGAAGCGACCGTGACCGACTCCACCGACCGAGACGACGAAATCGAGATCGAAATCGAGCGAGACCGGCCGACACCCAGTGACGACTCGAGCGATTCCGACGCCGACACTGACTCTGGCGGTCACACTCCTGCTGAGACCAGCACCGATCTTTCAGCAGACAGTCCCAGTTCGCGTTCACACACGGGTCGACACCTTCCCGAGTCACCCGAACGTCGCCTCGAGGACGAACTCGGCCGCGTCGACGTCTCGACGACCCACGACGGATTCGTCGAAGGCCACGTCGTCGGCTTTGACTCACCTGATGAAACGACGGTTCGACTCGAGGTGGCGTTGCCCCACGGCGGAATTGTCGAGTTCACGCTCGAAAAACCGATTCCGTGGTCTGAGGAGTTCTTGTTGGCTCGCATCGTCGACGATGTCGGCTACGATGCCACCTCGATTAGCCATCTCGTTGATGAAACGGTGTACGTCACACGCGCGGATCTCGAGGACGACCCCGAAGTGGACTGGTGGACACAGCCGGTGCTTGCTGCACAGTCGTCGCTCGGCGACTGGTTCACCGTCGACGCCACTGGACCCCAGTGGCGACTCGTCGATCCACGGGAACGCCAGACAGGCACCGAGCGGAGCCAACTTCTCGACAACACGCTGGGACTTGCAACGTTTTTGATCGTCCTCGCACCGCTGGTCGCCGCGCTCGGCGTGGCGTACGCACTGACTGGTGGGATCGTTCTTTCTGGGCCTGTGATTGGCGCGATACTCGCTGGATTCGTGCTCGCGCTCCTCGGTGTGAGCGGATTCGTTATCGACGAGTAAACACAAAATCGGCCTGCGAGACTCGCGACGGTTACGGCGCGTAGTAGTACTCGCCGTCGCTTTTCTGCTGTTTGTCCAACTGCGAGTCCGGCTTGTTGATCCGCGGGCGCGAGGTTCGCTCGTCACGACGGAACGTAACCTCGAGATTCGCGAGGAAGTCGTTCATGCCAGCACGCATGGACTGTGGCGTGCCGGCGTGGCCGTGAACGGCGGGTTCGCCGTCGAAAACCATCAGCCGGTCCGCAAGCAGGTCCATCATATAGATGTCGTGGTCGATGACCATGACGGTCGCGTCCTGTTGTTCGGCGTACCGGCGAATCGCGCTCGTGGCTTGAACACGCTGTTCGACGTCCAGATGCGCGGAGGGTTCGTCGAGCAGGTAGAGATCAGCCGAATCGGAGAGACAGGCCGCAATCGCAACCCGCTGGCGTTCACCGCCGGAGAGATCCGACAGGTTCTGCTCCATGATCCGCTCGAGTTGAAGCGGCTGGGCGATTTCGGTGTTCCAGTACGACGAGCCGAACTGGTCCGTAATCGACGAAAGGAACGCATCGACGCGCATGTGCTGGTCAATGGTCACGTACTGTGGCTTGTAGGAAATGTTCAGATCGAGGTCCGCGTCACCCTCGTCGGCCTCGAGATTTCCGGTCAACAGTTTCGCGAACGTCGACTTCCCGATTCCGTTCGGGCCGACGATACCGAGGACTTCGTTCTCCCGAATTTCGCCCGATTCGACCTCGAGCGTGAACTCGCCGTCACCGTAGCTCTTGGTGAGGCCGGGGTACTCGATGAGCGTGTCCCCGTGGCCACCGCTTCGAGGAGCGTGTTCCTCGAACTCGATGGGATTCGGCCGGATCCGCATGTTTTCGTTGTCGAGATAGCCCGAGAGGTACTCGTTGATCCCGTTCCGGACGGATTTCGGCGGGGTGATGACACCGTACGCGCCGGGTTCACCGTAGGCGACGTGGAGCGTATCGGCGAGCAAGTCGAGAATTGCAAGGTCGTGTTCGACGACTAGCATCGACCGATCTTCCTCTTCGGCGAGTTCCTGAATCAGTCGTGCTGCAGTGACACGCTGGCCGATATCGAGATACGGCGTGATTTCGTCGAGGAAATAAAAGTCCGTATCGCGCGCTAAGGTCGCTGCGATGGCGACACGCTGGAGTTCACCCCCAGAGAGATCGTCAATCGACTGCTCCATCACCGGCCCAATTTCGAGGCGTTCGACTAACTCATCGAGGGCACCGCGTTCGTCAGTTTGCTCGAGCAGTTGGCGCGTGTTGCCGTCGAAACTGTTCGGAATCTGATCGACGTACTGCGGTTTGCGTGCAACCGTCACGTCGCCGTCGCGGACGTCTTCGATGTAGTCCTGAAGTTCGGTTCCGCGATAGGCCTCGAGGACGTCCTCCCAGTCGATGTCCTCGTCGTGACGGCCGAGATTCGGCTCGAGTTCGCCGGCGAGAATGCGCACCGCGGTCGTTTTCCCGATCCCGTTTGGGCCGAGAATACCTGTTACCTGCCCTTCCTGGGGGGCTGGCAGTCCGTACAGCGAGAACGCGTTTTCGCCGTAGCGGTGGACTGGATCGTCCTGCAACTCACTCGGGAGATTGATGATCTCGATAGCGTCGAAGGGACACTTCTCGACGCAGATTCCGCAGGTTTCGCCGAGACAGATCTCTTCGGAGATACGAACCTGTTCCGGCTGTCCTTCGTCGGTTTCCTCGCCGCGAAGTGTGATGCACTCTTTGCCAGTCCGGTTTGGCGGACAGTAGTTTTTGCACTCATACCCACACCGGTCGGGCTGACAGCGATCGAGGTCGACGACGGCAATACTATCGTCTGCCATGAATTAGGCTGCGGCCTCCGCCGTCAGCATGATTCCCCACACCACGAACCAGAACGAAAACGTCATGAACGTGACGTAGAGGTAGTGTTTCATACCGAACTCGTCATCGCCGTAGATGCTCGTCACGTCATAGAAAATAATCTGTGCGAGGATCGCACCCACGACGAGCAACAGCGCTCGCGTATCACCCGCGGCGGCGCTTGCCGTCTCGAATGAACTGACGTCGCCTGTGATTGCCATTGAGGCGAATGCCGCGGCGACGCCGAGCAACGCCGACAGCGCGGTGACGCTGATCGAGCGGATATGCTCACGTCGGTCACTAATCGATTCAGTCGACATGTGTCGACTTCTGTTGCCGGTGGTGAAAAGGGGTTCGGGTTCGATTCTTGATCCGTCAGGTCCCGTTGTAGTCTCCGTCAGGTCCCGTTGTAGTCTCCGTCCGATCCTGTGTCGTTCTTAGCCAATATCGATGACATCGACCTCGACATCGATATCTGTGTCCGGAGTCGGCGGACCATCGCTCGAGCCGCCGACTCCACCAGGCTCGAGATCAATATCGTCTTTGTCGCCAACGTCACCGAAGCTGGGTGTTGGACCGAGTCCCGGTCCATCTGAACTGCCGGGGCCGTGTTCGGCGGGTTCGATGTCGATCGGTGCCGACTCTGTCGCGTCCTCGCTGCGGACCGTGATCTCGGCACTGCCGTTGTCGTCGCCGTCGGTCTGCCAGACGAGTACCTCTTCCGTGGTTTCGTCTTCCTCAAGTGTGCTATCGAGTGTCACTGATTGCGTGTCGACTGTCTGGCCATCGGGATCAGTGAGACTGATCGTCTGGGTTTCATTTGGAGTGTAGTCTGCGTCACTTCGCTCTTGGTACCGGCTTGTGACGGTCACATTTACTGGGGCGGCCTCGCCAGCAGTTACGTCCGCAACGTCGTCGATCGCCACATCGAATTGCCCCTCTGCCGCTAGTTCCCAGGCGAACCGTGGGTAGTCGTCAGGCAGCGCCACCCAGGGACCGCCTTCCTCTTCATAATCGAGATGGTCGAGGTTTCCGGCGTCGGTCACATCGAGTCCCTGCATCTCGTCGGTGGTTCGTTCGTTTACGTGTATCTCGTCTCCGATGACGTGTTCGCCGAACGCGTGGCTGTGGTTCTGTTCGTTGTAGTAGACGCTATCGTCAAACTCATCACCGTTGTCGTCGCCGCGACCGAAGATTGCGCCGCCGGTATCGTCGTCGTGTGAACTTCGCCTCATTGCCTCGAGATGGTCGTCAATTTCGTCTTGGCTAGCGGTCACCGTAATATCGCCTTCAGCCCAGTACATCTGCTTGTTCGTACTGGCGTAATCGGAGGTCCAGCCGACAATCCCGCCAACGCCGAATGGGCCTTCGACATCGGCCTGTGAGTACGCAGTCGAGACTTCGGTATTGTATCCTGTCGATCCAATAATCCCGCCAATACCCAGATTATCCGCGTACCACGGATGTTCGACTTCGTTCGTCGCATCCGCCGGAATGCCGCCACGAACAGTCGCTTCCGAAACGAGGCGATTGTCCAGATCTGCGTTATGTGCTGAGCCGGCGATCCCACCGACTTCCTGATATTCTGCTTCGACGGTCCCACTGACGCGGACGTCTTCGATGACACCGCCAGCAGCCCCGATTAGCCCACCAGTAACCTGCTGGCCGTGAACCGAGACATCCTCGAGTCGCAGGTTGTGAATCCGCGATCCTTCGCCGACCTCACCTGCGTTATGGAAGTTTGAATTGGCGGCGAACAGCCCGACGAAATCCTCGTTTGATCGGTCGATGTGAAGTCCCTCGATGATATGTCCGTCGCCGTCGAAATCACCCCCAAACTCGAGACCACCATTCTCCTGTTCGCCAATTGGTTCGAAGCCAGCCCCACCGTTCCAGTATTCCGTTCCATGGGCGTCGATATCGTTTGCCAGCCGATAGTTGTCGGTGAGGCTGTCGTACTGACTGTGGTGGTCGTCATGTGGCCCAGCATTGTCGATACACTGGAGTTGATCTGCGTCCTCGATGAGGAGATAACCGTCATCGTCTCGCTCGGATTGCGAAACGTGACCGCAGTCAGGCCCCCATCGTTCGACGACGACGACACCCTCCGTATCATCGTCGTCCGTTTTGACCGTCACCCGATCCGTTATCGCATCGTGCGGTACGGAATACTCGAACTCGGCGGTTCCCGGCCCTTCACTCCATTGTGCCGACGAGACTTGCTCACCGTCGAACCCCTCGAGGACGACCTCCTGATCCGGAGTTCCACCGATCGTCTCGAGATCGACGTCGATACCGACCGTTCCTCCCTGATGAACTGAGTCTGTAGCGGCCACGTCGTCGATTTCGAGACGCGGCTCGACGTCAGGGGCGATGGTTTCATTGTCAGTTTCCGTTCCGACCGTCATGGTCGGGTCCCCGGTGTCCGGAACGTCGACGGAGCCCCACTCGAGTTCGACGTTCGTCCGTTCGCCGGGGCTGAGTTCAGTTTCGTTGGTCGCGACAATCGAATCATCGAAGCCTTCGAGCCAGACGAACTGCTCGTCGGTCGTATCCTGGTTTTCGATATCGGCAGTGACAGTCACCGAGTCATTCGGTACGAGCGGTTCGTCGCTCAGTTCCACGTTCTCGATGGTGAACTCGGATGGCTCCTCGGCAACGAGGAACGAGCCATGATCGTCGAGGTGGTCGTCTTCGGTTGAGACGTTGTACTCGTAAATCTCTCCAGCCGGAAGCGACTGCTCGCTATTGAGTTCGAACTGCGCAGTTTCATTGGCCTCGAGCTCGAGGGTCGTCTCGTCCTCATCGATGGTATTTCCGTCACCGTCTAACACGTCAAGCGTCACGTTCTGGGTCTGCGTACTGTCGTACGTGTTGGTGATGTTCGCACCGATTGTGACCGGATCTTCGTCGGTGATGACCTGTCCATCAGTGCCGTTGACCTGCAGCGTATCGGGGATACCACGATCGTCTTCGATTTCAAACGTGCCGCCATCCGTGACTTCGAACAATTTAGTGACATCCTCTGCGTCATCATCCGTTGTGACGGTCCCATCGTAGGTCCCGTTCGGCCAGTCTGACTCATCGATCGTCCAGGTAACGATCCCGCTTTCAGTCGCGCCGAGTTCAATCTCTCCATCCACTGTTATAGAATCACTACCCCCTGCTCGGGTAATCTCGAGTTCGATCGTCTCTTCGTTTCCGTCTGTGGTTCCAATGTTTCGAACGTCTGCATTAATCTCGGTCTCGTCACCTGAGGAGTCACTCCAGACGGTATCGATGGTGTACGTCGGCTCGTCGCTGAGATAGTAGAACGTCTCGTTCTCGGTCAACGTGTCGTTCGGCGTTTCGATATTGTATTCGTAGGCCGTTCCAGGACTTAGACCGATCTGCGTGGGGTTGAACTGATTCTCGTTATTGTTGTTCTCCCAGTCGTTTTGCTCGTGAAGGGCTATCGACTCGTCTGCGTCAAGTTCTGCAGTAGGTGACTGCGTGACAATCTCAGTTCCATCGTCATCCCATATTGTGACTGTCGTCTCTGCATCGCCCGCCTCTCTACCGACGTTTTCGAGCGTTGCGTTGATGTGGAAATTCTGATTTTCCTCGAGCAGGTTTTGATCAATGAGGTCTCCGTTTGGCTCGTTCAGTCCGTTGTTTTCCTCGATGACGATGTGTTCGTCGACGCTCGTGGCATCCATCCCCTCAATCAGTACGTCGACGTATTCGTCGCCACGGTCGATATCAACGCTCCAGCTATCGACGTTCTCGGCTTCGTCTTTGAAGTGACGTTCCCAGCCATCGGCGTACTTACTTTCCATTCTGAGCGCGAAGTTATCTCCTGCTTGATTTTTAGTCACGTACGAAAGTTCGTCGTGTAGATTCATCGCAGTAGTCGAGTTTCGTTCGGCCATTGCAGTCGATCCACTCTCCATTGCGGTTTCGAACTGCATGAAATCCAAATTGAGTTGGCCATCATCAGCATCGGTCTCAAATCCGATTGCCGGCGGTTTTTCGATGCTAACGCTCGAGTCCGAAAGGTCCCAAACACCGCCACCCTGATGGGCAATTGTTTGTCCGTCGACGTTAAATTCGAGTGCACCGAGGGTAGTCTCTGCCGTGTCGGAGCTACTTGCATCCCATGTCGGCTGCTCGCCGTCGTCGTACCAGGTAACGAGAACGGTTCCGCTATCGGCTAGCTGTGGTTGGCAGTCGGATTCGTCGAAGTCCATTGCTTGCCCGTGCCCGGTCGATGCAACAGTCCCGAGTCGGTGATCTGTTTCATCGATACAGAACTGTACCTGCTCACGATCAGCTTCCGATTCGACTGAATCGAGAACTGTGGACCCCGTTACAAACAACAGCGCGCTCCCGATGAGAACGATCCCAATGAGCAGCACAACGCCAACAACTGGATTTACGCTTCTGTCTGTGTCGCTCCCACTTCGGTGTCTTACCCGATTGATGCCCGATGTCATATGATCCCTACTGGTTGTTGACCCTCCACCCCATTCTCGAGTGTGCTGTCTTCCCGACTGCTCGAGTTCCTGTGGGTACCGGTCACACTGTTGGTGCCCGCGACCACGATATACTTCCGCGATTCACAGCACGATCATAAAAATCTACTCAAATATAGTTATTATAATATAAATAGTTCATAATAATTATGGGCGAACACAGTGACAGTCGCGCGCCCCAGTATTGTAGCTCTGCCCACCTGCCACAACCTTCATTTACGCTGAGCAGTACTGCGTTATCGTCTTCGAGAAAGTGACCATTTGTCTACTACACACTGTCCTTCGTTGACACCAATCCTGACCAGTCGGTCAACTGCATCACACTCGGGAGAGCGTTTCTGAGACAGTATTTTACTCGAATATGATGGCGAAAGCTGTCAGCCTACTCCCGGGTAGAAGGCTCAACTTTTATACTGCTGGGAGTTTTCAAATCGTAATATGGCAGAGACTGACGGGGAGGACATCGAAGACTTGCCACCGAGCGCCAAACTTGTTTTCAAGGTTCTCGAGTATGATGGCCCGCTGACGCAGAAACAGATTGTTGAGGAATCAATGCTTTCGGCCCGGACGGTTCGGTATGCACTCGAGCGACTCGAGGAAATCGGAATCGTCGATGAGGATATTTACTTTGCTGATGCTCGCCAGAGCCTCTATCGACTCGAAGAACCGCTTGCAGCAGATGGAAACGGTGTCGAGGAGTCGCCGAAGAAAGACGCCTGCTGTGCGGAGTAACGTCTGTTCTGCCCCGTAACTGAGAACAGCAGGATTATTTTGGCTCGGTGACTGTCACCTCAGTATGGACAAAGAACGGCTCCCACGGTGGGGCTGGCTGCTGATCGGGTTGCTTGCGATGTCGTTTCTCTCGACGGCGATCAATGCGGCTATCTTAGACCCGCGGGGATTAGAAGAGGCGTATCAGATCGTCACCGTCATCACGATGATGGCGCCGGTGTTGATCTACGTCGGCGTCTGGTACGACGACCATCGCCAGCACTACTGGGACCATCCGACTGAACGAATTATTGGCGACCTTACGTTCGTCCTGTTCGGGGCGCTTATCGGCTCGACACTGACGCTTGCGGCCATCATCGGATTTGGCCTTCCACGCGTGATTCAGGACATCCTCGCCATGGGTGGTGGCTTCATGCTCTCGTGGGGACTCTTCTGGTGGCGGAATCCGGATCTGTACTTCGAAGAGGCGACGTCATAATCACAGTACTAATTGATCGGTGCGAGGATCACTGATCGCATCCGAACTCAGCGCTCGAGTCGGATCGGTCGACGACACCGGGCGTTGGCGGCTGGGCGCGTTTGTGCGCCGTCTCTGCCGATCTCCAGGCAAGCGAGCGAGCTGTCTCGAGGTCGATCGAACAGTTTGTTGCTGCCTCGCTAACGGTGGTGTCCGTCTCGAAGAGCTGGTGCAAGAACGGATCAATTGCGTCATAGGAAGCACCAAGTTCGGTCGCATCGGTCTGGTCGGCCCAGAACCCAGCTGTTGGTTCCTTGCTAACAATTCGGCGGGGGACGCCGATACGACCAGCGAGGGCACGTACCTCTGTTTTGTAGAGGTCTCCAATTGGGTACGTGTCGGCGGCTCCGTCGCCATACTTGGTGAAGTAGCCAAGCAGGAACTCCGAGCGATTTGCGGTCCCGAGAACGAGACGCGACCGTCGGTTCGCTGCGTAGTACGCACAGACCATCCGCAGCCGCGCCGTCACATTTCCGAGCGCATCGTTTCGTTCGACAGGGCGCGTCGTGTCTGCTTGACGTCCCGTCTCGAGCGCTGGGTCGACCGCAGTTTTGAACGCCTCGAGCAGCGGCCGGAGGTGGATCTCCTGAAATTCTATGCCGAGCCCGTCCGCAATTGTCCGTGCGTCGCTGACGTGTGCCTGATCTGCCTTGTGACAGGGTAATCCCAATCCGAGAACGTGCTCGCCGCCCAGTGCCTCGACGGCCAGTGCAGCCGTCACTGTCGAATCGATGCCGCCACTCATTGCGACGACGACACCGGTCGCGCCTGCATCGTCGACAGTTGCCCGAATGTCGTCGATAATTCGTTCACGAACCTCCTCGAGGTCGCTGTCGGCCGTAACGAACGGGCCGTTCTGTACGCCGCATCCTGGATAGACGAACGTCTTACTTTCTGCACCCATTGTATTGGATCACTTTGTGTTCTCTACTACACGTAGACAATCGTCTGGTATATAGATCTAATCCTTAAACACCTAGTAGTGGGGAGTGTGCCTATGAGTGACTGTCGAATTTCTCTCTCTGAATCTGAACGAGTAGTGTTATATGGTGGTATTGCCGATACGATGACAGTACTCGCGATGTCTCCCGCTGCTCTCTCCACTCTCCGACTTCG
This sequence comes from Natronolimnobius sp. AArcel1, assembly GCF_011043775.1. Classification (NCBI taxonomy): domain Archaea; kingdom Methanobacteriati; phylum Methanobacteriota; class Halobacteria; order Halobacteriales; family Natrialbaceae; genus Natronolimnobius; species Natronolimnobius sp. AArcel1. The sequence goes on along the minus strand of NZ_JAAKXY010000002.1, from coordinate 128,573 downwards.
GCTAGTTGTCGCACTTGGTCTCGTCATCGCGCTTCCGTTTGTGCTCGTTTACACGGTGATCTTTCTGGGTAACACCGTTGGACTTGCCCTCCTCGAGTGGGTACACGACCGACCGTATCACGGACAGTTGTACGTTGACCCCGTTTTGCTGACGACTGCCGTTGTCGGCGCGCTCATGGTGCAGTACTGGGTTGGCCCACGGGCTGTCTGCCGGTCAGTCGGCGCACGGACAGTCTCGAGCGACGCATACCCCGCGGCTCACGCGGCACTAACGCGCGTCGCAGCCCAGGCCGATGCACCAAAACCAGCGCTTGCTGTCACGGAGACTGGTGCTCCGAACGCGTTCGCCGTCGCGGGCGGCAACTCGATTCGTCAACGCGATGACTCTGGCGGCACCATCGTCGTCACAACTGGCCTCCTCGAGACACTCACTGACGACGAACTCGAGGCTGTGTTGGCCCACGAACTCGCCCATCTCGAGAATCGAGATGCGAGTCTGATGACCGTGGCGTGGCTCGTGCCGACAATTACATACTATCTCGCAGTGGTCGCATTTTACGTCATCTACGGCTCCGTCCGACTCCTTGGCTCGGGGAGCGGGCTTTCGACTCGCCGCAGCGGCGATACGCGCTCGTTCGCCGTGGTTTTTCTCGTCGCCATGGTGTGTGCGGTCCTGACGCTTGCGATTTCGGTGTTATTCTGGGCTGGGAGCGTCCTGCTCCATCGCGTGCTCTCGCGTGAGCGTGAGTACGTGGCCGACCAGGCTGCAGCGGCTATCACTGGCTCGCCTGCCGCGCTTGCAAGTGCCCTCGAGTCACTGGACGAAACGATATCCGAGGTCCCGGATTCGGATCTCCGGACACTCGACGGTGGCACGGAGGCCCTGTGTCTTGTCCCGCTCGACTCACAGGCGTTTGACACACAATCACTCATCAGCATGGATATTTTTCCGGCGACGCATCCGCCAACAGCTGAGCGGATCGACCGACTGCGAGCTCTTGCTCGCGACCAGCGAGGGGAGCAGCGATGACCGACAAGCGCGCACTCTCGCGTCGACGGCTCCTCGCTGCAGTCGCCACCGCCGGTGGTGCATCGGTCGCCGGCTGTGGCTACCAGCCGGCCGCCGGCGATCAGGCGTGGCGCGTCTCCATTCAGACCCGTCCAGGGCTGTATCGCTCGCCAATCGCCCACTGGCACGCCGATGGCGAACGTCTCTACGGCATCAGTTCGAACGGCTGGGTTAGCGCGTACACGCCACGCGGTTCCCTCGCCTGGAGTGGCAGCCCCGACGCCACCCTCGAGGGTGAGACAATGGTCGCCAATGGACGCGTCTACATGCAGGTCGAAGACGAGCAAGTCGTTGCCCTCGAGCATGATGACGACTCGGATTCGTCCAGCTCTCAGTACGGCAGCGATGCACACACGCGCTGGAGCGCACCACTCGAGTCTGCCGACACCGACACTGACACCGATGCCGACAGCGATGCTGATTCGAGTGATGAGTTCCCCACACTCGTCGCGGGTCACGGGCTGGTCGTCGCCGCCCGTGACCACCTCGTCGCACTCGCCGCCGACGATGGCACCGAGCAGTTCGTCCTCGAGCCGACCACGTTCGACGATCAGCGACTCGAGTTGGTTGCGATCACCGACGAGACCGTTTGGGTAGTGGCCGTTCCCGACGATGAACCGAGTGACGCGTCGGATGACTCAGCCTCGAGTACCACCGACCCGACGCTGTATAGCATTTCGACCGACGGCGAAATCCGCGCGACGCGCTCACTTGCCGGCGTTCCATCGTGGCTCGTCGCCGTCGACTCGAGTGTTGCCCTGTGGATCGAGTCCGACGGCGGCGACGTACGCCTTCTCGATCCCGACGGCAGCCGCCGAGCCACTGTCGTCTCCGAAAACAGCGTTGCAGGCATCCCAATCGTTGTCGACGATACCCGGCTGTATCACTATACACAGGGGCAACTCGAGGCGATCGACACCGCTGCGGGTGAGCGTCTCTGGGTAGAGTCGTTCGACTCATTTCATGAGGCACCAGTCGCGGACGCCGACGGCGTCTACGATGTGACTGGTGATCCCACGACAACCGATGGCTGCCGTCTCAGCGCCCGCTCGAGTAGTGGAGAGCCCCGCTGGGATGTCCGCCCGCCGACAGATTTGCAGTGTGGAGACGAGACGTATCTCGTCGGTGACCGGCTTATCGTCCGTGCGGACGACGAACTGTACGGATTCCGAACGACACAGGGCGACCGCGACTCAGTTCGTCCGTGGTAGCGAGGAATCGACTCCATACGAGCGAACGACTGTTACCGGCTCTTTCTGGTCGATCGTCTACTCAAATCCCTCGGTAATCGCACTCTCTCGAGATACCTGAATCTCGCACACGTACCTTTTTTCTCGTCGGGTTCGTTCACTTCGTTCGCGAACCGCTTCTCGAAAAAATCTACGCTAAAAAAGCCGCTCACTCTGTTCGCGCTACGGCTACGATGGCACGACCGTCACCGGCTCTTTCCGGTCGATTGCCTGCTCTAACTCCTCGGCAATCGCACTCCCTCGAGATACCTGAATCTCGCGCACGTACCTTTTTTCTCGTCGGGTTCGCTCACTTCGTTCGCGAACCGCTTCTCGAAAAAATCTACGCTAAAAAAGGCCGCTCACTCTGTTCGCGGTACGGCTACGATGGCACGACCGTCACCGGCTCTTTCCGGTCGATTGCCTGCTCTAACTCCTCGGCAATCGCACTCCCTCGAGATACCTGAATTTCGCCCCCGCGACTTACCGTCGCGGTAAAGAGGTAGTCGCCACCGGCCTGGACCTCGACAGTCTCGCCGTGGTTGCCATCGACTGGGACCACGATATGTCTCGAGGTGACCTCGGGGGTGACCATCTGTCCGGCGGCCTGGCCGCCACCATCGCTGCTCGCGCCGGCGTTTGCCGTTCCGCTGCCGGCCCCGTAGTTGGGATTCTCGTCGTGCGTGCGAACGTCGATGTTGATTCCGAGACGGTTCTCGACGTCCGTGATTCGACCGCCGCCTTTACCGATGACGCTTGAGATGTCGTTCTCTTCGACGTAGACGACGGCTTTGTCCTGGCTTTTGAGTTCGACATCGACGTAGCCGCGTGCGATCGAGCGAATTTCGCGTTCGATTTCCTGCTTTGCGATGCGGTCGACGCCTGACTCGTTGCCGGGGCCGCCCTCGTCGTCGGTGAGTGGGACGGTGACGACCTGTCGGTTGAAGGTGTAGATTTCGTACTCTGGCTCGCCAGTTTCGAAGTTCGTCACCTGGATGACGGGACGCGCAAGGTCCTCTTCGGTGAGTCCGGCGGGGACTTTGACCTCCGTTCGGACATCGTAGACGGTGTGGACTTCCCCCGCCTCGATGTAGACGACGGTGTCGACAACCTGGGGAATCATCCCGAGCTCGACGCGGCCAACAAGGCGCTGGAGGGCGTCGATTGCTCGGGTCGCGTGGACGACACCGATCATCCCGACACCTGCGAGGCGCATATCCGCAAAGACCTCGAAGTCGTCTGTTTTGCGGACCTCGTCGTAGATGGTGTAATCCGGGCGAACCATGAGGAGAGCGTCTGCGGTGTTTGCCATCTCCCCGCCCAGTTCGGTGTACTGCGTGATTTCGGGACCGACCTGCAGGTCACGCGGTTTCTCCATCGTCTTGACCGAGTAATCGTGATTCGAAATGTAGCGTGCGACCGCCTGCGCGAACGTCGACTTCCCGGCCCCCGGCGCACCCGAGATGAGGACACCACGCTGATGCTCGAGCAGTCGGTCTTTCAACTCCTCGGCGTTGTCGTAATCGTCGATATCCGTTTGCGCGATTGGTCGGACGGCGGTGATCTCGATGCCATCCGAAAACGGCGGGCGACCGACGGCAATCCGGTAGTCCCGGAACTGGACAATCTTCATGCCTGGCTGTGACAACTCGAGAAAGCCATCGGACGATTCCTTGGCGGCGTCGATGACCTCGCGGGCGTACTCGTCCATGGTTGACTCCTCGAGCGGGTCATCGGCAATCGGCTCGTAGCGCATCTCGCCGAGTTCGCCTCGCTTGGCTTTCGGCACCGCGTCCGTGCGGAGGTGGACGCTCATGGTCTGGTCGTCGAAGTAGTTCTCGACAGCGAGCGTCCCGACATCGACCTCTCGGACCTCCGGTGCAATGTGTTCGACATCGAGGCCTTTCGCCTGCGCGACTTCGGCTTGGACGATATCGCTCGTCAGGAATGTCGCCTCGAGGTCCTCTGCGAGGTCACGGATCAGCGCGTCAATTTCGCCTTCGGAGGCGTGGCCGCGCTCGATAGCGTTCGGCCGCTCACCAACGTATTCGAGGGTAATCGTGCCCTCGTCAGCGAGGTCGGCGAGACGCTGGAGTTCCTCCAGGCCATCCCAGCCGCTCTCGATGCCGTCGTTGGCCTGCGCCTCGAGTTCTGCGACGACGGCTTCCGGCACCGAAATCGTCGCTCCCTCGAACTGCCCATCATCTATCGTCGCCGAGACGCGGCCGTCGATGACCACGCTCGTATCCGGCACGACGTTCATATCGCAGCGTTCGCTCTTCGCAGGTAAAAGGGTGCGGGACGCGGCCTCAGGTGGGTCCGTCAGACTCGTCGCCGCCTGCTGGCTCTACGCGCGTTGCGTGCCGGCGATAGCGCTCGTAAATCTCGGTCGCCCATTCGCGAAACGCTGGCTCTGTACTTTCGATACAGGCGACGAACGTCCCGGTATCGTACGTCCCAACGAACGTTCGGTCGTCGGTCAGCGTCACGCTGAATTCGAGTGTCTCCTCGAGCATGTAGACCGTAAATATTGGTGATGGAAGCTCCGAAATTGGTATTGGTGCAGCCTCAAGCACCGGTCGCGGTGCGACCAGTTCGGATTCGACGCCTGCATCGAGGAGGTCGCGATGGACTTCGATGAGCAGTTCACTGAAAATGGGAAGAATACCACGAACGGTCTCACTCGTCGTGTCAGCCATTGCGTTCCGATAGTGATAGATTGGTTCATGTGGGTCAGTCGGCTTTGCGACCGAGACCGTCGCCTCAGAGAGCAACAGGGGATCGAACGAGTCATCGATTGTTGCGAGACTGTCGATTACGTCGCTGTTTTCCTCGAGAACTGTGAGCCGGTCGAGATACGTCATTGTCGCCGTACAGACGCGCTCGCCGACGGGTGTGAGCTCGTACTGGCCATTGACTTTCTGTACCCATCCGTGGTTCGAGCAGTGATTGAGATGGCGCTGAACCGTCACTCGCGAGATCGAAAGTGTGTCTGTCAGCGTCTTCGTATCGGCCGGATTCGAGCGTAGCTCTCGTAGCAACGCGAGACGATGTGACGAGGCGAATAGCTGTGTGCCCCAATCGTACCCCATTACGTGATCTTTGGTTGACACAGCGTCTTATTCTTTCCGGTAGAACTGCCAGAAGGTTCCCGCCATCACCGGACACACCCCGCATTTGTGCACCACTAAGAGATGTCGTGATCTCGAGATGAGTGCAATCACACCGGCTGGCGAATTGTCCTTGAAAGGTGCTCGCCGAAATGTTGGTTTCAGTCAATGTACGTCGACCCGGTCGTGTTCATGTGGTGTACGCACACACAGACGGTAAGGTAAGGTGTGTTTCGAGCCAACGATCAGTGCGCCACGGCGTTACATCTGACTAGTGTTCCGTACTCGTACGTGTGCGACACTGTGTTCGATGGTTGTCGTGTTCCTCTGACACTCCGGCGTTCGAGTCTTGCCCGACTCGAGCGCCCACACTTGGTTCCAGACGCTCACTCTGCAGCGCGGGCTTCGTCTGTCGACTCGAGTCGGTGAATCGAGACGTCGTCGAACGTCGCGGTACAGGGCGTTCCTGAGACCACACTACAGACGACGAGGCCGACCTGTACCGGCGAGGTGTACTCGATTGGGCGCTGATCGACTGGCGTCCACTCGATGCCATCTTGCGAGACGAAACACGTGACGTATTCCTCGAGTACGTCGACGCGGAACCAGGGCGCACTGGACCCTTCGCGCAGTTGCTGGCTGATACCGTTGTCCCCGTGGCGTGTCCGCCAGAGCAGTTCCGTCCCGAATCCCGGTGTCTGTCCGACGTAGCCGTAGGTCGCGGCTTCGTCGCGCTCGTCTCGAATCATGATCCCAGCTTTGCTGAACGGGTCGATCTCCTCGAGCGAGGAGACACGCGCTCGGATACTCACCGGTTCCTCGACCTGTCTCGAGACGAAGTAAAAATCGTTCCAGTGACGCCAGATGTTCGCCCCATCCGCTGTAACCGTCCAGCGGTCGCTATCGTCGTCGTACGACGCAGAACCACCCGCCTCGAGCGTCCCGATGTCACCGGTTTCGCTCAGCGAGAGCGCTGTCTCGTTGTCGGTGATATCGACGCGGTCGACCGCTGTCGGCGCTGCGGCTACGGGACAATTTGTAAACTCGAAGCGGGCACCGCCTTCGTCGCTGTCCGTGATCGTGAGGTCCCAGCCCTGCTGCTGGCAGACGTCGGCAACGATACTGAGGCCGGTCCCGCTGCCAGTTGGCTTGGTGGTGTAGCCGGCGTCGAGGACGGCACTTCGCTTATCTTCCGGTATCCCAGTACCCGTATCTTCGACGTAAAAGCCGTCAGTGAGCGCTCCGACGCGAACGACGACATCATCGCCGCCGTGTGTGACAGCGTTTTTGAACAGATTTTCGAACACCGGGCGCAACGTCGGTTCCGGTGTGTACGTTCGAACACAATCCGCGAGGGTGTTCTCGAGCGTTGCGTCGCGCGTGTAGAGGATGTCCCACACCGACGATGCGACCTCACCGAGGGCATTTGGCCCGTGTTCTGGGCGTTTCGTCTCATCTTTGGCGATCGACTCGAGGTCCGTCATGATCTCCTCGATTCGCTCGAGTGCCTCTCTTGTCGTCTCAAACATCTGTTGGTCACCGGTTTCTCGTGCGAGTTGGAGGTGGCCAATGGCAACCTGCAGCGGGTTTTTGAGTTCGTGACGGACATTCGAGGAAAACTTCTCGAACTGCTCGCGCAAGATCTCGAGTTCGACTTCCTTGCGTTTTAACTCAGTTATATCGGTGGTAATGCCGACCAGTCCCTTTGTTTGTTCGCCGTCGGTCCACGGCACCTTGGTGGTGCGGACGACGTGTGCCGTCCGCCCGTCGCCGTACCACTCTTCGCGCTCGCGAATCGGCTCTCCCGACTTGATGACCGCAAGATCGTCCTCGTACGTCTGTTGTGCCATCTCAGGGTCGCTCTCAGAGTATATGTCGAGATCGGTCTGTCCGAGTTTGCCCTGATTGTTCGAATCTGGACCGGCCGCCGTACGCAGATAACGCGCTTGCTCGTCTTTGACGTAGATGTTCGTCTGGCCGTTCTCGAGTAACGTCTCGAACGCCGAACGTTCCTCGCGGGCATCCCGCTGTTGGTCGTAGGTCTCGAGTACCTCGTCGATAGCCTGGGTGACCACCTCGGGTGAATCGTCGTGCGTGTAGTAGCCCGAAACACCCGCATTCAGCGCGTCTCGAACTGTGGCCTGCCCGTTGGCCTCATCGTCTGCCTCGGTGTAGACCACGACCGGAAGCAACTCATCGTGGCTGTGGACCTTGCGACAGAGATCGGCCCCAGTCGTCTCCGGCAGCGATCGATCGGTAAGTACACAACCAATCTCGTTAGTCTCACTGATCGCCTCGAGAACAGCATCGGCTGACTCGAAGACGCGGTACTCGGTTGCTTTGCCGGCCAATATCGACTCACGGAGCGCTACAGAGTGGACTGCGTCACCGACACCGACGACGACGTTCGGATCAGTACGGAGAACGCTCATCGGTTGCTCACCAGGTCGTGTGTGCTCGGTCGCGAGCCAGCCATGCGCTGGTGTTGCCGTGCGATCATCGTGAGCAACGTGGTCTGAGACGGCTGATCTCCTCGCGGGTACCCATATCGTGTGACTGGGTTTCGAATGCCACCATTCAGTTCTTCTCTTGGATTGCAACTAATTATCACTAGCGCCTTCGGCTTGCCACCGGTGCACTCACGGCGCTGGCGCCCTCTCATTCGTGTATGTCACCCACGGTCGCTGCACTGACCCACGAACTGGTCGCGATACCAAGCGACGAGGACGAAACCGCCGTCGGCGACCACATCGAAGACTGGCTACGCCGCGAAACCACGAGCACGGTTGCTCGAGACAACGCCGGAAACGTAATTGCCTACGCAGGCACTGGCGAGGAGTCACTCGCACTCGTCGGCCACCACGATGTCGTTGAGCCGACTCCTGCACAAGTCACCGATTCCGGCGAATACGCCGTCGAGGAACGCGATGGTCGTCTCCACGGCCGGGGAACTGCCGACATGAAAGGAGCCGTCGCGGCCGCCATGCTCGCGTTTCGAGATGCTGTCGAGACACTCACAGCGTCGGCTGTCGATGGCGAACTTATCTTTGCGAGTTTCGTCGGCGAGGAGGTCGGTGGCGTCGGTGCACGCCACGCCATCGACGAGGGATTCGCGCCGGACTATGCCATCGTTGGCGAGGGCTCGACCGGCTACTCGAGCCCCGGCGTAACCGACGTCGCCATCGCCCACAAGGGACGACGCGGGAGTACGATCACCGCCCACGGCAGCGCGGCTCACGCGAGCGAGGCCGATGCCGGTGAAAACGCAATCTATCGCGCAACCGACGCCGTCTCCCTCGTCCGGGATCTCGAGGCCCCGACCGTCGAGGTCGCAGGCGACACGCTGTCGGGCAGCGTCGTCGTCACCGAAATCGAGGGTGGAACAGCCTGGAATGTCGTTCCCGACCGCTGTGAGATCACGGTCGACGAACGGACGGTCCCCGGTGAACGCGTTGCACTCGAGCGCGTCGAGGAGGGTGCCGGCGTTGAGTGGACTGTCGATCAGGACTTGCCGCCGATGCAGTGCGGTGACGACGACTTTGCCGACCTCGTGCTCAAGGCTGCCGACGTCACCCAGTCAGGCTCACCCGAACTCGTGACAAAACCCCATGCGACCGACGCTGGCTGGCTCTCGCAGGCCGGAACCGAGTGCGTTGTCTGTGGTCCTGCCGAACCCGGCGAGGCGCATACTGAAACCGAGAGCGTGAGTATTGCCGTGCTCGAGCGCTGTCAGAAGACCTATCGGCGGGCACTCGAGGCGTGGGTGTGACGATTCTGTGTTCCGGTTACAGCCCTGGCACGCCGACTGCGTTGAAGCCCGTGATCCCGACTGCGGCGAGCGCGTAGAGGGCAATGAGGACGGTTACCCAGGCGACGAGGCCGATCATGGCCGCGGCGGTCCAGTCGCCGGGGTACTGGAAATTAATCACCGTGATGTAGGCCAGCAGCGCCAGCGCCGGCCCCAAAAGCGGAATCCAACCGACGAAGAAGCCGACGACCGCCCAGACGACCGCCCCGATTAACGCGGTGACGATCGCATGGTCGTAATCGCCTGCGCCGACGATGATTCTCGCCCCGAGATAGATCCCGAGTGCGCCGATGAGCAAGCTCGCGAGGAACACGACTGCGGATGCAACAACCATACGTATCGTCTCACTAGCCAGTTCGAACAACCTACGGCTTGCAACTTCCTCGGACTTTACCACCGTACTCGGGACGTGTCCGCCGCGTGTGAGAATACTGCCTTCCAGTCGCCCGTGTGAACAATTATCCCGTTCGGCCACCGAGACATGATATGCAGTGGTGTGAGCAGCCACCCGCGTCATCCAAGTGCGAGCGTGTTAGGATCAGATGTCACGGTCTCGAGGGGACTCCATGACTGACGACCCGCTCCCGGCCGAACACCGGTCGCCGCTTGCTGACCGCGTTGACGAGGTGCTCGCAGCTGTTGGTTATGAGCTCACCGCGGCTACCAACGCCATCGACGACGCGGTCCCCGGCTACGGCGGGCTTTTCGACCCCCAAACCAGCCGAGGTGAGTTACGCCACGCACTCGAGGACGTACTCGAGTCGGGCCTCTCGCGGCCGTCCATTCCTGAGGCGACGGGTGATGCGTTCGTCCTCTACGTCGACGGCAGTTCGCGTGGCAACCCCGGTCCGGCAGGTGCGGGCGCGGTCATCATGGACTCCACAGAAACCCAACTCGCCCGTCTCGGTCGTCCCGTTGGCTCTCGGACGGGGAACAACACCGCCGAATACGTCGCCTTGCAACTCGGGCTCGCCGAACTGTTCGCTCGCTACGAGCCACGCACGCTGGATGTCCACATCGATTCGATGACCGTCATCCGAGACGTCTGGGGCGGCAACGAGCCTACAGAACCGGGGGTCGAGACCTACAGCGAGGCTATTTCGACGGCACTCTCGAGCGTCCCCGTCCACCGATATACGCATCTGGCCGACAGCGACCCGAATCCCGCTGACGCGCTGGCGACGGTCGGGGCTGATATTGCGGCACTGGGACCGTGATCGGTGCGTTTTCGATTCTCACAACCAGTCGCTACCGCCGCTCTCGGGTTCCGCCTCGAAAAAAATCAATGTCTATCACGGCCTCGAGCCGATCCCACTAGTTGGGGGTAGTCCGGTGATCGTCGGCGTATGGGTGGTGGCTCTGGCGCAACCGTTGATTGATGATACGTTTCAGGCATCGTGCTGAACGCATGCTCTACATGCACACGCCAGATTTGGCAGTCACTCGGTTGTTCGGATCGCATCTGCTGAATAGACAGCGCGAATGCGCGACGGCGGCGAGTGCAGACGAAGCCAGGTGGTCTGCGGGGGAGATCTACTGGGAAACCAAGATAACTCCAATAAGTGCGAACGCTATCCCAGCAACTCTCGTTATCGTAACTTCGTCTCCGAGGATGGCCACACCGATGAGAGCCGCGACGACGAAATACATCGCGCTGAGAGTCGAAACAACGGTTGTTGATCCTCCAGAAAGGCCGATGTACATCGAAATGAGACCGATTCCGGTGAACACGCCGGCCGCACCAGCGAGCAGTCCGCCTCTCGCAGTAATGGCAAGTGATGCGTCCGAAACGAGGATGTATCCGAGTGCAAGAGGGGCCGCAACGAGATAGGAGATTGCGGCGGCCGTCCTCGGGTCGATAGACTCCGACGCAGCGTTGCCCAGGACCACCCAGATTCCCCAAGTCACCATTGTAAGTAACCCAAAGAACACAGCCGAATCTATCTCTGGAAAAGCCATACTGTGTACTCCGACCTTGCGACCGAAAAGCACCACCCTTCCTTATTTGAGGGTCTTAAATAGTCAGTGGTCCGGAATAGGACACGCTAGTGCACGATACACCAAGGCTGAACAACCATCACCGGTAACTGACTGATATGTCGCCGTTCAGTTCGCAGGTGTAGTCGACTGGTGACTTACCGTAGCAGCGCAAAATATACGGGGTCATCGTGTGTCTCCATGCTCTCTATCAGCAGCCACAGATCATCTTCTTGGGTCCAACAGAGCCCGAATTGTCTCCGTGGACACAGCCCATACTTTGCTGTTGAGTGATGGGTCGTTGCTCGAGCATACGTGATCTCACCATCGTCTGCCACTTTCGTCCGATTTATGTGGACAGTCTCAACAAATGGCATGTATGGACGGTTCGACCGCGATTACGGCAGGCTTTGGTGCATTGCTCGTCGGCGTCCTCGTCATCCTCGGTGGCGTGTTTACCGGCGGCCAGGAACTGATCATCGGCGCTGGCGGCGTTATTATGGTACTCAGCGTCGCTGGTTTCGTCGTCCCGCTTTTTAATGGCAATTCGCACCACGAGGGTGCGGCCGGCGCAGACTAACGCTCGAGCACCTCGATTTTCACTCGTTCGAAGTTATCGTGACCAGATAGAGTTCCTTTGCTCGAGTCACGCCTCGAGTCGAAATACCCGGAACCACGAGGTTGATACAGCGCCCGCACATACCTGCCGGGCATGGCAAGTGAGCAGGCCCATGACGAGCGGGCCGATACCTACGACGAGTTCGAATCGCGCGTCGAACGAATTTCTAATATCGGCAACGCGGCCGGCATCCTGCGCTGGGATCAGGAAGTCGTCATGCCCGAGGCGGGGACGCCCGCCCGGGCCCAGCAGCTCTCAACGCTGTCGTCGCTCAGCCACGAACTGCTGACCGCCGAGGAAACTGGCGAGCTACTCGAGGCACTCGAGTCCGATGATCTCTCCGACGAGCAGGCTGCAGTCGTCCGCGAGGTCCGTCGCCAGTACGACCGCGAGACGAGCGTCCCCGGCGAACTCGTCGAGAAACTCTCGGAGACGACGACGAACGCCCATCCGAAGTGGAAAGAAGCCAAGGAAAACGATGATTTCGAGGCATTTGCGCCCGTTCTCGAGGAACTCGTCGAACTCAAACGCGAGTACGCGAACCACATCGATCCGGACGCCGACCCCTACGCGGTCCTGTTCGCCGACTACGAACCCTATATCGACCTCGAGACGGCAGAACAGGTCCTCGAACGCCTACGTGACGAACTCGTTCCGCTGATCGACGAAATTCAAGCGAGTGACACCGAGTTGACCACGGACGCGTTCGCGGGGACATTCGACGACGACGATCAGGAGGCACTCGCTCGCGACGTACTCGATTCGCTGGGCTACGACTGGTCGCGCGGCCGCCTCGACACCGCACCGCATCCGTTCTCCTCGGGGACGCAGTTCGACGCACGCGTGACGACCCGATTCGAGGAAGACGACCTGCTCGGCTCGATTACGTCGACCATTCACGAGTTCGGCCACGCGAACTACACCATCGGCCTGCCCGACGAGGGCTACGGTACGCCATTAGGTGAGTCTCGAGACCTCTCTGTCCACGAATCCCAGTCGCGCCTCTGGGAAAATCACGTCGGGCGCTCGCGGCCGTTCTGGGAGCAGTTCCTCCCGATTGCACGCGAGCGATTCCCCGAACTCGAGGAGATTTCTCCCGAAGCGGCCTACGAGTCCGCAAATCAGGTGTACGACGACAACCTGATCCGCGTCGAGGCGGACGAACTTACCTACCACCTCCACATCGTCATCCGCTTCGAGATCGAACGCGATCTCATCTCGGGCGACCTCGCCGTTTCCGACGTGCCCGAAGTTTGGAACGACAAGTACGAGGAGTATCTCGGTGTTCGCCCCGAAACCGACGCCGAGGGCTGCCTCCAGGACATTCACTGGTCCCACGGCTCCTTTGGCTACTTCCCGACGTACTCGCTTGGCTCCGTGCTCGCAGCCCAACTGTACGCTGCCGCCGAGGACGACCTTGGGGAGTTCGACGACCAGATCCGCGAGGGCGAATTTGACGAACTCAACGGTTGGCTTCGCGAGAACATCCACCAACACGGCAAACAGTTCACCACGCCCGACCTGATCGAACACGCCACCGGCGAGGGCTTTACGGCTGACTACTTCCTCGAGTACGTCACCTCGAAGTACGGCGAGCTGTACGACCTGTAACCCGGGAGACGCGCCCGTTGCGTCCGTTGTGCCCGTCGTGCCCGTCGCGTCCGTCGCGCCGGGATCTGTTTTTGGTCACCGGCGCGAGTTCCGGTATCGGCGAGGCGACCGCTCGAGGGTTCGCCGAGTGCGGTGCGAACGTCGTGCTCGCAGCCAGAAGCGAGGACACACTCGAGTCACTCGTGACTGATCTCGAGGACGAACATGGCGTTGACACGCTGGTCATTCCGACGAACGTCCGCGATGAGGCAGCAGTCAACTCACTCATCGAGGACGCCGTCGACACGTTCGGCGGGATCGACGTTCTGGTGAACAACGCGGGCCTCTCACGTGGCAGCGACGTCGAGGACCTCTCGACCGAGGAGTACGAGACGATGCAGGAAACGAACGTGGACGGCGTCTTCTATGCGACTCGAGCGGCGATTCCACACGTCCGCGAGCGCGCGGGACACATCGTTTTCGTCAGCAGTTTCGCGGGGCAGTATCCGCGCTCGTTCAACCCCGTCTATGCCGTCGCCAGAACCCCTGGTTCTGGCGGGCTCACGAGAGTTCCGCTCTCGTGAACGGCGTCGAAGTGGTGGGTCCGTGGCTTCGCCAAGAGCGTGGCCGCACAGGTTGGGGACGAAGGCGTCGGGGTGACTATCGTCAACCCTGCCGAAGTGCGCTCGGAATTCGAGACAACCGACGGCTCGACGTTCGAAGAGGTATTCGACGAGGACGAGGCGAGTGACCCACGAGAGGTCGCAAACGCTATCATCTTCGCGGCGAGCCACGAGGGCTCGAGTGTGAGCGAACTCGATATCAATCGCCGGGATAAGTTCGCCGATGGGTTCTGAGTGCAGCCAGTAGCTGGCGACGTCTGAGGCTTGGACTTGCCGGGGTGACACTCACGACTGCAGAGACGCTTTTGTGGGTATGCGTGTTTCAATTCCGGGGGTTCCTGGTGTCTACTACGATACGGACACCGGAACGACGGCGATGGCAACTGTCTTCTCGTTTGCCGGACGAAAAGCACCGAAACCGAAGGGCTACGCACTGCAGGCGTTGCCCTATCTCTGGTCGTTCGAGGTTGACCTCCACGAGGTGCCAAACACGCATCCGATCCAGTACCTCCATCCCGAGGGTGCACAGTCACTCGGCACACTCTCACCCGAGCGAAGCGTCCGCCAAGCCGGCACCGAACTCGAGGCCGTCCTGCGCTTTGCCTGGGAGGTCAATCGCGAGGTCGAAACCGCGACAAACAGCCTCATCGGGCGCGCCCCCGAAGACGACGGCGTCGTCATCGAAATCAAAGACGGCAGCGTCAGCGTCGGTGGCGACGAACTCGAGACGGACGAGTTCGATCTCGAGGACGAGTCGACGGAGTTGCCGCTCGACGACGCCAACACTGACGCTGAGGCTGACGCCGATGCTGCGGCCGACGATTCCGTAACGGAGACAAACCGCGAGTACGACGGCTTTGACGACGATGACGCAGAATAGTGGTCAGTAGCCACTCGAGAGAGCGTTCACGCCGCGGAATTCGAGTTGTTGGAACGAGAGTAAAGCGTTTTCACCCTTCGTTGGCTATATCCGTGCATGCTCCGGTGGATCCTCGCGTTGTTGTTCATCCCGTTTCTCGACGCCGTCTTGCTGGCAATTGTGGTCAGCCAGACGTCGTATCTCGGCTGGGTTGGGATGGTCTTGCTCGTCGTCCTGACTGGCCTCGTCGGGATGTTATTCGTGCGGATGGAGGGCCGTCGCACCCTCGGAAAGATGCAACAGTCGCTCGCACAGGGCCAGCCGCCGACGAACGAACTGCTCGACGGCGGGCTACTCATCGCCGCCGGTGCGTTCCTGTTGACGCCCGGGCTGGTCACCGACGCGATTGGATTCTTGCTCGTCCTCCCGATAACCCGAATCCCGATCCGCGCCGGCCTCAAGCGCTTCGTGATCGTCCCCTACGCGGACAAGAAGACCGACGGCCTTGCAAGCGGCGTCGTCTGGACCTACGGCTTCCCGGATGAGGATGCCCCGGGTAACGCAACTGGTACGGCTGGCTCGAGCAGCGCTGGAACCGCTGGCAACGGTGCTGCCGGCACCTATGATCTCGGCAGTGATTCCTATACTGTCGAGGGTGAGAGCAACTCGACCGAGCGCTATCGCGTCGATCTCGGGACCGAACGCACACGCGATGCAGACGAGGATTCGGAATCGGACGATGGCGACGGGGTTTCTCGGTAGCGGTTCCCACAGCAAGAGCGGAAAGAAACGCTTAAACATACCACCACGCAACTACTGAATGCAGACGCGGGCCAATAGCTCAATCAGGTTGAGCGCCACTCTGATAAGGTGGAGGCTCTCGGTTCAAATCCGAGTTGGCCCATATTTTCGCCGCGAGCAAACTCGCGAGCGGCAGGAATTGGATCCAACTCGGATTTGCATCAGGGAGTGGGAGGTGAGCGAGGCTCTGCCGAGCGAACGGGAACGACCGTGGTTCAAATCCGAGTTGGCCCACTTCTTGCGGCGAACAAACTCGTGAGCCGCAAGCACGTGCTGCCGCGAGGATTTGAAATAGAGAAGCCGCAGCCCGCACAGTGAGTGGAACGAACGAGCAGGACCGTCTTCGCGTGGTTCAAATCCGAGTTGGCTCTTTTTGTAGTTGACAAGAGTACGAGTTCGAAATTGAGACGCGAGCAGACAGCTGAACGCCTAACTCGAGTGATCGTGCCGACCTGACGTCTCAGGAATTATCCACGAGCGACCGGTACGGAGTCATGACACGGCACGCTCGAGTCCCTCGAGTCTCACCACCGCTATACCATCTCAACGGACAGTATAGTCCAAAACCACGCCCAGAATTCAGAACGCGCGCAGGTCCTCGAGGACGGCCGCTGCGCTGCCATCGTCAATCACAGTGCGCGCTCGCTCGAGGCCGGTCTCGAGGTCAGACACGTCGTCGCGGGCATAGATCCGAAACGCGGCGTTGAGCGCGATTGCGTCGGCGAAGTGGTCGTCGCGGTCGCCGGCGAGGACGGTCTCGGTGATGGCCGCGGAGTCGCTGCGGACATCGTCGACGGCGAGGTCATCGCTGTCCATCTCCATGCCGTAGTCTGCGGTTTCGATTTCGAAGTCCTCGAGGTCGTCGCCTGCTCGCGGCTCGTCGCCGCTCGCATCGTCCGAGGCGCTACGCGCCTCGCTGTCGTTCCATTCGGCGACTTTCGTATATCCTGGGCGAATATCGTCGTAGCCTTCCATGCCCTGGAAAAAGATCGCGCGGGAGTACTCGAGTTCGGCGCTGTCTTGGATTAGACTGGTCAACTTCTTCGCGAACGCGAGGTGGTAGAACGAGCCGAGATGGACGTCGGCGTTGGCGGGGTTGGCGACGGTTTCGATGGTGTTGATAAACGTTCGGACGCCCATCTCGTCGCGTCGGTCGTAGAGGTCGTCGATGGCGGGGTTGAACGCTGGTTGGTAGTAGAAGCCGAAGCCGGTCTCGTCGACCATGTCGGCGCTTTCCTCGGGCTCGAGATCGATTCGGACGCCGAGTTCGTCGAGGACGTGTTTGTAGGCGGTTTCTTTCTGTGTCGGGACGCCGTCGCCGGAGTGGACGACGACGGGGGTACCTGCAGCAGCGGCGACGACGCCAGCCCCGACACCGAGGAGGGCGGAGGTGTGTTTGCCGTCGTAGTTCGCGCCACAGTCGACGGGGTCACACTCGGGTTCGGCGGTGATAACCGACTCCTCGCGCATGACGTCGGTATAGCCCGCAAGTTCTTCGGGCGTGTTTCGCTTCCAGCGATTTGCCAGCCAGAATGCACCGAGGGTCGTTTCCTCGGGTTCTCCGGCGAAGATTCGTTGGAGCGCTTCACGTGCTTGCTCGCGAGACATATCGTCGGCCGATTTTGGCCCCGAGCCGACGACCTCGGTCATAAGCCGTTTGAGCGGCCAATCACCGAATTCCTGTGCTGTCCGTGCCATATCGGGACTGTGTCTGGCGGGCGCAAAAGGCTCCCGTTTGCGGCGATGTTTCGAGCCTGCTCAGACACCGCTTTCGTTCCGAATCCGTTATCCAACCCGCTCTCGCAGCACTTTGTATGCAGGTACTCGTCCACGGCGGTGCTGGCAGCGCCCCTGACGATCCAGAACCAAGACAAGAAGTCCTCGAGCGCGCAGCCGAAACTGGTTCGAGCGAAGTCGACCCGGTCGATGCAGTCGAGCAGGCAGTCCACGTCCTCGAGTCCTCGCCGCGGTTCAACGCGGGCGTTGGCAGTGCCGTCCAGAGCGACGGCGACATTCGCACTGATGCAGGGCTGATGACCGACGACCGGGACGTCGGGGCAGCGTGTTCGATGCCCGGCGTCGAGCATGCGGTCAGCGTCGCTCGCGTCGTGATGGAGGAGACACCACACGGCTTCATTGCTGGCGAACAGGCCGTCTCGCTGGCCGATGCGTTCGGTATCGAGACTGGTGTCGATCTCTGGTCGGAACGCACACGCGAGAAGTGGGCCGATCTCGAGGCTCCAACTGGGGGCACAAAGGCCGAACTCGAGTGGATCACAGAGCGGTACGGGGCGTCGGATCCGGGTGGCAGAGATCGAAGTGGCGAACAGTCTGGCGACGCGTCGGATCGGGACTCACACGATCACGACACTGTCGGCGCAGTCGCGTTCGACGGCGACAGACTCGCTGCGGCGACCTCGACAGGTGGGCGCTGGCTCGCGCTTGCCGGTCGCGTTGGCGACGTGCCACAGGTCGGTGCGGGCTTTTACTGTTCGCCCGCGGCGGCGGTGAGCGCGACCGGGGCTGGCGAAG
The DNA here is from genome assembly GCF_011043775.1 of Natronolimnobius sp. AArcel1. Taxonomy (NCBI): domain Archaea; kingdom Methanobacteriati; phylum Methanobacteriota; class Halobacteria; order Halobacteriales; family Natrialbaceae; genus Natronolimnobius; species Natronolimnobius sp. AArcel1. The sequence goes on along the minus strand of NZ_JAAKXY010000002.1, from coordinate 110,356 downwards.
ACATCGCGCGTGTCACCCTCTCGAGACGCGTCGCACGCCACGTTGAACGCGGTCTCGAGGCGGACACGGCCGCCTCGCTCGCAATCGAGGAATTTGCAGAACTCACCGGTTCGACGGCGGGCGTGATCGTCCTCGACGCTCGCGGGACGCTTGGCTCGGCGTACAATAGTGACGCAATGCAGACGGCGTCTCGAACGACGTAACCGCCTCGAGACCCGCGTACGTGATCCACCAGCAGTCATCGTGTGGTGGTCTCGAGACGGCGTGGATTCACGACCGTCGCAGATCGACCAGTGCTGGCGCGCGAGCGCCATCTGAGGCGATGCAACGGTGCGGTATAATGGCTCCCGACCGTTTCGATGTCCGGACCGCGTTCACGCGTTGCTACCGAGACCCAATCTTGGCGTTGGTGCTGTTGTCGGACTGTTTTCGACCTTGCAGGCGGCGCGTACGGATCGTCCACACACGGTCGTGAGTTGGCCCTGCAGACGCAGCCGTCAGAATAAATACTCGATTAGTGACGCCACCGTGGCTCTCGAAGCTGTTTCAGGTCACGACTTCCGACTCGAGTCGCAGTCGTTCGGTCTGTGATCGCGTCGCTGTGGCTTGCGGGCCGACTGAGGCGGAACCTCTTTTTGTCGACCGACCCAAGCCGATGGCATGGCTGCATCCGACGAAGACGTCGACCTCGAGTCCGAGCAGTACGAAAAACACCGCGAAGCAGGCGAGATTCTCGCCCAGGTTCGCGAGGAAACTGCTGATCGAGTTGAGGTCGGCGCGAGCCACCTCGAGATCGCAGAGTACGCCGAAGACCGGATTCGAGAACTCGGGGGAAAACCCGCGTTCCCGGTCAACATCTCGATTGACGAGGAAGCCGCCCACGCAACGCCATCAATCGACGACGACTCGACGTTCGGCGAGGAGATGATCAATCTGGATATCGGTGTTCACGTCGACGGCTGGCTCGCTGATACGGCGATTACCGTCGATCTCTCTGGGAATCCGGAACTCGCTGAAGCTTCCGAACAGGCCCTCGAGGCGGCACTCGACGTGATCGAACCGGGCGTCAACACCGGCGATATTGGCGCGGAAATCGAGGATGTGATCAACGGCTACGGCTACAACCCTGTCGTCAACCTCACTGGCCACGGGTTAGGACACTGGGAACAACACACGGGTCCGAACATTCCGAACCGCGCTGTCTCACAGGGAACGACGCTCGAGGTCGGCGATGTCGTCGCGATCGAGCCGTTCGCAACCGACGGTGGTGGCAAGGTGACGGAGGGTGCCAGCGAGGAGATTTTCGCGCTCGAGCACGAGGGTTCCGTCCGAAATCGGCAGGCACGTGATGCCTTGGACCAGATCACCGACGAGTTCCGAACGCTTCCGTTTGCGACGCGCTGGCTCGAGACGGATCGTCCGGAGATGGCACTGCGCCGGCTCAAGCGAAACAGCATCGTCCACGGCTATCCGGTGCTCAAAGAGGATGATGGACACCTCGTTAGCCAGAAAGAACACACAATCATCGTCACTCCGGATGGCTGTGAGGTGACGACGAAGTCACGATAATCCGAACCCACGTTCGGCAGTGACCTCGTTGAGAGGGGGTATTGGGGGGAGACCGATTGTAGAGCTGTTCCTGTGTGCGTTGGTATGCGATTTACGCGTTGTTCATGCGCTGGCTCGAGCGGTCACCACACCGCTGACACTCGCGGACGCGGTAGGGTTCGCGGGAGAACTGTGCGTTCTCTTCTTTGACGCTCTCGGTTCGGATCTGGACGGACACTTCGTGGAGCGTTTCCAGGTCGCAGCATTCACAGTATTCGGTCATCCCATTAAAGGAGTCGTCTGTCGTTGCCATTACCGCAACCTTTCGGTAGGTGTTGCTTAAAGGCGCGTTTCATTTCGAGAACTGAGTCGAAACCCGCTAGTACGGCCCCGTATCACCGATATCGCTCTGTATCGTTCAAGACTGTTTAAGACCGGTTCTCGTGGCGTTTCAGTATCAGTTAGTATCGTCTTACGAGTGCGTAATATGATATTATATGGCACTCTTCTGAGCCGTTGGTGAGTGTGTCGCGCGCGTTCTACCACTACGAGTTGTAGATCTGTCAAAACCACTTCTTTCACCGGTACGTTTCGCGAACGCAACCACGATACCGTTTCAGTTGCTACTATAGGACCGCCTCGAGTGTCTCCGACTATGGAGCAGGTGTTTGCGCCGTGGCGGATCGAGTGGATCAAACGCGAGGACAAAAACGGCGATATCGACGGCTGTGTGTTCTGTGCGTTCCCCGAGCAGACGGCTGACAGAGAGAACTTACTCGTCGCGCGCAGCGAGCACGCGTTCGTGTTATTGAACAACTATCCGTACAACCCGGGCCACGTCATGGTCATCCCGCGGGCACACACCGGTGACTACACAGCCCTCTCTGACGATCAACTACTGGATCACGCCCGACTGAAACAGCGCACGTTCGACGCCCTCGAGAAGGCGATGGAACCGGATGGGTTCAACGCAGGACTCAACCTCGGCGACGGCGCGGGTGGCTCAATCGACGATCACTTGCACACGCACGTCGTCCCGCGCTGGGAGGGCGACACCAACTTCATGCCGGTGCTCAGTGACACCTCGGTCATCGTCGAGGCGCTCGAGGAGACCTACGACCGTCTTCACGATGCGTTTGCAACACAGGATGGGGCAACGATTCCCGATGAAAACAGCGCAGTCGTCTTCGAGTGAGTAGGCGTCAGGCCTCAGGCGTACGTCTGCTCGAGATACTCGAGGATGTGTGCAGATTCGGGCATCGTGACGCCGTAGTCGTCGTCGACGATGACGGGGACACCGCGCTGGCCCGAGACGCGCTTGACTTCGTTTCGCTCAGAGTGTAAGGCGTCGACCCAGACGCTTTCGTACTCGATATCCAGTTCCTCGAGGCGGTCGGCAACGGTTTCACAGTAGGGACAGCCGTCCAGTTCGTACAGTGTGACCATACCGCGTGTTCGGATCGAACCATCAAAAGAATAGGTGTCGGTGGCCCCCTCTCGGGGCGAATTGTGCTGGATAGCGTCGCCATCACGGTTCGAGTTCACAATGCATCGAGAGTCCCTGTACGACACACTCGATCTGTATCGGATTGCCGTAGGTGACGACGACGCGATCCATCGACTGAACGTACTGTGTGGCAACGCCACCGGAGCGGTGATCAAATCGTAGTATCAGTCCTGCCTCGTGTAACTCGGTGATCTTTCGGTATGCCGTTGATTGGGACACGTCACACGTCTCGCAAATCTCGCTGACGGTTGCTGGTTCCTCGAGCGACAGATAGATCTTACGCGCTGTCTCGTCCGTGAGCGCCTCGAGCAGTTGCTGTGGCACACAGCCACCAGCGCCATCGTGGCCAGTGTCGTTCCACGTACAGACTGTCGACTGGTCGGCTGTTTCACCCATACAAACGGGTACCGAGCAATCGCCTATAGTGACTCGAGACCATTCCTACAGTACGGGGATCGGCTTGATACATCCATGCGTCGACCGTTGTCACACCCGTTTGCTTGTCTGACTGCTATCCGTGGTTTTGACAGCGTGGCTATCTGTTCCCGATCGAAAACCAGCCGACAGTGTCACACCGGCTTCCCGAACGCATACATCGTCTCGTGGGCCGTGACTTCGAGGTCGACGAAGTCGCCGGGCTTGAGGCCGTGGTCGCTTGCGTTCTGGACGATGATCTGGCGGTACGCAGAGTCACGGCACTTCACCGAGTCGGCGGTTCCGTCCTCGACAACCAGCACGTCCTTGCGCGTCTCGCCGACCATCGACTCGTAGGCGTCGCCGACGATTTCGCGCTTTGCTGCGCTCATCTCCTTCGAGCGCTCCTTCTTGATCGTTCCACCGAGGCCCTTCATATCGGCGGCGTCCGTTCCCGGGCGCTTCGAAAACCGCGTGACGTTGACCTTCTCCGGGCGTGTCTCGCGCAGCAGTGCCATCGACTGCTCGTGATCGTGGTCGGTTTCAGTCGGGAAGCCGACGATGAAGTCCGTCGAGAGCGTCCAGTACTCGAGCGCGTTGTCGAAGGTGTCGATGACCTCGAGATACTCACTGACTTGATGCTGGCGGCGCATATCGCCGAGGACGTCGTTACTCCCCGACTGGACGGGCGCGTGCAGAAAGTTATAGAGTTCCTCGTTTGCGGCGAAGACATCGGCGAGTTCCTCGCGGATGCCGTGGACACCTTTCGGGTTCGCCATGCCGACGCGGACGCGGAAGTCACCGTCAATATCGCAGATTTCCTCGAGGAGGCGATGCAGTTTGCGCTCACCTTCGTCCCAGCCGTAGACGCCGGTGTCCTGGCCAGTGATCCGAATCTCCTTTGCACCGGCGTGGATCAACGCGCGGGCTTTTTCGACGTTTTCCTCGATCGGCGGCGAGTCGATCTTGCCGGTGGCGTGTTTGGTGATGCAGTACGAACAATCGGACATACAGCCCCGCGCGATGGGGAGGATGCCGACGACGCCATCCAGAATGGGTTCGGCGTCGGGTGTCGTCGTCGGGCACTCGCCGTTTGTGACGGCTTCGGGTACCTCGTCCCAGTGAAGCACCTGTCCGTCGACGTCGGCCTGGGCGAACTCTTCGCCCTGTGCGAGTGCCATACAGCCCGTAATGAAGAGGTCTGCCGTCTCCTCGGAGAGTTCCTCGGCGCGGTGGAGCATGTTTCGTTCCGTCTTCTCGACGACAGTGCAGGTGTTAAGAATCGCCACGTCGGCATCATCCGGTCCGTCGACCCGGTAATGACCGGCATCGCGGAGCCGGCGCTCGATCTCGCGACTCTCGCCACGATTTGACGTACACCCGTACGTTTCGATATGATACCGGGCCATTCGTCTTCGTACATACTCTGGCCGCCGCCGTCAAAAGCCCGACGGATCGCCCGTCTGTGGCGCGTGCACACGCCACAGCTCCGAGGGGGTGTCTCTGGACCGGAATGTTCGGGGAAAATTTTTGACACTGCGCTGAAAATGTGAACTATCCCTCCATGAGTTTCCGCCTTCGAATCTGTGGTGTCCTCGCTGTTCTCGTCGCGCTCAATGCGTTGTTCGTCGTTTCGTTGCTCTGGGCCTACGGCGTCGTCGTCCCGGCGGTCGTCGCCGGGACCATTGTATTTCTCCAGCACGGCACAGCCTCGGTCGATATCCTCCAGCTACCCGTCTCGTGGTCTACCGTGGCGATACTGGTTGGACTCTTTTTGGCCGCACAGATTTACTACGGCTATCGGCGCGTCCTCTCGGGGACGACCCGCGGCGACGCTGACCACGAAGCCGCCCGCATCGTCCGGCGACTGGCGATGACCGCAGACGTTCCCGAACCCACCGTCCGATTGGTCGACGCCGAGGAACCGAGCTGTTACACCGTTGGCCGGTTCACTGACGCGACAATCGTCGTCTCGAGTGGCCTCCTCGAGCAACTCGACCGAGACGAACTTGAGGCCGTCCTTGCACACGAGGTGGCCCACATCGCGAACCGTGACGTGACGCTGATGACGATTACGACGCTGTTCGTCGAGATTGCAGACCGAGCCTATCACAGCGCACAGTTAGCACGGCGGGCAATTACGAACCCTGGAAATCTTTCCGCCGAAGGCCGTGCTGCGGTGACGTGGTTCCTCCCACTCGTTGCACTAACCTACGTCTTCGTCGCACCGCTGTTGTGGGTATTTCCAACGATTGCCGACTGGGCGACGCGGACGCTTTCACACGCTCGCGAGTACGCTGCTGATGCGGGAGCCGCCCGGATGACCGGATCGCCACTCGCGCTTGCAACCGCCCTGACGACGCTTGCAGGCGAAACAACGGCCCCGACGACCGATCTCCGCGTCGCCAAAACGCAGGCGCTCTGTATCGTCCCGACGAAACTCGTCACCGGCACCAGCATCGATGCTGCCTCGAGTGCGGTGCCAGCGGCGGACGGCGCCGACAACCCGACGGCTGCGCAGCGACGCGAGCAGGTGCGAACGTGGCTCGAAGGCGAGACGCCGGCGACAACTGGTGGGGCGGCTCTCGGAACTGGAACGCATCCGCCGGTCAAACGGCGAGTCATGCGATTGCAGGACCTTGCCGGCGCCCTCGAGCGGGGTGAATCGACGTGAGCGGAGCGCGTCAACTCCTGTTTGTGGTCGGCTGTATCGTCTGCTTACTCGTTGTCGCAAGCACGATGCCCGCGGCCGACCCGCGGATTGATCCGGCAGGCGACGACGAGACATCGATTGCTGGCGAGTGGGACGCGCTTGACGCGACTGGAATCAACCTTAGCGAGGGTGAAACGGACAACGAAACTGACGCCAGCGACGACTCGGATACGACCGAAACAGACGATATCGAGGTCGACGGGCAGATCGAACCCGGTAACGAGGTCATGATCTCGATCGATACCGACGGTCCGTTCAACGAACGCGATATTGCGGTCAACAACGAGTCAATTGGAACGACTGACTGGGGCGAGATCACGACAACCGTGCCGTACGCCGAGGAGATGACTGTCACTGTCCCCGAGGACGATACGTCCCAGACGTTCTCCGTCGAGACGGATGCAACGATCAGCACTGTGAACGGTCCGGCACCGAACTCGACGCTCGATGTTTCGGTGGACGCTGGGTCGACGTCGGTCCCGAACGCCACGGTGTTCGTCGATGGTGAGGCGGCCGGAATGACGGATGAAGACGGCCAGACTGCGGTCCAACTGCCGGAGACGGCCGGTCCGACCGACATCCGCGCCGAGCGCGCGACGGTTTCGGGTGAGCGAACGATCGACGTTCCAGAACCAGACGTCTCGTTCGCGTCGCCGTTTTTGTTCCCGGGTTCGCCGGCACCAGTTTCGGTGACCGCAGATGGCGAGCCAGTTGAGGGGGCAACGGTATCGCTTGCCGACGGCGGATCGGATACAACTGGGGCCGATGGACAGGCACGCGTTTGGTTGCCGATCGACGACACGGCGACTGTAACCGCGACTGCGGGCGCGGAGTCTGCAACCGCAACCGTCGACGACCTCTATCTCCGACTGGCCGCACTCGCCATCCTCGGCTCTGGATTCGTGATCGGGCTGTTTGTCACCTACGTCCGCATTATCGCTCGCCGTGATCGCGATGGTGACACATTGCCGCCTAACTCCGGGGTACCGGACCTGTTCGTCGGTCTCGCAGACCTATTCGGTGGCGCGTCAAGCGCCATCAAGCAGAGTGGGTCGCTCGTCTCGAGTGCCGCCGACAATCTGTTCGGGCTCGGGTCGCGCGTTCGCCGCCTGCGTCTGCCATCACTCTCCGTACTGCGCGGTCGGCAACCCGGGCAGGCCTCGAGGGCGGGAGGATTCAGTTTCGGCCTGCCATCGATTGGCCCCGCACTCGTGTCAGTTGGCTCGATATTCGGTGCGTTCCCGTCGCTTGGCTCGCTATTTGCCAACTCGAGTCGGCGCGAGGACGATGGGGCGGAGTCATCTCTTCGCTCGCTGTTCGGACGACAGACGGACGACAGCGAGACAGCAGACGGTGCACCCGTCGGCCCAGAACAACCTGCGCTCGCGGATGAACCGCTTGGCCCACAGGATCCGCGCCGGGACATTCGAGCGACCTGGCACGTGTTCCTCGATCGGGTTGGCATCTCGAATCGAGAGACGCTAACGCCCGGCCAGGCCGCTAGATACGCCCTCTCGGTTGGTTACCCCGCCGAACAGGTCTCGAGGCTCGTTAGGATCGTTCGCGATGTCGAGTACGGCAGCCGAACGGCATCCGGCGAACGGGTCCGTACTGCGCGTACCACGACGAACGATCTCCTCGAGTACGATCACGAGGACGACGAGACGGAGGGCGACGAATGAGCGACCGCTCGATTTCGGTGTTCCAGCCGATCGCCTGGGTGCGAACTGCCGACTCGGAGCGTCTCGCACTCGCTGTGATTGCAGGGAGTGTCCTCTTTACGCTTGCAGTGATTACGCTCGGTGGCTTCGTGCAGTTCGGCTCGGGGATCATCGCCGTCCTCTATACGCTTGCAACGGTCCTGCCCGTTGTTGGCGTTTTACTCGCTGCAGGCGCGCTATGGTGGGGGCTCTCCACACTCGAGCCAGCCGAACCTCCATTGGCAGCTGCAGAGCCACCTGAACAGGGCGAAACTCGGACGAATCAGCCCGTTGCACGCGAAACTATCTGGACGCTCGAGCGGGCGACCTCGAACTGGTATCACTGTCGTAACGAGGGAGCGACTGCCGAGATCCACGAACAGCTTACAGACGGCGTCGTTCGCACCCTTCGGTCGAAAGGCGGCCTCGAGGAGACTCGTGCCCGCGAGGCGGTTCAATCGGGGACGTGGACAGACGACCGCGTCGCGAGTGCGTTTCTTGCGGACGACCAGTCACAGCCGATCGGCGAACGGCTTCGCGGATTCCTTGATCCCGGCGCAGCGTTCGACCGGCGACTCCGACGAACGCTGGCTGCAATCGAGACGATCGACGACAACCCGCGGTGGCAACCACCGACTGCAACCGAAGCAGCGTCTGAGAGTACTGATTCAGCGTCACTCACAAACGAGACCGAAGAGAGTCACTCACCCAGCGCGCCAGCCACCGATTCGATTGACTCGAGCGATTCGACTGCTGGAGACTCGAGGACGGCCAATACGTCACCTCACTCGAGCGAATCGGTACAGGAGGTGGCTCGATGACCGACGCTGACAGAACCGTCGAGCGCATCGATCAAGGCGAGTGGGCTATCGTCGTCGCGCTGTTGCTGGCGGGTCTTGGACTCACAGTCGGCAGTCAGGTGCTCGTCGCCGCGGCAACGCTCCCGCTTTTGTACGTTGGTGCGGCCATTTTCGGGACGCCACCGAACGCGACGGTTCGTCTTAGCCGAACGCTGTCAATCGACGACGACGGCGGAACCGTCACAGATGGCGGCCGATCTGACGACGAAACAGCCGTTTCGGGCAATCCGGGCCAGCACGTCAGCGTCCGAACGACGATCCAAAACACCGGCTCCGAGCCGATCATCGACCTCCGCGTTATCGACGGTGTTCCCGAAGAACTGTCCGTTACTGCGGGTTCGCCACGAGCCTGCGTGACGCTCGAGCCACTCGAGACGGTGACACTCGAGTACACACTCTCGCTCCAACGGGGCGAGTATGTATTCGACGCGGCGACGGTTCGAGCGCGGGACGTAAGCGCTACCGTCACCGAGACGTGGGCCGAGCCGGTCGAGGGACAGACCGAACTTCAGTGTACGCCGAGCGTCGAGTCCGTGGCGCTTGGGACGGCGACGACCGAGCATACGGGTGCTGTCCCGACTGACGAAGGCGGCGCAGGCATCGAGTTCCACTCGGTTCGGGAGTACGAGCCAAGCGACCCGGTCAACGCAATCGATTGGCGACGGTATGCTGGGAGTCGCGAGCTTGCGACCGTCGAATATCGTGCCGAACGCTCGACACACGTCGTCTGTGTCGTCGACTCGCGTCCGAGCCAGTTCCGTGCGGCGACCACCGAACAGTTGCCAGCGATCGATCTCTCGGTTGACGCCGCCGAGCGCGCGTTCGAGACGCTCGTCGACGCCGGCCACCCGACGGGCGTTGCCAGACTCGGATCGGGTGCTATCGAAACGATCCCACCGGGAACCGGCCCCGAGACGGCTGAACGAGCCACGCGACTGCTCGAGTCGATTTCGAACTCGAACAAACAGATGCGCTACTACACACGAACGTCTTCGAACAACTCCGCGGCAGAGCTCATTACGTCACTTCCCGGCGAGGCACAGGTCTATCTGTTCTCCTCGTTCGTCGACGACGAGCCGCTCGAGCTCATCGAGGGGCTTTGCACCCGGGGCTATCCCGTTCGCATCATCTCACCCGACGTCACTGATGGCGACGATTCCGCAACCAAACTTGAGGGGCTCGATCGTGACACGCGACTGGCTCGCGCCCGAGCGACCGGCGCTCGCGTCGTCGACTGGTCACTCGAGCGGCCGCTGCGACTCGTTCTCGCTGACGCTATTGGGGAGGTGAAACACCGATGACGACTCGATCCACCGGACTTCCGTCAACGACCGCGTGGTTGCTCGCACTCGCCGGTATCGGTGGCGTGCTTGCCGCAGTAACGCTCGAGCCGGCAGTCGCACTCGGTGCGGTGTTTGGCATCAGCCTCGCAGCAGTGTTTGCGGGATTCGACGGGTCGTACTGGCGCATTGCGCTGGCTGCGGGGCTGTTGCCACTTGCCGTCCTCGGCGGGATCACCACGATTGCGACGGGCTCACAACTGCTTATCACTGGGCTGACTATCGTTGTCGCCGTCATCGCGCTCTCGACTGGACGAATTGTTTCGGGACCACTCTCTAATCATGCGCTCAATCAGGTCGGCGGCGCATCGATAACTGCCGGATTCACGGCTGGTCTCCTCGGTCTCGGTGCCCTGTTGGTCGCCGACATCGGTGGCTGGCAGCCGTTACTCGAGGCAACGCTGTGGCTCACCGGTCCGGGACTGTGGGGGATTGCCCTCTGGGCTGTCGCTGGCACGCTTGCACTCGCCTGTGCAATTACCGTCTTCCCACCGGGGGCGTTCGTCTCGCCGACAGAACACGAGTCGTATCTCCGCGCACGAACCGGTCTGCTCGTCCTCCTCGCAGTCGGTGTTGTCCTTGCTGGCGTCGGTGTCGCTGCCATCCATGTCGCGTCGTGGTACGTCCCGGCGCTTCGTGGCACCCTCGAGTCACTTGCGACTAGCTCGGCCGTTCGTGGGGCTGGCGCAGCCATCACCGCAGTTGGCGTCCTCGGCGTTGTGTTTGCAATCAGTGTTCGCCACTCGTGGCTCACCGTCGAATCGCGACAGAACGCCGCGGTCCCGATCCTTATCGGGGCATCGCTTGGCACGCTCGCTACCTTCCCAGTCGTCCTCACCATCAGCGGGGGCACACTCGAGTCCGTGAGTCCGATCTTTGGGATCGGTTCGGTTGTTCTCGGTGTCGGCTGGCTCGTCTCACAGGCTGGAAAATGGGTTGATCGCCAGCCCAACACCGCCAGTGCGTCGGTTCTCGCCGTAGGACTCCTTAGCGGCGGTATCATCGCTGGTGCGAGCATCGAGACCGTCCGGTCGCTTGGCTCGGCACACACCGCAGCAGTCTCGTTCATCATGATCGCGACAGGGCTATTCGCCTCCAATCTCAGCCGCTACGGCCGGACACTGGCTCGAGATATTGGCCCTGTCGCCTCACAGCGCCCGCAGTTCGTTCGCGCCGGCTGGAGCGCGCTGGTTGCCGGGTTTGGTGTCCCCGTTGCCATGTTTGGGCTCGCGTTCGCGACGCTGTTCGCGCCGACGCTTTCGGTGCCAGCGACTGCCGCATTGGTTGTTGCCCTCGGCGCGGTCGTGGTCGGCTCTCGGCTACTGTTCCGTTGATTCGGGGTCCATCGCAGGGACATCGACATCCTCGAGGACGGAGTCAATAACGCGGCGTCTGGATGCGCCTTCGACGCTCGCTTCCGGCGTCAACACGAGTCGATGCGCGAGCGACGCGGGCGCGATGTGTTTGACATCATCCGGAACGACGTAGTCACGACCCTCGAGGACGGCTCGAGCGCGAGCGACTTCGAACAGGCGCTGGACGCCTCGCGGGGAGACACCGACATCGACGCGCCCGTCGAGTCGCGTTTGCCGACAGATCGCAGCGATATAGTCGCGAATCGGATCCTCGACGGTAACCATTTCGGGAACTGTCTGTAGCTCTCGAACGGCCTCCCGACCGATGACAGGCTCGACGGTTGGGTCCGGCACGTCACGGTCGGCGCGGCGGTCGATCAGTTCGCGCGTCCCCGCGGCGTCGGGATACCCAAGCGAGGTTTTAATCATAAATCGATCGCGTTGGGCTTCTGGGAGTTCAAACGTTCCTTCCTGTTCAACCGGATTCTGCGTCGCGATGACGATGAACGGCTCCGGCAACTCGTGGGTTTCTCCATCGACGGTGACCTGCCCTTCGGCCATTGCCTCGAGCAGGGCAGATTGCGTTTTCGGTGGCGCACGATTGATCTCGTCAGCCAGCACGACGTTCGCGAAGACCGGCCCTGGCGTAAAGTGGAACTCGCCGGTTTCTTCCTCGAACACGTACGACCCGGTCACGTCGGCGGGCATCAGATCGGGCGTAAACTGAATACGGGAGAACTCGAGGCCGAGTGCGGTCGCGAACGAACGGGCGGTTAGCGTTTTACCGGTACCGGGAACGTCCTCGAGCAGGACGTGTCCGCGTGCCAGCAAGCCAGCGGTGACCTCTTCGAAAATGGCTCGGTCGGCGACGACAGCGGAGAGGATTTCGTCGATAACGTCGTCGGCAGTTGCAGCGGCGTCGGGGACTGACATATCAGGTACCGGAACCTACGTGATTGTATATCTACCGACAAACAGTACGGGGGTGAAATTATGGGGTTGACTCGAGGACGTCCCGATACCGCTCTCCCGCCGTATCGTCGGCCGCGATGGCCTCCCGGATCACGGGCGAGATCCACATGCGCTCTGTTGTCGGGTCACGGCCGTCCGTTGCGCCCGCAGTCCCATCCGCAGCCACGCCGTCGAATCCATTCGTTCGCAGGTCCTCGGGAAGGAATCGCTCGTAGACCGGCAGTCGCTCGCCGAGTGGTAGGTCCGCGCTTGCCGCAATCTCCTCGAGTTCGCGCAGTGCGGGCCACTTGTAGTCGGGATTGATGTGATCGTCCGTGATCGGCGAGACACCCCCAAGATCATCGACGCCACAGTCGATCAACTCGCGGGCAGGTGCGAGATTCGGCGGCACCTGCACCGAAATTTCCTCGGGTAACGCGGCCCGAGCCATTGCCGTCACCCGGCGCATGGTCTCGAGGTCGGGCGACCCCTCGGACCAGCGCTCGTTGTTTGCGACTGGCTGGACGATGACCTCCTGAATGTGATCATAGCGGGCGTGCATCTCGGCAATCGCGAGCAGGCTCTCGGCGCGGTCGCGCCAGGATTCTCCGATGCCGACCAGAATGCCCGTTGTGAAGGCCACGTCGAGTTCACCTGCGTTTTTGATGGTCCGCAGACGCTGGCCCGGCTCTTTTTTTCGGGGGCCTGCGTGAGCGTCGACTTCGGCAGTCGACTCGAGCATCACGCCCATACTCGCGTTGACGTCGGCGACGGTTGCCATCTGCTCGCGCGTCTGGTCACCGGGATTGGCGTGGGGAAGCAGTCCTTCCTCGAGGGCGACCTCGCAGGCCTCGCGCAGGTAGGTATGAATCGAGTCGTGGCCCCATGCTTCGAGTTGCTCGTGAATCTCCGTATAGCGCTCATCCGGGTCGTCACCGAAGGTGAACAGCGCCTCCGTACAGCCTGCAGCAGCGCCGCGGGCACAGATTTCGCGAACCTCCTCGAGCGAGAGCAACGAGGCCTGTCCTGGCGCGTCAAAGTAGGTACAGTACGTACAGGTGTAGCGACACGCAGTCGTCAGCGGGATGAATACGTTTCGTGCGAACGTCAGCGCCGCCGGGGCCTCGACATCGGCTGGCGTCACTGCGAGCACCTCATCGATGGCGCTGTCGTCGATTTCGATCTCGACGCCGTACTCGCGTGCCCCGGGAATCATTACCTCGGAGTGTCCTCGCGTCGCACATAAGCGCTTCACTTCGGGGCCGACACCGACTGTAGACTCTGCTCACTTCGACGCTGGCGACTCACGGCGAGTGACCGTAACGCGTCCGTCCGTTTCAGCGAGTTCGAATCCGAACTCTCGAAGCGCGGCTGGTGCACGAGCGTCATCTTCACCGTGAACCAACACCTCAACGAGATCTGCGGGCTCGTCGATATCCGTCGCCAGCCGAAACGAATCAACCATCTCGAGGCTGGCCCCCACGTCTTGTGCATTCTCACAGTGATCGAGATAGGACGTGCCATGGTAGTCGACTCGAACGTCCGGATGGCGCACAACGAGTGCGTTCGTCCCGCTGCCGCGACCTGGTGTGATAGCAACGTCTGCGTCAGTCGCAAAGAGTCGCTCGAGTGCATCTGGCGTCGCAAGCGCAAGATCTGCCATCACGACGGCAACGGGGTCGGACGCGCTTGCGCCAAGCCGTGCGTTGACCGCTTCAGTGAGTGGACGCTCATCGACAGCAACCGAAACTGCCTCGAGCACGCCGGACTCGAGGCTGTATGCCTCGGCCTCGAGGTCGAGTGGCGTCGTCGCGAGTACCGTTGGGTCGTAACCGGCGTCGGTGAGCGCGGTGAGTACGTCACCGAGCATTGCCTTTGCAAACGTCGAGCGCTCAGCCGGCGAGAGCACGGGCTGCAGCCGGGTTTTCGGAGTGCTTGCAGCGAACGGCACGACGATGCGCATTCGTTGCGTGGAACACAGTCTGCCCTCAAAAGAACGTCGAACCGGGTGCAACCGATCGCAAACGCCGACACCACAGCGTAGCGCGTGCCCCCCGACACGAACCTCCTCTCGCCTCTCACGTGGGTGTGCCACGTGCCGCCCTCGACTCGAGGCCGCCTAGAACAGCGGCTCGAGTTCGTCTTCGTCGTCTTCGACGAGTTCTTCCAGGTTCTCCTCGCTTTCCTGTTGGATATCGTCGATGTTGTCCTGTGCTTCGATTGCAACCTGCTGGAGACGCTTGATGCGCGGGACGTTGGTGACTCCCGACAGCAGGATGGCGGCTGCGACTTCCGGCTCGTCGCGCGGATAGTCGCCACCACGGACTTCCATGCTTCCCGTTTCCTCCTCGAGCCATTTCCGCCCGCGTTCGATGCCTTTCCGGTTCAGGTACTCCGAGGGGCCAGAGAGGACGAGCAGCGCGCGCTCGGTGCCTTCAATCTCACACGGGAGTGTGAGACGGCCGAGTGCGGCCTTGCGAACGAGACTCGTAATGCGGTTGGTCGTGTTTGCAGCGTCGAGATTGTCGCCGCTCCCGCCTCCATCGCCGGTGAATCGTGAGAGGAGACCGCCGCCGCTGTTCAACTCGACTTCTTCGCTGGCAAAGCCAACGGTCGAGACACCGCCACCCGAGAGGGTGTTGATAATCTCGGAGGAGTCGACGACGCTTTCGGCGACCTCTTCGCCTTCGCCGACCTCACCAGCACCGAAGAGGATGCCGAATCGGCGGACGATTTCCTCGTTAATCTGGTCGTAGCCGCCTTCGACGGACTCACCGGTTTGTCGCCAGGAGTCGTTGTCGAAGACCATCAGGTTGTCCACTTCGCGGACGAACGTCTGGAAGGATCGGGCCGCGTTGAGCGTGTAAATCCCACCTTCGTCCGTGCCCGGCAGGACGCCAAGCCCGTAGACTGGGATCGTATAGATCCGTTTGAGATGTTTCGCGAGGACGGGTGCACCACCGGATCCGGTACCGCCACCCATCCCGGCAACGACGAGGAACGCGTCGACTTCGTGCGTCGGAATCTGGTCGATTGCGTTCTGGACCTCGTCGATATCCTCTTCGGCGACTTCCGCGCCGAGCTCGTTGTCTGCACCCACCCCATGGCCCTTGACGCGGGCCTGCCCGATGAGTACTCTATTCTCCTGTGGAATGTTGTCCAGCCCGATGAGGTCCGCTTTCGCGGAGTTAACAGCGACCGCCGCACGGACGATTCCGCTGTTCGTTCGATCGTCGTAATCGAGGAATCGATCGACGATTTTGCCACCGGCCTGTCCGAATCCGATCATCGCCAACTTCATTGTTTGTCAGGGGGCTCCGTTGAATTGGTACCAGAGTGATGAAGGGCATAAGTCTTTCTATGATCTGAATTTCTTACACAATGTACTATTTCCCATAATAGGCTGCCAGCGATGATTTCCGCCGCAATTTTGTGAGTTGATCGGAACTCACAGCGGTCGTCTCCATCCGACTTTTATAATCTGGTTCTACCGAGAAGACGCTGTTATCTGCCGGTAACATGTCCTTACCAAACTGATGAATTGTTTGTTTCATGGGATCTACCGCTGGTTCTAGCAACTGCGCGCGAGACCCACTCGAGTTGTGTCGTCTCGAGTACGTAACCGCCACTGTGGGCAGGAGGAACGAACAGTCTATTCCCAGACACCGAGATACGAACTGAGTGTTTGTAGTTCCGTTTCGTCGACACCGAACGTGCCCACGTCGTTGTCCGCGACTGTGTTATCGAACTCGAGCGAGCGGGCCTGATCCGGGCCGAAGGGGACAAATGGAACGGGACCGACCGCAGTCAGGCCAAGTTTCGTCACTGGGAGTGGAATTGGGACGATCGTCACGGATTTTCCCTCGGCCGCGTACGCGAGTTCCGTCGCGTCCGCGAGCGTGACGATCTGTGGGCCACCGATCTCGTGTATTTCACCGATATGGGCGTCGTCCTCGAGCGTCTCGGCAAGCAGTGGGACGAAATCTTCGACCCAGATTGGCTGGAAACGCGTCTTGCCACCACCCGGTAGGCCGGTTACGTACGGCGTTGTCACCTGCTTTGTGAACTCGAGGAACTCCGCGCCGTCGCCGAACACGATCGAGGGGCGAACGATGGTCCACGAGAGGTCGGAGTCAGTGACGACGTCTTCAGCCCGTCCTTTCGCGCGGATGTAATCGGTCGGACCGTCGGGATCGGCCCCGAGTGCGCTGATCTGAACGAATCGAGGTACTTCGTGATCCTCGGCCGCGCGGACGAGGTTTGCGGTGCCGCCGAGGTGAACACGCTCGTAGAGGTCATCATCGTCGGGCTGAAACAACGGTGAGGGCGAGACAAGGTTGATGATGGCGTCGTGGCCGTCGACAGCGCTTTCGATCGAATCGTATGCGCTGACGTCGCCGACCGCGAGGTCGATGTCCACCGGGAGGTCGTCACTGTCAGGATTGCGTGACAGTGCCGTCACCTCGTGACCGCGCTCGAGCAGTTCCGTACACAGCGCCGTTCCAATGAAGCCGGCACCGCCAGCGACGAGGACCTTCATACCACCAACATACAGCCGTAGCGATAAATAGCTGATCGGCTACGTCGTTTGGCTGGACGCCTCGAGCGAGTCGGGCAGAACAGCAGTCCATTAATATCACCCGCCCGGACGTGTGGACATGCTCGTGACGCTCGAGGGACTCGACGGTAGCGGCAAAACGACGGTCTGGGAGGCTTTGCGGGAGCGTTATCCCGAGGCAGTCTTTACGCGCGAACCGACGAATGACTCGTGGTACGGCGACGCAGTCTATCGCTCGATCAAAGACGACGACGCTGACTCGCTTGCGGAGCTCTTTCTCTATACCGCAGACCACGCCGCCCACCTCGAGCGCGTCATCAAACCCGCCCTTGAACGCGACGAGGTCGTGATTTCAGATCGCTACTCGGATTCTCGCTTTGCCTATCAGGGCGCGACCCTCGAGCGCGCTGCCAACGACTACGGCCTCGACGACCCGCTGCAGTACGTCGTCGATGTCCACGAGCCGTTCTCGATCACGCCCGATCTGACGATCTACCTCGACCTCGAGCCCGAACGCGGCGCCGAACGCGCTGGCGCGACGAACAAGTTCGAACACGCAGACTACCTCGCGGACGTGCGGGCCAACTACGAACGTCTCCGTGAGAACGACCCAGAGCGCTTCGTCCGCATCGATGCGACACAGGAACCGGACGCCGTCCTCGAGTCGGTCAAGGAGGTACTGGCTGCGCAACTCACAGAGTAATCGCTCCACCCGGCCGGCCAAACGGCTTTCACGACAGCCGGTGACAGGCCGGCATGCACCGCGTTATCGCCGACCGTGACCTCTCTGCAACTCGGTTCGACGCCGACGACGCGCTCGCGTGTTTTCGCGATATGGTTCGTGCCCGCCAGTTCGACGACCGAGCGGTTGCCCTCCAGCGCCGTGGCTGGATGAGCGGCTATCCTCCCTTCCGTGGACAGGAAGCCTCGCAGGTCGGGGCAGCACACGCCTTGCTCGAGTCGGACTGGCTGGTGCCGACCTATCGCTCGAATGCGATGCAACTGGCCCATGGCGTCCCGATGGCCGATATTTTTCGCTTTCGCCGGGGCTACCCGGAGTACACCTCCGAGCACGACCTGAACGTGTTCCCGCAGGCGGTGCCGATTGCGACGCAGATTCCACACGCCGTTGGGTTGGGTATGGCACTCGAGTACGACAGCGAACCCGACGGTGAAACGCCAGCGGTCTGTTGTTATCTTGGTGATGGCGCGACCTCCGAGGGAGACTTCCACGAGGGACTCAATTTCGCGGGGGTGTTCGACGCTCCAGTCGTCTTTTTCTGTGAGAACAACGGCTGGGCGATTTCGATGCCCCGCGAGCGCCAGACGGCGAGTGCCACCTTAGCGCAGAAGGCCGAGGCCTACGGCTTCGAGGGCGTCCGCGTCGACGGCAACGACCCGCTCGCAGTACAGGCGGTCATGCTCGAGGCCCTCGAGGCCGCCCGAAACGGTGACCCAGTCCTCGTCGAGAGCCTGACGTACCGACAGGGGGCACACACGACGAGCGACGATCCATCCCGCTATCGAGACGACGCGCCCGACCTCCCCGACTGGCGCACTGCAGATCCGCTCGAGCGATTCGAGACCTATCTCCGCGATCAGGGCGTCCTTGACGACGCCCTGCGCGAGAACCTGGTTGCCGACGCCAACGCGGAACTCGAGGACGCAGTCGACGAAGTAGAATCAGCGCCGCTGCCTGACCCAGATGACGTGTTTGAGTCCGTCTACGAGGACATGCCGCCGCGACTCGCGGAACAGCGCGCGTGGCTCGAGGCGTTCGCGTCAGGAACAGAGGTTCGCGATCTCGAGTACTGAGCCTCCAACCAGGGACTATCAGCGACAGTCGTCGAAGAGACTGGCCGTAAGTGCGCCGCGAGCATCTCGAGCGGCGCACGATCCGGGGGAGGGCAGGCTATTACACCGTTCCCGACCGCGAGCGACCACGGGGAGCGAGCGGGCCGACGACTGATGTGAGCGACGGAACGGAGCGAAGGGAGGAGGAGTGCTTTTAATCGAATCTGAGCGGGATCGAAGATCCCGCGAGGTCGTCGGGCGGCAGCGCCGCCCGACTGCAAGCGATTCCGAAGGAATCGCCCAGTCCAAAAGAGCGCGGTGCGCTCTTTTGAAGATTTTGCCGAGGGTGCGCCTGTAGCGCACCCGCAGCGCAAAACTTCGTTCTTAGTCCATCGCAATATACGTCTTTGTCTCGGTCACCCCTTCGAGACCCTGGATATTCGAGGAGACGGTCTCGAGGATGTCATAGACTTCCTCGGCGTCGACTTCGACGATGATGTCGTAGGTTCCGGCGACAATGTGAGCGTCGCTGGCGCGGTCGAAGTCCCTGATATTGGCGAGGAGTCCCTCGGACTTCCCGGCGGCTGTCTTGACCATGATAAACGCGTGAACCATCTACCGTGTGGTACTTCATGACACGACTAAAACGTTTGCACGGTGGGTCTCGAGTGTGGCCTATTTCGGCCGAGGTACTCACGGCTCAACCGCGATCCGGAGCCCAATTTCGGTATGGTGTGGTAACGCAGGGCAAAGTTATTGACGGGGGCGAGCGTACCACAGGGTATGCGGTTCGTGATCATTGGCGCTGGACGAGTCGGGTTACGTACGGCGCGTGTCTTACGTGAGGAGGGCCACGATGTAACGCTCGTCGAGCGTGACGAGCCGAAATGTCGACGCGCTCGCAACGAGGGATTTTCCGTCATCGAGGGCGACGGCTCTCGAGAGGATCTCCTCGAGGAAGCAGGCATCGCCGAAGCCAATGCATTCGGCGCGCTGACCGGCGATCTGAACGTCAACTTCACCGCGTGTATGATCGCGAAACACTACGGCTGTCGGACTGTGATGCGGATCGACGAAGCCTACCGAGAGGGCATTTACCGCAAGTACGCCGCAGAAGTCGACGAGATCATCTATCCCGAGCGACTGGGCGCAATCGGCGCGAAAAACGCCTTACTCGGCGGGACGATTCGCGCAATCGCTGACATCGCCCAGCATCTCCAGGTTGTCGAACTGACCATCACTGACGATGCGCCGGTCAACGGCTACACAATCACCGAACTCGAGTTGCCTGCCGACTCGCGCGTGCTCGCGTTCGGCAAGCGCGAGGGTGAACTGGCACTGCCAGACGATGACGAATCACTCGAGGTCGGTGATCGAGTCGTCGTACTTGCCGATTTCGACGTGCTGAGCGACGTCCGACAGCTCCTGGTCGGTGAATCCACACACGAGGCGGCGACGAACGCGGCGCTCGAGGCGGACGCAGATACGGAGACGGCGGATAAGACGGACCAGTCTAACGAGGGTGTCAACTAATGGTTACTGCATTTGTCATGATCAAGGCGAATACGGGCGAGGCGGATCGACTACGAGATGATATCACCGAAATCGAGGGCGTCGAATCGGCGCATATCGTCGCCGGTGACGTCGATATTATCGCGAAAGCACGTGTCGAGACACCCGCCGAAGTCAAAGAGATCGCGGCGACACAGATTCAGTCTATCGAGGGGATCGAAGACACGCAGACGTATATCGCGATGGATTAGAACCACCTTTTTCGGTGCGTCGCGAGAGGCTACATCGGCATGCCGCCACTGCCACCAGGGCCGCCAGGGCCGTTCTCGGAGCCGTTCTCGGAGCCGTTCTCGGAGCCGTTGCCATCAGCTGCTTGCTGGCCGCGACTTTTGGCAGTCTCGAGGAGCGTTGCCGCCGGCCCGCGATATTCGTAGCCGGGAATAATTCCCTGTGCATAGGTTCCTTCGACATACTCGATGAGTGCCTTGGCGTCGTCGACGCCCTCGGTAGCGTCCCACGCAAGATACTTGAGCGTGACAGTGACTGATTCGGCGTCGCGCTCGACGACGGGATCGTCGTGCGTGCTCGTATGGGCAACAGTGAAGACGTCCTCGAGTCGGCGCTCGAGGGTTTCGAACCAGCCGTCTTCGACGACGGCAGCGACGGCTTCGTTTGCAACGGCGGCATCGAGCGTTGGGAGGGTGACGGTGACGGTGAATTCGCCGTCACGTCTGCCCTCGGCATCGCTGGCCGTGATGGCCGTCTCGAAGACGGTCGTCGTCAGCCGGTAGGTGCCGTCTGCGTCTGTCGGTTCGAACGCGTCGTGGGACTCGAGTTCGTCGCTGATGGGGTCGGGGCAGGCAGTCATTATCGACTGTAACGGGCGTCGCGAAAAAGGGCGTTACGCTGTGTGGTGGCAGATGTGTCTGTTATGAGTTTTGGATGAGTGGAACTACGTGTTGGCTATAGTAGCCACTGCAAGTCAATGCACACCTGATCGCCAGACAGGTCGGCGATCAGTGTGTGAATAGTTGCAGTTGTTACTATATCGTTTCACTCACTTCCGGCGACGAAGTCACCGGTTTCGTCCTCAAATGCACCCCATTACTACAACGGATACCGATGTGTTTTGTCGGTATGTCTCTCGATAAACGTGCTGCTGAACGGCGTCGATTTGCTCGTCTTCTCGGTGTCGATGGCGAACTCGGTTCTGGACTTCCGATGACGACCAGCGGCGACGACCGACATCATCAGCTACAGGAACCACATCGTGAGCACCGACCCACCACGGACCACGACGACGGCGCTCCGCCCTCGAGTGAGACTGATGGGTTCGAACCCGAGATTGCCAGGGAGTACGAACCCGACATCGACCCGGACGAAACGCAGTCGCTCGGTGCTGATTGAGACGGTCTGCGCTCTCCAGTTCGGGTGCAGAACGCTTGCACTTACGTGGAGACGGTGGTTTTGAGGCCCCGAATCAGGCGTTAGAGTCGTTACGTTCGGTGAGGAACGCCCGCAACGCGGTTGCAACTTCTTCAAAATCTTTCATCGTTAGTCCGTCAGTCGTGACGAACACGCCATCGGTGTCGGTGGTGACGCGAATCAAAAATCCGTTGTCGAACACCCGAATCGTGTAGTTGTAATCGCCCAGCTCCGACCCTTCATAGGCGGTCTGGGCCGTTTTGAAGCCGCGCCACTCGTGACCGATAAACGTCGAGAGGTCGGCGTCTCGCTCGAGGTCCTCACGCAGGTACACTTGCTCGAAGTCATCACGCGTAAAGTACGTGACTGACCGGAGACTGTCGCCGACGGCCGTTCGACAGGTCGTGACGATCTGTTCTGCCCGTTCGGACGTGAGTAGCCCAGTGGCCATACTGGCCCCATCGAAGCCAACCGTCTTAATGACGGGGGCTGGTGCTACCCACTGAAACAAACCGAAAGCGCCTCACTCCGTCTGCTCGAGTGCGGCCTCGAGATCAGCGATCACGTCGGCGGGATCCTCGATGCCGACAGAGAGCCGTACTAGGTCGTTGCTAACGCCGCTTGCGAGTTTCTCCTCCTCGGAGAGTTGCTGGTGGGTCGTACTCGCGGGATGGATGATCAGCGACTTCGCGTCACCGACGTTCGCGAGCAGACTGAACAGGTCGACCTCGTTACAGACCGTCTCTGCAGCATCGTAGCCGCCCTCGAGGCCGAAGGTAATCATCCCGCCGTAGCCCCCATCGAGATACTCGCTGGCTTCGTCATGCGTTTCGTGGCTCTCGAGGCCGGGATAGGTGACCCACGAGACCTTGTCGTGATCTTCGAGATACTCGGCAACAACCAGCGCGTTCTCGCAATGTTTCTCCATTCGGAGTGGGAGTGACTCGAGTTTCTGGAGCGTGACCCAGGCGTCAAAGGGCGACTGCTGGTTACCCAGATCGCGCAGACCGCGCGTGCGGGCGACGACGGAGAATGCCATGTCGCCGAACGTCTCGTAAAAGTTGATCCCGTGATAGGCCGGGTTCGGCTCCGTAATTTCGGGGTAGTCGCCCTCATCCCACGCAAACGAGCCGCCATCAACCAGCACGCCACCGACGGTCGAGCCAGCGCCGTGGAGCCACTTCGTGGTCGAGTGCCAGACCAGGTCCGCGCCGTGCTCGAGCGGGCGGCACAGAGACGGCGTCGCGAAGGTGTTGTCCACGAACAGCGGTACGTCGTGGTCGTGGGCGATATCCGCGATGCGCTCGAGGTCGGGCGTGACGAGTGCAGGGTTGCCGATTGTCTCGAGGTGAACGAACGCGGTGTCATCGTCGATGGCCTCCTCGTAGGCGTCGTAATCGAGCGTGTCGACGAACTTCGTCTCGACGCCACGCTTTTCGACGGTATGGGTGAGGTAGGTGTACGTGCCACCATACAGTGACGACGAGGAGACGATGTTGTCGCCTACGTCCGCCAAAATGAACGTCGCGAGGTCAAACGCGGCCATCCCGGAGGACGTGGCGAGTGCGCCGACGCCGCCCTCGAGCGTCGCGATGCGCTCTTCTAACATCGCGTTCGTCGGGTTCATGATCCGCGAGTAGATGTTCCCGGTTTCCTCTAAGCCGAACAGCGCGGCCGCGTGCTCGGTATCCTCGAACTGATAGGACGTGGTCTGATACAGCGGCGGCGCACGCGCGCCGGTCGTCGGATCTGGCTCCTGGCCGGCGTGAATGCTGTTCGTGGCGAACTCGCGCGTTGGCTCTTCGGAATCGTCGCTCATGTGATCGGTCACCACACGTCAGAACAGCATAAGTGTTGGCGAAACTTGCCACCGGCTGGGGGTATGCCGGGTGTTCGATCCTGCTACTCGAGCAGCAGTTCCCCGGTCATCTCCGGCGGCTGGGAAATATCGAGCAACTCGAGCATCGTCGGCGCAATATCCGCCAGGGTGCCGCCCTCGCGGATGGTTCGGCCGCCGTCAGTGCCGTCGGGTGCCAGATACACGAGCGGCACCTTGTTGTACGTGTGGGCCGTGTGCGGGTTCTCCTCGGTTCCCATATCGTCGGCGTTGCCGTGGTCGGCGGTGATGAGAACGTGTGCGCCCGCGTCCTCGAGTGCATCGACGAGGCGTCCCAACTGGGTGTCGACGGCTTCGACGGCCTCGATTGCAGCTTCGTAGTCGCCGGTGTGACCGACCATATCGGGGTTGGCGTAGTTGAGCACGAGCGTATCCGGATCGTCGGCTTCGATGTGTTCAATCGCCGTGTCCGTCACCTCGGGGGCACTCATCTCCGGCTGGCGATCGTAGGTCGGCACGTCGGGACTTTCGACGATCTGGCGGAGTTCGCCATCAAACTCGATCTCGCGGCCACCATTGAGGAAGTAGGTGACGTGGGCGTACTTCTCGGATTCGGCGATCCGCAACTGCGTTTTGCCCGCGTCGGCGAGCACCTCGCCAAGCACCTGTTCGGGCTGGTTCGGCGGGTACGCAATCGGCAGGTCGAACGTCTTGTCGTACTGGGTCATCATCACGACCTCCGCATCCGGCGGTTCGGTCTCGAGGGCGTCCGCCCAGTCTTCGGGTCGAATATCGGCCAGCATTCGGGTCAGCTGTCGCGCGCGGTCGGAGCGGAAGTTGAACCAGACGACTGAATCGCCATCTTGCAGCGCGGGCTGGCCACGAATCGTCGTCGGCTCGACGAACTCGTCGGTCTCGTCGCGCTCGTAGGACTGTTCGACGGCCTCGAGTGCGGAGTCGGCTTCGTACGTTGCCTCGCGCTCGACGATGGCGTCGTAGGCGCGTTTCGTCCGCTCCCAGTTCTGGTCGCGGTCCATTGCGTAGTAGCGCCCGGAGACGGTCGCGACGTGGCCAGTTCCGTTTTCGGCGACGACATCCTCGAGTGCGGCGAGGTACTCGCGCCCGCCCGTGGGCGAGGTGTCCCGGCCGTCCGTAATCGCGTGGGTGACGGCTTCGACGCCGCGGTCGGCGGCGAGTTCAATCAGCCCGTGGAGGTGTTCCTGATCGGCGTGGACGCCGCCGTCGCTAACGAGGCCAATGAAGTGTACGCGACCACCGTTCTCACGGGCGTTCTCGAAGGCCGTGTTGATCGCGTCGTTCTCGCGGAACGACCCGTCTGCAATCGAGTCCGCGATGCGGGTGTACTCCTGGTAGACGACGCGGCCGGCCCCGATATTCAGGTGGCCGACCTCGCTGTTTCCCATCTGTCCGTCCGGCAGGCCGACGCGACGGCCGGCGACCTCGAGTGAGCCTTCGGCACCGGCGGCGGCGAGGCGGTCGAAGGTGGGCGTTTCGGCAGCAGCAACTGCGTCTCTGCTCGTCCCGTCGCCGAGTCCCCAGCCGTCGAGGATAATCAGCGCAGCGTTCATATGCGACGGGTTGCCGGCCGCTCGTAACTAACTGTCGTTGTGCTGCGCTCGAGCGCGCACACGTTAGGATCGCAGACTCGACTTGCGGTGCGCGCAAGAATCACGGACTGCGGTATCGGTGCCTTCTAAGTCTTCGCGCTGAATGCATGCACCAATGAGTCGTCTACTCTCGCCGGGCCGTCGCCTGCAGCTCCGACTCGCGCTCGGGCTGTGTCTCATCCTCGGCCCGTACGC
The DNA here is from genome assembly GCF_011043775.1 of Natronolimnobius sp. AArcel1. Classification (NCBI taxonomy): domain Archaea; kingdom Methanobacteriati; phylum Methanobacteriota; class Halobacteria; order Halobacteriales; family Natrialbaceae; genus Natronolimnobius; species Natronolimnobius sp. AArcel1. The sequence goes on along the minus strand of NZ_JAAKXY010000002.1, from coordinate 85,019 downwards.
GGTCCTTGCCGCTGGTATCACCGCTGCGATTCGCGCCGTCTCTCATCTGTTTGCTGGCCTTGGCCTCTCGGCTGCAAACTCCCTGCTCGCCGTCCCGTGGCTCGTCTGGATCGGCGTGCTCACGCCGCTTTTGATCGCCGGAACGTACAGCCTCTCGCGGCGCTGGCTCGATCCACGCGAGTTCCTCGACGAGGACCTGGCCAGTCGCGATCCCGACCTTGAGGCGCGCGTGACACGGCTTGCGAAACAGGCCGACGTGCCTGCACCGGATGTCGTCCTCGCCGAGGCGTCGGTGCCGAACTCGTTTCTCGTTGGCCGCTCGAGCAATGCCGTCCTCGTCGTAACGACGGGGCTTCGTGATGCGCTCGCAGACGACGAACTCGAGGCCGTGTTGGCCCACGAACTCGCCCACGCGAGCAATCGGGATAGCACGCTGATGACAGTCATCTGTGGCGTGTTCGTGCTCAACAACGTCCTCTTTCAGCTCCTGTTGCTGGCCTTGCCGACGTTTGGCGCGAAGCCGATCAACGTCGAGGCTGGCGTGCTCGCAACGTACGGGCTGGCTGCCGCCGGCATCTCGTTTCTTGCCTTCGGCGAGTCGTTCTCGGTCCTCGTCTTCGTCGCCCTCGTCCTCTCGCTTTGGCTGTGTACCCTCGCGGTCGCTCTCTTCCAGTTCACGATGGGTGCGGTGACGGCCCCGCTCACGCGCGACCGGGAACTCGCTGCCGACCGTGGCGCGGTCGAACTCATTGGGACAGCCGCACCGCTTGCGAGCGCCCTCGAGACGCTGTCTGATCGCTCGCCAACCGATGTCGACGCCCGGGCGCGCAATCACGGCGTCTTGGCCGTCTCGTTCCTGCCGTATGCGACCGACCTCGTCTCGCGACCGGAGCGCCATCTCTCCGTTCGCCTCCTCGATCAGGTCTGGCTCATCGGCTGCATCCACGAGAGCACGCTCTTTGCGCCGGTCGCGGACGTCCTCGAGTGGGGCGCACAATCCTCGGCCAGTGCTGCGGGAGCGGCCGTCGATCACCCCTCGCTCGAGCGCCGAATCGAGCAGTTGCGGGCGACAGCCGCCAACTCGCGGTAAGTACGTGGCGAGTCGGGTGTCAATAGTCGACCGCTGACCATCGACCACCGGCGACCGACCGCTGACCGCTGACTTTTTGCGAGTGGACTGAGCGCCAGTGTGTATGACGCTCGATCCGGTTCACTTCGACGGCATCGCCCAACTCGCGGGACGGATCGATCACGGTGCCGATGCGAGCGACCGCCGCGCCTTTGCTGAAACCGTCTGGGAGCAGTTCCTCGACCCGCTCATCGCTCGAGATGGGCGGACAATCGTCAACCCCATCGGTGAGCAGTCGCTTCGGCTGGTCGACTGCGAGGATGTGGCGCTGCGGGACCGAGAGTTTCCGACCCAACACGGCCTCGACGCGGGGACGATCAACCCGACGACGTTCAAGAACGGGCTGGTCATCGACATCGCGCAGGCGGCGATGAGCGCCACGCCCTCGGATCTCGACTTGCACCGCTCGAGAACCGTTGTCGCGACGGTCCACTCGAACGACGAGACGATGGCCGTCGACGAAACCTGGGGCAAATTTGATGAGGGCTTCAGCCGCAGCCGAGCCGTGAAAATCCCGCCGCTGCCGCGGTTTGCCGAGGGCGTTGTTCACGCGCTCGCACTCTATCTCGCCGAGAGTACGCACGCCCGCGATCATGCCGACGAGGTCGAGGATTTGCTCGTCCTCGATGGGCCACTCTACCCGCGCGGGTTGCTTCGCTGGGCCGACCAGCACCCCGATCTCGCGGACTTCCTGCTCGAGGACCCGCGGCCGACGACAGTGCTCGAGAACTACGTGCGGCTGGTCGAGGAGTTCGTCGACCGCGAGGTGCCATTGATCGGATTCGTGAAGAATCCTGCAACTGGTGTCATTACGCGTACGCTCAAACAGAAGCGTAAGGCAGAACTCAGCGTTCCCTGGGCCAACGACGCGGCGCTCTTTACTCGATTGCTCGAGCGCGGCGAGTACGTCGATGATGTCGATGGACAACGCTGGGAACGGGACACGTCCGCGCTAACCTATACGAACTGGTTCCGTTCTCGCGGCGGCGTCGACGGGGTGATGTCCCGAACCGGCAACGCACTCGGCGTCGAGCGTGAACGCGATCTCGAGGCGTACGAAGTCACCTTCTTCGTCGTCTACGATCCGCGCGATGATCTGTGCTATCGAGTCGAAGCGCCGTACGCGTTCACCCGTGACGAGGAGATTCGCGAGGCGCTGACGATGCAGGTGTTACAGGACGTAGCAATCGCTCACGGCCCGCCGACGATCATCGAGAAGGCAGACGAACTCGCCCGGATTCGCAACCCCGAGAAGCGGTCACTCTGTGAGTCCTTCGAAGAGCAGTTCGACACGAGTCAGGACCGCAGCTACGACGACCATCGGTGGGCGGACTCGGCTGAACAGTACTAGTACTGTTTGGCACTGAAACGCTACTATCGTTCGACCGACTGTTCGTCGGGATCGGTCGCCGATTCGGTGTCGGCGTCGGTCTCAACCTCGAGTTCGACGTCCGACGGATTGATGCCGATTCGAGCGAACTGGGTGCGGATGTGCTCTTTGGCACACTCGAGCGCTTGTTCTTTCGTGTCGAACCCTCGTGGGAGCGGTGATTCGAACGCGAGATTGATCTCGCGGTCCTCAAGTTGCTGGATCGAGCCACCGCTGTCGACTTCGTAGAACTCGTCGCAGATCCAGACGTACGCGGCGTCTTGATCCGGTGCACCGCTGAACGAGGGGGCCTGTTCACCCCGTTCGTACAGCGTTCCGGTGAGTTCAGTCCCGCCGGCCTGACCGCGCACTATGTGCATGCGTCTAGAGAGGACGTGTGGTGCCAAAAATGCCGCGACCATGTCAACAGTCGTCATACAACTCACTAGTTCCATACCAATAGTTCAGAGTTCATCCATGAGTGCAGTTGGTGAGGCGGCAGGATCAGTGGGCAAGGGACATTGTTCTGGCTCACGCTGGCAGGTGTAACCCGGTCGGCAAAACTTGCTAGTTCTATTGACACGTAAAACGTATACTTGAGTGTCACCGCCTTACGAACCAGTATTCCAGGGTTTCTTTCGTCAGTTGACTCTCAGGATAGTCACGTACACGAGTACTATCATCTCTAAGACCCAAATCGTTTTGGAACCGGTCTTATGCCCATTGGTATCTTTGGCAGGTATAATGAGTTCGGACGTTCATCGCGGCGGTTCAAACGAACCCGGCCCACTCGGTGACGTGTCGACCGATCAGTACGACGTGCTCCGTCACCCACGCCGCGTTCGTCTCCTCGAGCAACTCTCACCTGAGACGCGGCTATCGCTCACTGAACTGACGACGGCAGTCCTCGAGCATGAATCGACCGACGTTTCTGACGGTGAGGCCCGTCACAACGTTCGCATCTCGTTGGTGCACAACCACCTTCCACGGATGGCAGCGGCTGGCCTCATCGACTGGGGCCATGATGACGGCGTCACGCTCGTCGATGACCCCATCCTCGATCCAGCCGCGCTTACGGCAGTTCTCGAGACGGCTGCCGACGAGGAACAACTCTTAGAGCGTGTCGTCCACCCCGGTCGATTGCACCTGCTCGAGTCGCTTGCAGCCGCCGAGTCCACGCAGTCACTGACCGAAATCGCGACGGAACTCGCTGGACAGGCTCCGGCGTTCCCCTCGAATATCGAGCAGGTTACAATCGAACTCCACCACTCGCACCTGCCCGCACTCGCTGATGTCGGTGCAATCGAGTACGACTACGAGCAACACACTGTCTTCCCAACCGAGAAAACCGAACCGATCGCACTCGTCCGATAACTCCCCGCGTACCGCCGCGTTCTCTTGTTTTGTAGTTGTCTCGAGACACTGAAGGAGATCCAGCGCCGAGTATTAATAATGGAGTCGGCAGCTCGACACCCAAATTTGCGGTGTTCTCTCCACGTCACCGACACAGTACTGAGGTGTCACCGTCGATGACCCGCTCAAGCGAACGCACCGTCTCCTCGAGCACTGGGTCCAGCCAACGCGCTGGGCTACTCGTCAGCGTCCTCATCTGTGGACTGATCGTCGGCCTCGCTGGCGTTGGGGTCGGCCCGGCAAGCGGTGCCGATCAGGTTGCGATCATCTGGGCCGAACCCGAAGAACAGACGGTCGAACCCGGTGAGACGATCGAACTCGAGGTCGTCCTCCAGAGTGAGGGCGGCCACGGCGACACCGGACTCGATGGCGTCACACTCGTCGGGCAGTTCGATCCCGAAATTCTCGAGGTCACAGCAGTCGAACGCGGCCCGTGGCTCGAGGGCGAGGACGGAGCCAACGTCGAGACTGCGGGCACGATCGAAAACGAGAGCGGGACGGTCATCCTCGAGCAGACACGCGACAGCGGTGGCGCAACCGGCGTCGACACGCTCGCAACGCTCACTGTCGACGTTGCCGAGGATGCCCCAGCGACGACGACATCAATCGCCTTCGGCGACAGCGATGCCGCTCTCGAGGATGACTGGCCAATCGCCGTCGTCGATGACTCGCCAACGGTGACGGTTGACGGCGAGGAAACTGACAAGGACCGCGAGCCGTTTGACCACCCAGATCCAGGCGAGTTCGACCTCGAGGAGGGAGTCGGCAATCCATCGTCGACCGACGGGGCTGACCGGTTCGACTCGAGTTGGCCGCCACTACTGGGCGCAAGCGTCGGTGCCTTCGCTATTGCACTCGGTGCCGTGGTCGTCGCTCGCCGTTATCGGTCCTGATGCTGTGCTTGCGAGTCCCGTATTCGGTCACTCGTGACCGATCTCGAGTCAATATCCCAGGGTGACACTCACCGCGACTGGAGGGAAACGTGTTTGAGGACTGGGACGGATGGGACTGATATGACTGATCTGGGAGACTTCGGCGAGTACGACGCCGACCCGGCGTCCGATTCCGGCGCAGACGACGTCGACGCCGGACATTCGGCCGATCCGTCGGCAACTGCGACCCCCGCAGAATCTACCTCCTCGAGCGGAGACACGGACTCGGCAACGGAGGAGACGACCGACGCGTTCGAGACGACCGCAGTCGACCCCCGCGGCGATGACGTTGGCATCGGTGCCGTCTGCGTTTCTCAGGGACTTCGCGTCGCCGAAGACGGCGACGAGACGACGCTGCGAGCCTACATCACGCGCGGGAATCGCTCCTCGATCCGCATCGGGAGCTACCTCGTCGCGCCGTATCCCGATGGTGAAACACTGTTCTGCCGAATCATCGGCCTCGAGTACGCCCAGCAGTACCACGCTGACGACGCGACGGAGATCCACGCTCGGCGCGCGATGCGAACCGAGGGCGTCGAGGAAGCCGATTACAAGTTCGTCGCCGAACTCGAGCCTGTCGCTGTTCTCTACGACGATGATGGCGAACTCAAGCGCCGCATGACCGACCGAGTCCCGAAACCCCAGACTGTCGTCCAGCAGGCGACCGATAGCGAGCAGATCAAAACAGGCCTCAAGATGCCCGAAGAGGGCGTTTTTCTGGGTCACCTTTCCGTCGGTGGCGAGAAGGTCCGAACCGCTGCGTCGCCCCCAACTATCGACTACCGACTCAAAGACGACTACGACTCGGGCGACCCGCTCGTCTTCCGCCACTCGCTGATCGCCGGCGGGACGGGGTCGGGCAAGACCCACGGCGCGAAGAACATTCTGCGCCAGTATCTCGCCGAGGAGCGAACCTACCCGATGGAAGACGGCCGCTCCGTCCAGCCCGCGGTCGTCCAGTTCGACCCGCAAGACGAGTACGCCCAGATGCACGACGACAATCCCGATCTGGACAGCGAGTTCGCACGCCGCCTCGAGCGCGAGGGGGTCGCCTACGGCGGCATCGACGACACGACGGCGTTTATCCCGAAAGTCGGCTCGGCCTCGTACGCGGCGGGTCACCACCGCGCGGAGCAAGTCGAGTTCACGATTCCGTTTGCGATGGTTCACGAAAACCCGTGGCTGGTCGCCGGCAGCGGGTTGAACGACAACCAGTACGGCGCACTCGTGAGTGTCCTGTTGCCCAGATTCCGTAAGCAGTACGGTGGAGACGCGACCTACGACGAGTTCACGACCTTCCTCGACGACCCGGCGCTGCGCGAGGAGTTAGACGAATCCGGGCGCGTCCACGAGGCCACGTTCGACGCCGTCCGGCGGCGTGTCCTCGGATTCGGTCACATCTTCGATCAGGATGCGCGGCCGATTACGGATCTGATTCACGACTTCGTTCGTCCGGGTGGCCTCTCGGTCGTCCCAACCTACCACATCAACGATACGCGGGCCGCTGAGGCCGTTGTGCTCGCGCTCTCCTCGCTGCTGATCGACCAGAAACTCTCGAACGACCCGACCTACGACCGGATCAAGGAGACACCGCTCGTGCTCGGGATGGACGAGGCCCACAACTTCCTCACCGACGCAGACAGCGTGCAGGCGGGCAAGGTCATCAAAAAGTTCACCGAAGCCGCCAAACAGGGCCGCAAGGAGCGACTCGGGCTCTTTCTCATCACACAGGATCCCCAGGACATCGACGACGCGGTCTTCAAGCAGATTAATACGACCGTCGTGTTGAATCTGGGCGACGAGGACGCCATCAAGAGCGTCAATATTCCGAGTAACCTCGAGTCCAAAGTCCCCTACATGGAGAAAGGCCAGATGGTCGTCTACTCGCCCGATAACTCCGAACCCGTGGAACTGATCGGCCTGCCGAAATGTCTGACCCGACACGGCCGGGACTGAGCCATTTGTAACTATTCACCGTAGCCCATCGTCGACAGCGTCGCGTTTTCAGCCTGGCGGGTATCCTGGCGACTGAACTGGACGACGACGGGGACGTTCGATTCGACCACAATCGCATAGTCTCGGCCGAGCGGCGGCGCGTACGGGTCGATCAGGTCGTTGATCCGGATGTGACGAACACGTTCTGAAGCTACCGACAGCGGATACGGCCCTGCCTCGTGGCCGTCACCATAGCGGAGCGTGACCTCGAGCGTGGCCATCTCCGGTCCGGTGTTGAGCACACAGAGTTTGTCGTGACTGACCATCTCGGGTTCCGGCCCCGTGCTGCCGGTTGGGACGTGACCGCCCGGAATCACCCAGCGAGTTTCGCCGATTGGCGTCTCGTCCGTCTCCGAGTCGCTGTCCGTCATGTCGGCTCCACCTCGCTGCTCGAGCCATCCTCGAGCAGGGCCTCGAGGTAGTCGGTCATGAACACGCCCTCGGGGTCGAGGTCGCGCCGAATCTCTTGGAAGTGCTCCCACTCGGGGTACAACTCCTCTAACTCCGCAGCGCGGAGCGTGTGCTTTTTGCCCCAGTGCGGGCGGCCGTCGTACTCCCGAAAGAGCGGCTCCATATCGGTGAAGTAGGGCCAGTGCTCGAGGTCGGCGTTCTGGATGCACGAGATGGTCATCGCCTCGCGGTCGTACTCCGTCGAAAGCATGGCCTCGTCGGGAGCGATGGTTCGGACGAGCATGCGCCAGCCGACGTCTTTGCGCCAGTTTTCTCGCACTCGTTCTCTGGCTTTCTCGAAGCACTCGAGGCCGTTCTCACGGGCGACGGCGTACTCCATCTCGTCGAACTCGCGGCCGATGTCGTCGTGTGCTGGAATCGTCTCTTGCCACCAGCCGGTCTGGTTCTCGACGAGCGTCGCATACTCGAGATCGTCGTGGTCGGTCCCACCGCCGGGGCCGTTGAGCAAGCGGAGTTTGACCTCGTCCGAGCGGGGATACCAGTAGAAATCGAAGTTGCGATTCTCCTCGATCAGGTTGGGAATGTGCTCCTTGCACTCGCGCCAGTTCGTACAGTACTCGCGCCGCTGGATTTTGTACGTATCCTGCAGGTCGAGTTCGATTTCGGTGAAGATCCCGAGCGTTCCGAGCGAGACTTTCGCGGCTCGCAGGAGGTCCGGATTATCCTCGGCGTTGAACTCTCGAATCTCTCCCGTGCCGGTGACCAGCCGTCCACCGGTGAGCACGCTCGAGAGGTTTCCGAACTCGGGGCCGGTGCCGTGGGTGCCCGTCCCGAACGCGCCCGCGACGGTCTGCATCGACACGTCGCCGAGATTCGGGAAGGCAAGCCCGCGTGTGTGCAGTTCAGTGCCAGCCTCCTCGAGCGTCGTGCCCGCGTACAGCGTCGCCGTCCCCGCGTCAGGGTCGTGATCGACGAGCCCGGTCATGTTCGCAAGCGAGACGATTACGCCATCTGTTTCGACGACTGGCGTCCACGAGTGGCCTGCACCGGCGACGCGGACGGTCGTGCCGTCGTCGGCACAGCGACGGACGATATCCTGTAGTTCGGACTCGGTTTCCGGCTCGAGAATCTCGTCCGGGTCGGCGGTAATGCTCCCGGACCAGTTTTCCCAGCCCGCCTCCTCGTGGTCGTCTTCGTCGAGAATATCTTGTGTCACGGTTACTCACCCGATTCCGAGGCCGCCGGATACGCCATCGTCGAGAGCAGGGCGTTTTCGGCCTGCCGGGAATCCAGTCGCGTGTGCTGACAGACGACGGGCACGTCCGACTCGAGGACGCTCGCGAACGGTTCGCCTTTCGGAATCTCCTCGGGGTCGTCGAATTCGTTGAAGCGAAAGTGTGTGGTCCGTGCTGGTGGCACGGTCTTCTCGTAGGGGCCGACGGGGTCGCAATCCGGGAAGTAGATCGTGATCTCGAGGGTCGCTTCCTCGTCGGTCGTATTGAGCACGCAGATCGTCTCGTGGCTGGTCAGCTCCGGTTCGGGGCCGGTGCTTTCCGCGGGAATGTACCCCTCCGGAATCGCCCACGTACGTTTGCCAGTCATCATTGCATTCGACGACGGAGAGGCGGAAAACACGGGGGCCTGTACGCGCAGGCGCTCGAGTGTAGTGAGTCACTCACTCGAGCGTTGCCGTCGCGCGGCGTCCGCTGACCGTCAGACGGTTTACTGTACGTCATGTCCGGTGCAACCGCGACCCGGCCAGCGGTTGCAACGGTGGACTCGCTGCACTCCTCCACCGAGACTCGTCTCACACGGTTCGACTCACCGCCGGTACATCGGTACAGCAATCCGTATCAGGGGATTTCGTCCACGGAGGCTCGAAGCTTGTCCGAATCGTCCCATTCGTGACAGCGGGGGCCACTCAGGAGCAGTTCGACGTGTGAGGCAGCCATCCCGTTTTCGTACTTCTCGCGCTCGGTCTGGGGGTCATCGTACGCTCGCTTCAGGACCCACACTTTTTCTCGATACGGCGGGGCAAACAGCAGTCCCAGTTCCCAGACGTAGCCGCCATCGAAGTCTTCAATCACCGCGACAATCTGTGTGGCTCGTCCACAAAGGATATCGAACGCTCGAGCCCAGAGCCGAATCTCATCGGGTGTCAGGCCGTAGTCCTCGAGTCGAAAGGCGACCGCGGGTGGATCCGTTCGCTCATCCAAGCGGTCGTAAACGAGTTTCCGGCGAGCCGCCGCACCTGTCGTCCCACCAGCGCCGACGCTGAGATACCGCCGGTCGTAGCTTGTGATCGTGGCCAGATCCTGATTCACCAGGTCTTTGATCCGCTGGTGTTCCGTCGGCGTGAGGCTGACGTCCGTTAACTCATCTATGACCTCGTCCTCGGACGGAACCGTCGAGCGGTCACTCTCTCGAGGGCTATCTTCGCGGTCGTCAGGATCCATCACCGAGTGGTGCGTCCTGATCGACTAATAATTACGTGATTATCGACGATGCAATTGAGTACTGCCGAGAGACCAGTTGCGGAACCAGTCTCAGTTGAGTGCGAATGTTTAATGTGCTCGCCCTCGAAGGAGGGAGTATGAAACCCGGAACGGAGACAGTGGCGAACGACGCAGGATCTGGTGCCGCTACCGGGACCGGATTCGACGCCTGGATGGCTCTCCAGAAGGCGACCGACACAAAACGAGCCAACCTCATCGCCGATATCGTCGGCCACCCCGAAGGAGCGCCAACCGTCGAAGAACTCGAGTACATGAATCCCCGGCTGAGCGGTGATGCGATTCGCCGCCATCTCAACACGCTCCGAACCGTGGGCGTTGTTGAGCGACGCGAACTCGAGCCGGGCGAACGGATGCGGGAGTTTCCCTACCAGTTCTTCGAACTCACCGACGACGCCCGTACGCTGTTCGACCGGAACGGGTTGTTCCCCGAGGACGCCTGGATGCGTCAGTACCAATCCGTCGAGAAAACGCCACGGATTCGCGATATCGAGACGATGCCACGTCCTACGGGAGAGGAGTAGCGGCGAAATCGACGGTTCCGGGCGTCGTATTTTACTGAGTGTACCCGATTACGCTGACTCGAGCGCCGGCAGTACCTCGTCGCCGAACGCCTCGAGAAACGCCTTCTGATTCGTCGGGACGTTGTGGATGAAGACTCGATCAACGTCCAGAGAGGCATCTTGCTCGAGCCAGTCGATGTGATCCTCGAGGGCGGCCGAACAGCGGACGTTTTCGGCGACCTGCTCCTCGTCGACAGTTTCAGAGAGGTCATCGAACTGCTCGGGCGTTCGCAGTTCCTGGGTGACTGGGCCGGGCACGCAGTTCGTGTGCCACTGCTCGTAGGCCCCCTCGAGAGCAGCCTTGTCGCTGTCGGCGTAGGCGTGTTGGGCTTTGAGAAAGACCGGTTTCTCCGGCGCGTTTTCGCGGAAGGCCTCGACACGGGCGGCGTCGGCCTCGTGGTCCGGCGTGGCGATGGTGATCATGCCATCGGCCCACTCGGCGAGCCACGCGGCGGTTTCTTCGGAGAGTGCCGCGCCGATCAGCGGCGGCGCGGTGTCGGGCCGGGAGTACAGTTGGGCCTGTTCGACGTCGATTCGGCCGTGATGGGTTACCTCTTCGCCATCCCAGAGCCGGCGCATCACGTCGGCACACTCCTCGAGGCGGGCGTTTCGCTCGCGTTTGACGGGCCAGTCGGTGCCCGTAATGCCTTCGTTGAGCAGTTGGCCGCTGCCGACGGCCAACCAGAAGCGCTCGGGGTACATCTCCCGCAGCGTCGCCGCGCCCTGGGCGATGATCGCGGGGTGGTAGCGATAGCCCGGCGCGTTGACCGTCCCGAAGGTGAGGTCGGTCGCCTCGAGTGCGGAGCCGAGCCAGGACCAGACGAGTCCTGACTCGCCTTGCTGTTCGCTCCAGGGATGGAAGTGGTCCGAGGCGAGGGCGTGGTCGAACCCGACCTCGTCGGCGAGTTCCGCGTACTCGAGTGCGGCACTCGGGGCGAACTGTTCGTGTGAGACGTGGTAGCCGAAGTCGGTCATCGGTGATCACCCGAGGATCGACTCGAGTGGGTCGTCTCGAGGACGAATAGCGTCAGCACGGTCGATTTCTCCACGAATGCGCACTTAGTTTTGCGGCGTTAGTGTGCCAGATGGCTGTCGCTGACTCGCTTATCCGTCGTTGCTCTCTGCGTCCGGGCCGTGCTGGGTGAAAAGCGGCGCGGCAGCCCCGCCAGCGAGTTCCTCGGGTGGTAACTGCTCGGCGTCGTCCGCGCTCGCGAGATAAATCGCGCTGTTGAGTAAGCCGATGTGGCTAAAGGCCTGCGGGAAGTTCCCCAGCAGCGTGCCGTCTTCGGCGTGGATCATCTCCGAGAGCAGCCCAAGTGGAGAGGCGTACTCGAGCAGGTTCTCGAAGATGTCGGTCGCTTCCTCGATCCGACCCGAGAGGACGAGCGCATCGACGAGCCAGCACGAACAGAGCACGAAGCCGCCGGATTCGGTCGGTCGCGCAGGGCTGTCGGTAAAGCGAAACACGAGGCCGTCGTCGGTTGCCGCCTCCTCGAGAATCGTATCGATGGTGTTCTGGACGCGCTCGTCGTCTGCGGGCAGGAAGTCATACAGCGGGATGAGGAGCGCGGTCGCATCGAGTGCGTCCTCGGCACCGAAAAACTGCATGAAGCTGCCTTTCTCCTCGTTGTAGCCGCGCGCTTCGATTGCCTCTCTGATGGCTTCGCGCTCGCGATCCCACTTCGTGAAGGGGCCGTCGTAGTCGTACTCACCGCCCAGTCTGATGGCTCGATCGAGAGCAACCCAGCACAACAGTTTCGAGTGGACGAAGTGTTCCTCGAGGTCGCGAAATTCCCAGATGCCTTTGCCGCGTTCCTCCCAATGATCACAGACGTGATTCGCCAGCGCGCAAACTGACTCCCAGTCGTACTCGCTGAGACCGTCCTCGTAGCGAATCGTCTCGTAGATCCCCTGGACGATTGTCCCATACATGTCGAGTTGGACCTGATCTGCGGCGGCGTTGCCGATTCTGACCGGCTGTGAGTCCCGGTAGCCCGAGAGGTGCTCGAGAAATTCTTCCTCGAGGTCGGTTTCGCCGTGGAGACCGTACAGCGGCCGGATGTCCTCGGGTGATTCGTGGCCAATCTCTCGGAACCACTCGAAGTACTCGTGGGCCTCTTGGGACTGGCCGACGCTGTGAAGCGCCTGAATCGTGAACTTCGCGTCGCGAATCCAGTTGTAACGGTAGTCCCAGTTGAGTTCGCCGCCGATTTCCTCGGGCAGCGATGTCGTCGCCGCTGCCGGAATCGAGCCCGTCTCGTCGTGAATCAGGAGTTTGAGCACGAGCGTCGAGCGAACGAGTGCGTCATGCCAGTCGTCTCTGAAGGTGAATATATCGGTCGCGGCCTCTTCACAGCTCTCGAGCCACGTCTGCCAGTAGGTAATCGTCTCCTCGAGACACTGCTGATAGTCGGTCTCGAGCGTGTGCTCCGGATCGCCATACTGCAGGTGGAACCAGCACTGCTCGTCTTCGGTGACCGTCAGCGGTGCAGTTGCGACTGTCTCCGCGTCGTCAATCGCAAACTCGAGGTCAGTATCGGTCCGCAACGAGAGGTGGCCCTGTTCGTCGCTCTGGTGACGCTGCTCGTCGGCAGGCCGCTGGTCGTCGGTCACGTCGCCGTTGACGCTGTGATTTTCCGCCTCGTTCGCTTCGGCCGCACGGACTTCTCCCGTCTCACCGTGCTCAAGCGTCGTTGTGGAGCGGGCATAATCGAAGCGCGGTTCGAAGACGACCTCGAGGTCGACCGTTCCTGCAACGCCTTCGATAGTGCGATAGATCGCTTGCTGGAATCGATTGTCACTGCTCCTGGTTTCAGCGTCGTCGTCCAACTCGGGTTCGCTGTCGTCGCGTCTCGCGTTCTGTTCGGTTGCAATATCGTGTTCCTCGTCACCGCGGACCGGCATGAAATCCGTCACCCTGGCGCTGCCGCTGTCGGTTTCGAACGTTGTCTCCAAGACGTTCGTCCGATCGACGTAGGTCTGGGTCGTGTCGTACTCTTTAGTCGGGCGAATTGCGAACCGCCCGCCGTCGTCAGCGTCGAGTATCGCCGCGAACACGCTCGGCGACTCGAGGTGGGGGAAACAACACCAATCGACTGAGCCGTTGTTCCCGACGAGGGCACAGCGGTCGTTGTTGCCGATGACTCCGTACGCCTCGATTGGGATGTAGTCGTCGTCCATGTGAACAGGATGTGTATCGCACGTCAAACACGCCCGCGCGTGTCCGGTGCGTTCGATACGCGTCGTTCAACGGACTCCGTCAAAAGAATATGCGGTGCAATAGCCGGACTAGTTTTGCTCGCGGCGGATCACTCACGGGTACTGACACCGTTGGGCAGACGCTTTTTAAGAATACTGCAGAGAGCACCTACCAATGAGTCGGACTGTCCTTTGTGTTGATACTGACCGCCGTGTGTCGTCCGTCGCATCGACAATCGATGCCGACGACAAACTCACCGCAGTCGAAGCCACATCACTCGAGCAAGCCGCTGCGACACTCGAGCGCGAGCCAGTCGTCGGCGTCGTCACCGCGTACGAACTGACCGATGGAACCGGATTAGACATCGTCAAACTCCTTCGAGAGCAGGCTCCACAGACGCCGTGTGTGCTCTTTACCGACGTTTCACCGGGGGAGATTAACACCGCGTCGTTCGAAGAGTTGATCGTCGAATATCTCAATCGCGACCTGCCGGACGCAGACGACCGGCTTGGGTTCATCGTCAACGACATCATCGACCACAGCGCCCAGGTTGGCTTTCTCGCACCCGATGACGAGGACGAACGCCTCGAGACGCTTGCGGCGTACGATATCGAGGAACTCCCGATCGAGGAGAGCTTCGACCGCCTGACTGACCTGATCGCCGATCACTTCGATGTCGCGGTTTCGTTCATCGGCTTGATCGAAGAAGACGAGGAGAACTTCCTCGCGTGTACCGGTGCGGACTGGGACTCGCTGACTCGCGAAGACACCATGTGTACTCACAGTATGTTACAAGAGGACGTGATGGTCGTCGAGGATATCGCCGACGACAGTCGATTCAATCGCAACGACCAACTCGAGAATCTCGGCATCGTCTCGTATGCCGGCGCGAATATGACCGCGCCGAACGGGCAGGTGATCGGACAGGTGTGCGTCCTCGACCACGAAGCCCGCGGGTACTCTGGGGCTGAGCAGGAGACACTCGAGCAGTATGCCGAGACGGCGATGGAAATTCTCGAATTGCGCCAGTCATTGCTGGAAGCGCGTGAGCCAGCCACTGAGGCGACCGTTACCTACGCGGAGGAACAATGAGTCTCAGTAATTCACACACGTTTGGCGTTGAGTCGATGCCGATTGATGGCCTCGAGAGCGGCACCTCGATTTTGCTCACTGGTGACGACCACAAGGCGCTCAAAACGGTGTTCGCCCGACTGGTGGCCGCCGAGGAAGATGAACACAGCGTCGTCCTCGCGACGGATCAGCGGGGCCACGCTGCCCGGCGAGGGCTCGATGCGGTCAAGACTGGTGCTGGATCACGCACGTCGGTGCTGGCCGCAGAGGGACGTGGCAACGGCGATGAGTTGCAGGTTGTTGATACACTTAGCGATCTGACAGCGGTCGGGATGGAACTGTCGACGATGGTCGCGACAGCACAGCAGTCAGTCGACCGATTCCGAACTGGAATCGTCTTCTGCTCGACGCTGTGTGACGAGGTCGAAGACGCCCGCTCGGTCTATCGATTCCTCAACTCGAATTTCTTGACCGAACTCCGGCGCGGTGACGGCATCGGTGTCTGTGCGTTCGACACCAGTGCCGACCTCGAGACGGATATCGACAGTATGCTGGCTGGAATGGAAACGTCGTTCACCGGCCGCATTGATATCGAATCGGTGACCCGTTCGACGGCAACGTTACAGACGACTGGCCTGTCTGGTATCGATTCGTCGCTTGACGTGTCACTCTAATATACGTTCGCGCCAACCATCTGTCTACTGTGGAGAAAACAGTGTTAGCAATAAGACTAATATCAAAAGCGCAGTGAATACACTGTGAATGGTGCGGTCATCGATTCATATTCTTCTCTTCGCGCCAACTGTACTGGGGGAAGCGATCGCGACACGACTCAGGCGGACAAACACTCAGTTTGTTGTCGTCATCGAACACGACGAAGCAGCGGTGCTCGAGCGACTGCAGGAGAGTCACACTATCGACTGCCTGCTCGGAACTGACGAGACGCTGTTGGCGTGTGGTGGTGAGGATGTGCGTCCAGTCGTCGAGGCCGCCGCTCAGATTCCGACGGTGTTACTTACGCGTACCAATGGCTCCGATGCGGTCGAAACTGCACTCGAGGCGGGCGTAGCGGACTCTCTCCACTGGGACGGCGCTCCAGATGATGACGACGCTGTAGATGCAGCGTCTAGTATTCATTTCGATGTGCTCTCGAGTCGGATTCAGGGGGCGCTCACCCAGCACCGAAACGCGGCGACACCGACACAGTATCGGACTATCCTGTCGCCACACGCTCCTGGATCAATTTACCGGGACTCGGTACCAGACACGCCGCAAGCAGACGGTGGCCAGAACGTCCGCCAGGACACATTGATCGACAACCTTCCCGGCGTAGTCTATCGCTGTCGGAATGACTCGGCCTGGCCGATGGAGGTTGTCGAAGGGACCTGCGAGGAAATCACCGGCTACACCGGCGCCCAACTCGAAAGCGGTGAAGTCGTCGTCGGCGAGGACTTGATCCATCCGGCTGACCGCGAGTCTGCTTGGGATGACGTCCAGACCGCACTCGAGTCGGGCGAACCCTACGAAGTCTCCTATCGGATCGAAACGAAAACAGGTGCGACAAAGTGGATCTGGGAACGCGGACAGGGCATTTACGCCGAGGACGGAAGTCTCGAGGCGCTCGAGGGATTCTTCACCGATGTCACTGAGCGACGTGGACGCCAATTACGGCTTCGGCGGAATCAGCGCCGATTCGAAGCCGTCTTCGAGGACCCAGAAATGCTCGTTGGCCTGCTCGAACTTGATGGCACGTTACTGCAGGCAAATCAGGCCGCTCTCAAGTACGTCAATGTGACACACGAGGAGGTTGTCGACACGCCGTTTTGGGAGACGCCGTGGTGGTCAGATGACATGCAAGCGCGAGTCAAAGAGTGGGTCGAACGGGCCGCAGGGGGCGAGTACGTTGAGTATGTGGTCGACAATCCAATCGGCAATGGCGAGACGAGACGCGTTAGCGGGACGATTCGACCCGTGACCGACGATTCGGGTGCGCCGACCTCGATGGTCGTTTCCGCACGAGACGTCACCGATCAGCGGGACCACAACCGAGACCTCCAAGAGACACGGGACAAACTCGAGATCCTGAATCAGGTCGTTCGCCACGATCTGCGAAACGATATGCAAGTCGTCCGCGGTCGCGCCCGCTTGCTCGAGGACCACGTTGATTCAGAAGGGGCATACCATCTCAACGAGATCCACGGTTCGGCCAGTGATGCCATCGAACTGACTGAAACCGCACGCAGCCTTACAGAGGCGATGCTCGGGCGTGGCAACAATCAGCAACTTGTCTCGATCAAACAGGTCGTCACGTCGGCAGTCGAAACCGTCCGCTCACGGTACGACTCAGCCGCAATTACGGTCTACGGGCTTGCCACAGCGCCACACGTACTCGCAAACGACATGCTCGAGTCAGTGATTCGTAACCTCCTCGAGAACGCCGTTGTCCACAACGATTCTGACCTGCCAGATGTTGAGGTTTCAATCAACCATGATAGCGAAACCGTCATGATTAGCGTTGCGGACAACGGGCCAGGCATTCCTGATGCTCGCAAGGACGACGTGTTTGGCCGCGGCGAAAAGGGACTCGAGAGCCCTGGAACTGGACTGGGGTTGCACCTCGTCCAGACGTTAGTCGACCAGTTCGACGGCGAGATCGAGATTCAGGACAACCATCCGACGGGAAGCATCTTCCGAATTGAACTCCCGGTTGTTTCCACGACACCGTCAGTCGAGACCGAAACGTGAACATCGATTCGGACGTATCGTGCGAGCATGTACGCCGTCGTCGGCTGTAGCGAGTGTTCAAATCTCTGGATTATCGAGGGCCGTTCGGAGACCACACAGTGCCCTCGCTGTGGCTCGCGACGCCCTTATAAGAGACGCAAGAAGTTCGTCGAGACCGAGGACGCCGACCACGCTCGAGACGTCCGCGCCTCGATGCTCGCCAATCGGCAGGGCCACGGCGATGCCTTCGCCGAACTCGATTCGTTCGGGACGCTCGAGGACGACGTTTCTGATGGCGTGATCGACGATGACGAATATCTCGAGGAGTCTGGTCTCGACGTAAATGAAGTCGATGCCGCAGGCGAACGCGACCCACGCGGGCCAACCCGAAGTGGCAGCAAGAAAGAGATCATCCAGCAAGCACTGCGAGACCTCGAGCGCCCGACCGAAGCCGAGGTGATCGAGTACGCGGGCGAGCGCGGTGTCTCCGCGGACGACGTGCAAGACGGCCTCGAGAAACTCACACGACGCGGTGAGGCCAGTGAGAGCCGCGGTCGGTATCGATTGCTCTGAATGGGGCCAGCCGACGAGCCGACGAGCGAACGGTAACACTTTGCCTCGAGCGCCAGAATAGCGGCGCAATGGCCGAAGTGGTGGATGTTCAGGCGGAGACAATCGGCGTCGGATCGGTGATCGCGTTCGCACTCTATGGCTACGGCATCTTTATTAACCAGACAATTTTCGGACTCGAGGCGACGACACTTGCAATGTGGGTCTTTGCGGGGACGTTCGCCGCCGTGGCACTCCTTCACGGTGCATACGGCCGGCGACCGTTCGCACTCGCTCATGGCGGTGCCGCGGTCGGACTGTCGGTCTTTTTGCTCGCAACGGACGGGTTTCAGGCGCTCGTTGGCTTGCTCGTACTGATGGGCAGTGGCATTACGATTGCCGTACTGACGATCCGGGCGGGCAACGAACGGGAGTCAGCAGCGACCTGATCAGCGTCCGAGATCTTCGTGAGCGCTGGCCAGGTGTCGCGACGAGAGCGCCGCGAGCAAGGACAGTTCGCCCGCGAGTGCGCCCACGGTGATGATCTCGGCCAGTGCGTCGGCGTTCGAGCCCGCTGGATCGCCGCCACCGCGCAGTCCGAGGACGTCGAGTGCTTCGGCTTGTGTCGGTAGTTTCGTCCCGCCGCCGACGGTCCCGACCTCGAGCGAGGCGATTGAGACACTGGCGTAGAGGTCGGTCGCACCGTTTTCTCCCTCGCGTGTATCCATCGTCGTAATCGCGTTCGCGCCTTCGACGACCTGAGCTTCGTCCTGGCCGGTCGCGAGGAAGGCAGCGGCGACGACATTTGCCGCGTGCGCGTTGAAGCCGAGACTGCCGGCTTTGGCGCTGCCCGTGAGGTTCTTGCGCGTGTTGGCCTCGACGATGGCCTCGGCGGTCGTGTGGAGTCGCTCCTCGAGCAGTTCGCCCGGAATCACCACATCGGCCGTCACGGAGCGCCCGCGGCCTTCGACGGCGTTGACGGCAGCGGGTTTCTTATCGGAACAGAGGTTTCCAGAAAGGGCGACGAGGTCGGCTGGCGTCTCCTGCTCGACGACCTCGCAGGCCGCGCCGGTCGCGATAGTGACCATGTTCATTCCCATCGCGTCCTTCGTGTCGTAGGCGAATCGCAGGTAGACCGAGTCGCCGACGACGTAGGGTTCGACGCCGAGCAACTCGCCGTGGCTGGTCGTCGATTCGGCGGCCTCGCGCAGCGTCTCGAGGTTGTCTTCAACCCACTCGACGACCTCGGCGGCTTCAGCCACGCCGTCGACGCGGAAGACAGGCGCGCGTGTCATCCCGTTTTTCGTCACGCGGGCGTCTGCGCCGCCCGACGAGCGGATCACTGAGAGTCCTCGATTGACGGAGGCCAAGAGCGCGCCCTCGGTCGTCGCAAGCGGCAGGTAGTGGTCGCCATCGGCCGCGCTGCCATCGACTGCGACGGGGCCGACGACGCCCATCGGCACCTGCGCCGCGCCGATCATGTTCTCGATGTTCGGTTCGGCCTGCTCGGCGGGGAACGTGTAGTCGCCCACTGCCTCGAGGTCGGTTCCCGTCTCGCGCTCGACGAACAGGCGGCGCGCCTCGGCCGCCGTGTCCGCGTCGGTGTGTTCCTCGAGTTCGTAGAGTCGAAGGTCGCCGTCCTGTAACTTGTCGGCGAGATCCGTAGCGCTAGTCATGGTTCGAGGGACACAGTGGCCGTCCCTAAGCGTTGCTGATCAGTCTCGAGAGTACGCCCGCGACTGTTCGACTCGTTACGCACTCGAGTCGCCATCGGTGGACTCGGACCGAAAACCGGCGAGGAACTCGTAGCAGACCAGCCCCAGAAACGCGCCAGCGCCGATCACGAGAATCACCAGCCCCTGTAGCGACTCGAGATTCTCGAGTGGAGCCTCGAGCGCTGCTTCGGGGTACGTCCCGCCGGCGAACCCCAGTGCGAAGATGCCGGTCGCGATGACGGCGAACCGGACCCTGCTCCGAGGAGAGACCGCAGTGTCGGTGCTGGCCAGATACAGCTGTGGCAGGACAATGGCGAGCCCGGTCACAAGGAGGAATCCCGGAAGCGGGTAGGCGTTGATGGAAAACCCAGTCATGTCCTCGAGCAGCGGGAGCCCAACGAGCACGAGCACAACGAGGAGGGCGAGTGAGCTGAGAATAACGAGATTTTCACGAGCAGACATACGAAACTGTTCGCACAGCTGTCGTATCTGTCTTTCTCCCAGCACTCGAGCGCAGCGAGGGTCGATTCACACGGTGGCGAACCGAACGATTTTGCCCCTCGAGCGAGCCTGTTCGGGTATGACTGCGGCCGCCGACCGGCTGGTGACGAACGCCGAGATTCACACGCTGAGCGACCCCGACACGGTCTTCGAGGCGATGGCCATCCGCGATGGCGAGATTGTCCGTCTCGGCGACGCCTTCGAACTCGAGTTTCTCAACGGCGTCGAGACTGACGTAATCGACTGCGGCGGGCGCGTCGTCCTCCCGGGATTTATCGACGCCCATACCCACATGGAGCAGTTGGGTCAGCACCTCGTTCACGCCGACCTGTCGGCCGCGACAAGCGCAGACGACTGTCTCGAGTTGCTCGCTGCAGAAGCCGACCGGACGGCGAATGCGGCTGGGGCTGACGCTGACACCGACGAGAGTCCCGACGACTGGATCATCGGCTTTGGCTACGACGAGAGCGCCTGGGACGGCCATGGCCATCGACTCACACGCGTCGACCTCGATGCTGTCAGCGAGACGCGCCCGGTGGCTGCCCTGCGCGTCGATCTCCACACCGTCTCGTTGAACTCGGTCGCACTCGAGCGACTCGACGACGACCTTCCCGACTCGGATCTCGCCTACGAAGACGGCGAGCCGGTTGGCATCGCGGTCGAAGACGCCGCGGAAGTCGTTCGCCGCGAGGTGGCAGCCGACCGCGAGCAGATGCGCGACCTGCTCTCAGCTGCGGCCGAGTACGCCCTCGAACGCGGCGTCACCGGCGTCCACGACAAGGTTCGAAGCGACACGAGCCCGCGCGTCTACCGCGAACTCGCGGCCGCTGGCGAGTTGCCGATTCGCGTCCGAATCGACTACTGGAGCGACTATCTCGAGGCGCTCTCAAAAGCGGGACTCGTCACGAACGCGGGCAACGGCCGCGTCCAGACGGGTGCGATCAAGTCCTTCTCGGATGGCAGCATCGGGAGCCGGACGGCGAAACTCCGCGAACCGTACATAGACGCGAATACGGATGCGGATGGAAACTCCAATTCGGACGACGGTGAACCGACGACCGGCCAGTGGGTCGTCGACCCCACGGAACTCTCCACTATCGTCGACCAAGCTGACAACGCGGGCTATCAGCTCTCCGTCCACGCCATCGGCGACGAGGCAATCGAGGAGACGCTCTCGGCGCTCGAGGACACCGCCAACCCTGCAGAGAGTCGCCACCGGATCGAACACGCCGAACTCGTGACGGACGACCAACTCGAGCGCATGGCCGACGCAGGAATCGTCGCCTCGATGCAGCCGAACTTCCACCGCTGGGCGGACGAGGGCGGGCTGTACGATCAGCGACTCGGCCGCGAGCGCCGCGAGCAATCAAATCCACTCGGGCGCGTGCTCGAGGCCGGCGTGCCGCTGGCGTTTGGCTCGGATGGGATGCCACTCGGCCCGCTGTTTGGCGTCCACCACGCCGTCAACGCGCCGTCTGAAGACCAGCGACTGTCGGTGACTGAGGCGCTGCGTGCGTACACTCGTGGTGCAGCCTACGCCGGATTCGATGAGGACCGACTGGGGACGCTCGAAGTCGGCAAACGAGCCGATTTCGTCGTCCTCGAGACGTCACCGTGGGATCAGCCGGAGCGAATCGAGGACATCGATGTGGCACTGACAGCTGTCGACGGCGAGGTCGTTTTCGAGCGCGAGTAGCGAATTTCGAACCGTCACGCTTATCGCATCAATATTTCAACTAGTGGGCGATGGCTGGTTCCCTGTTCGTCCTCCTCGGTCTTTGTGCAATGATCTACGGCGGATTTCGTCTCCGTCCCGCCTACCACGTCTATCGCGGCGACACCGACGATGTTCTCTCGGTCGAACGCGCTGAGGGGCCAGTCGAACTCGAGGGGACGGCAACACCGATTACCAGCCCGAGTGAGGGTCCACTGACCGGAAAGCCGTGTCTGGTCTACGAGTACGAAGTTGAAGAACTCCAGTCGAGCGGGAAGAACTCCTCGTGGAACACCGTCGACGAGGGAGCCGGCGGGGTTCCGTTTCGACTCGAGGACGACACTGCAAGTATTCGGGTCAACCCCTCCGCAGGCGAGTTCGCACTCTCGACGGTCGACCGGATCGACGTCGATGGTGGCGAGGCCGAACCCGACCGGGTTCGGGAGTTTCTCGAGCACCACTCCGATCTCGAGTCCGAAAACACGAGTGTCGACCTACACGTCGTCGAGATTGCGACTGGCAACGACCGCCGATACTACGAGCGCCGCCTCGAGCCGGGCGGAGACGTGTACGTACTCGGCCAATCGCGCTACGATGTGGACGCACGCGAGACAATGCGTGACGTGAGCGCGGTTATCGAAGACGGGCCGGAGACGCCCGTCTTCGTCATCGGCGATTCGTGTCAGGATGGCGCGGCTCGACTGCTGGCGAAACCGGCTGCACTCTGGCTGGCCGGTGGGCTGCTTGCGGTCGTACTCGGCGTTGCACTGTTGCTGTAGCCGCAGGTCGCTGTGGCGACCGTCGACGGGACGCTTGCGAATTCGGGTGCTGGGCCTTTGTCGCCTGGACCCATCACAGTCGGGTACGTCTTGGTGAGTCAGATGGGCACAGACACGAGCACGAGCTACACTGATTTCATGGGCGAGGTACAGCATCGCATCGAAGCCGGCACGCAGGCCGAAGCCGTTCGAACGACACGCGCGGTCCTCGTAACCCTCGGCGAACGGGTCAACGAGGGTGGCGCAACCGATATCGCGAGCCCGCTCCCGATGGAGGTCGACCGCTACCTGCTCGCGGCCGACCACGGCCAGCAGTTCGATTTCACTGAGTTCGTCACGCGCGTCCACGAGCGGCTGAACTACGATGATCTCGACCTCGAGTCAGGCTACGGACGACCGGGTGCAATCGACGAGTCGGAGGCAACCTACCGCGCCAAGGCGGTGATCGCGCTGCTCGAGGAACGTGTTCCGGGCGAAGACCTTGCAAACGTCGCAAGCCAACTGCCAGACGAGTTCGACGATCTGTTCGAACTGGCCGACGCCGAAGCGACGCCCTGGGAGCAAGGCTAACACGACTCTGGGCCACCTGCGTTCTCTTGTCTCCTTTCGCGTTCCATCGCAATTCGAACCACCATCAGTCGACGGCCTCGAGTGGAGCGGTCTCGAGGTCGACACGTCGACCCGTTTCGGCGGACTCGTAAGCGGCTTCGATGGCGTACAGATCGGTAAGGCCGTCGCGGCCGTCCGGCTCGGGGTCTGTGCCTGTCAGCACGCAGTAGCCGAAGTAATCGAACTCCTCGCGAACTTCGTCGACAGGTGGGCCGGTGTACTCCATGCGCATGTCACCGCTCTCGACGACCATGTCCTGCGGGACGACGCCACCAAAGGGCGAGGCGATCAAGATGATGCCGTCGGTGCCGATAATCTCGAGGCGGCTGTGGGCGTGGGCGTCGAAACTCGCCGTACACGACGCCGTTGCCCCCGTGGGGAACTCGAGTTGGAATGCAACGTGTTCATCGACGTCTGCGAAGGGGCCGCCACTTGAGTGCGTCGTCGCATAGATGCCAGTCGGATCGCACTCGAGCAGAAAGCGGATGGTATTGAGCGGGTAAACGCCGAGGTCGACCAGCGCGCCGCCGCCCGCGAGGTCGGGATCCAATCGCCAGGTGTCGGGGCTCGTGTACTCGAGTAGCGGGTGTGAGAACCCACCCTGTACCTGGACGCATTCGCCGATGACACCCTCACGAATGAGTTCGCGCGTCCGCCTGACTGCCGGTTCCGTCTGGAGCCGATACGCCGTCATGAGCGTCACACCGGCGTCCGAACAGGCCTCGAGAATCTCTCGCGTGCGCTTGACCGTCGTCTCGAGTGGCTTCTCACAGAGGACGTGAATCCCGTGTTCGGCGGCAGCGACGGCGTAGTCGCCGTGGGTACCGTTCGGCGTTGCGATGTAGGCCGCGTCGTAGGACTCCGCGTGGGTGCCGTCACGGAACGCATCGTAGCTGATGACGTGATTGACGTCGAACTCCTCGGCGAGTGAGCGGGCGCTGTCGGGCGAGCCGGTGACGAGCGCCGTTGCTCGGCAGTAGTCGCTGTCTGCAATCGCCGGGAGCGCCCGGTTGCGAGCGAATCCACCCGTTCCGACGATCGCAATTCGAACTGTTTCATCGACCGACTCTGTCTCCCAATCACGGTTGGTAAACGCCGTGAACGCGTCCTCGAGTGCCATATGCTGTCAACGGACTCGAGAAAAATGAGCCCAATCCACAGCGGCCGAACAGTCCCGAATACGAACGTATTCGAACGCTGCATCAACTGATTCTACCGATTCGATACGGCTACCAGTCGATGGTACGCTCTCGAAATGCGCTATCGAAGGAAAAAGTTATTCAATAGCGCCCTATGAGGTGAGAGTACTCACAGGTATCGCACAATGGTGACAATGGAAACCGCGGAACTCGACACTGATCTCAGTCTGTTCAAATACGACAATCTCGAGCAACTCCCGCCTGCGTACCGGGATCTCGAGGAGGCTGAGCGAACGGAGCGCATCGAGGCGGCACTCGCCGAATTAGGCGATGACGTCGTTATCCTGGGACACAACTACCAGCGCCGGGAGATCGTCGAGCACGCTGATTTCATCGGCGACTCCTATCAGCTCTCGAAAGAGGCCGCTGAGGCGGACGCGGAGTACGTGATCTTCGGCGGCGTGACGTTCATGGCAGAAAGTGCGGACATCATCACCGACGACGAGCAGACGGTGATTCTGCCGAGTATGGAGGCCTCGTGTCCGATGGCCGGAATGGCAGAAGCCCTGCAGGTCGACGCCGCATGGGCCGAGATCACCGCCGCTGCGCCCGACGAGACCATCATCCCGATCACGTACATGAACTCCTATGCGGACCTGAAGGCGTTCTGTGCGAGCCAGGGCGGACTCGTCTGTACCTCCTCGAACGCGCACAAGGCCTTCGAGTACGCCTTCGAGAAAGGCGACAAAGTGCTGTTTTTGCCCGACAAACACCTCGGCGAGAACACCGCCTACCGGATGGGTCTCGAGGACGAAATCGCGAAATGGGACCCCTGGGACCCCGAGGGCAAAGACGCCGACGAAGTCGCAGACAGCGATATCATCCTCTGGGACGGCTACTGCCAGGTCCACGAGCGATTCCGTGTTGACCACATCGAGCAGGTCCGCGAGGAGCATCCAGACGCGAACGTGATCGTCCACCCCGAATGTCGCCGCGAGGTCGTCGAAGCGGCCGACAAAGCGGGCTCGACGGCGACGATCTGCGAGACCGTCGAAAACGCTGCCCCCGGCGATACGTGGGCAATCGGCACCGAGATTCACCTCACGAACCACCTCCAGCGCTGGCATCCCGACGTGAACGTCATCCCGCTGTGTGGTGACGCCTGCATGGACTGCAACGCCATGCGCCAGATCGACCCGAACTATCTGACGTGGGTCCTCGAGGAACTCGTCGAAGGCCGCGAGCGCAACGTGATCGAGGTCGCCCCCGAGGAGAAAGAACTCGCCGGCCTCGCCTTAGAGCGCATGCTCGAGATCTAATCATGACTGGCACAGACACTACGACCGACTCCGACTCAAGCGAATCCGACGACACCACAGACGTTCTCGTCGTCGGCAGCGGTATCGCCGGCTGTGCGGCCGCGCTCGCTGCGGCCCGCGAGGGAAGCGAGGTCGTTCTCCTCACGAAAGCCGAACGCCCCGACGGCGCAAGTACCGACTGGGCACAGGGCGGTATCTCGACCACCCGCGGCGATCCCGACGCGCTCAAAGAAGACATTATCGCGGCCAGCGACGGAACCGCCGATCACGACGCGGTTGACGTGCTCGTCGAGAACGCCGACGAGGCAGTTGAGGACGTGCTGCTCGAGACGCTGGGAATCGAGTTCGACGGTGACGAGGACACAGACGGATTCGACTACGCGCGCGAGGCTGCTCATTCCGAGGAACGCATTCTCCACGTCGACGCCGCGACGGGCACGCATATCCTGCGGCCGTTTTTGAACTATATCGACGACCACGCGAACATCGAGGTTCGCCAAGATACGGCCGCCCTCGAGTTGATCACGCACGAGGGACGCGTTCACGGCGTAATCACCGACGAGGAAGCCGATGGGAACCCGATCTACGCCGGAACCACCATCCTCGCGACCGGCGGCATCGGCGCGCTCTACAGCCGTTCGACCAATCCCGACGACGCGACCGGCGATGGAATTGCCATGGCCGCGCTCGCTGGAGCGGATGTAGCCGACCTCGAGTACGTGCAGTTCCATCCGACCGCCTACGCCGGTGAGAACCCATTCTTGCTCTCGGAAGCCTTGCGCGGCGAGGGAGCCATCCTTCGCAACGACGAGGGCGAGCGGTTCATGCCCGACTATCATCCCGACGCCGAACTCGCACCGCGCGATGTCGTCGCCCGCGCGGTCGCAACCGAACGCGAGGACACTGGTGAGGTCGTCTTGGACGTCAGCCCCCTCGCGTTCGAGGCCGACTTCCCCGACCTTGCCGAGAAGTGTCGCGAGCGCGGAATCGAGGGCGAGGAGATTCCAGTCGCACCCTGCGAGCACTTCCTCTGTGGCGGCATCGACGTCGACGACCGCGGACGGACCACGCTCGATAGACTGTATGCCGTCGGCGAGTGCGCCCGGACCGGCGTCCACGGCGCGAATCGACTGGCGAGTACGAGCCTGCTTGAGGGACTCGTCTGGGGGTTGCGCGCGGGTGACGATGCGGCCACAGCAGACGCTGAACCGCAGATCGTCGAAGCAGCCGACCTCCTGAACCGCGACCCTGACCTGCCCGAGCGCTTCGCCGCCGAAAAGTCGATCCGACTGAAGCGGACGATGGACGAGTACCTCGGCCTCGAGCGCGACCCCGAGGAGATCGCCCGTGCGAGCGGTGTGCTTCGCCGACTCAAAGGCGAAGTGGACGCGTACATCCGAACGCGAACCGCTCGAGACCTCTACGAACTCCGGAACGCGAGTGTCGTCGCCTTGCTAATCGCGCGTGCGGCGAGTGAGAACGGCGAGTCGAAGGGCTGTCACTACGTCGTGACCGACGACGGGGAACAAACGCCACAGCAGCCAGCAAGCGACTGATGATCACGAACGCCCAGATCGAGCGGTGGCTCCGCGAGGATATTGGTCACCACGACGTGACGAACGACGTACCGGGTGAAACGACGGGCCGACTCGTCGCCAAAGCCTCAGGCGTCGTCGCCGGTCTCGAGGCCGCGACGGCTGTCTTCGACTATCTCGGCGTCGACGTCACCGAGTCACTCGAGGATGGCACCGCCATCGAACCCGGTGACGAACTGCTGCGCGTCGAGGGGCCCGCACGCGAGGTGTTGCGGGGCGAACGCGTCGCCGTCAATCTCGCGGGCCACGCATCGGGAATCGCGACCAGAACCCGTCGAGTTGTCGACGCCGCTCGAGTCGAATCCGACGACGTTCGGATCGCCGCGACGCGCAAGACGACGCCCGGTCTGCGAGGCCTCGAGAAGCGCGCAGTCGTCGCGGGCGGCGGCGACACCCACCGGCTCGACCTCTCCCAGATGGTGATGGTCAAAGACAACCACATCGCCGAGATGGGTCTCGAGAACGCAATCGCCCACTTCCGCGAGCGCGCCTCGTTTGCGACGAAAATCGATGTCGAGGTTGAGTCGGTTGCGGATGCACCGCGAGCGGCGGAGGCAGGTGCAGACGTCATCCTGCTGGATAATATGACGCCCGCGGAGACTCGTGAGGCGGTCGATGCACTCACCGAGTACGAGGGTGTGTTGACGGAATCGAGCGGCGGCATTACACTCGAGACGGTCGCCGACTACGCCGCGACGGGCGTCGACGTAATCTCGATGGGCTCGCTCACGCACTCCGCGCCGTCGCTGGATCTGTCGTTCCGAACCGGCGAATAGAGCGCGGAATCTTTTCGTCTCGAGCGCCGACTCACTCTCATGACGGCACCAATTCGTACCTGTCCAGCCCACGGGCCGTTCGCAGCCGACGGTAACGAGGGCGCGGACGATGTAACCGGCGAGGGCTGTCCGGTCTGTGGCGACCGCGGCGAAAAACTGCTCTCCGGTGCGCGTCGACGACAACTCTCGAAATACGTCAGCGGCGCGCTTCGACACTTTCCAGCTGATGCCGGCCTCGAGGTGGACGACCAGGGCTGGACGAGAGGTGTGGCCCTCGCAAATGCCGTCGAACGGAAGTACGAGTGGGCAGACAAACGCCATCTCGAGGCAGTCATCGACACCGATCCAAAGGGTCGATTCGAGCGGGCGAGCGGAGACTGCAAAGCGAGAGATGATCGCGTTAGAGCCGCCTACGGCCACTCAATCGACGTCTCACTCGAGCCAACCGAGAGTCCGATTCCGGACACGCTCTATCACGGGACTGTGCCGCGAAATCTCGAGTCGATTCTCGAGGATGGGCTTCAGCCGATGTCACGCCAGCAGGTGCATCTCTCCGGCACTCGCCACACTGCCCGAACCGTAGGCGAGCGCCACACCGCCGAGCCAGTGGTCCTCGCCGTCGACGCGGCGACGATGCGTGCGGACGGCCATCGAATCACGAAACGCGGGCGCGAGACCTACACAACCGATGTGGTGCCACCGGCATATCTCACCGTCCCAGACCGATAGCGGCGCGCCGGGCGCGTCAGTTGGCGTCTCACTCGAGCGTGTGACGAACACTTTCTTGCTCTTCTCGAATCCGAATGAATAGTAATTTATAACATGTTGTCTGCCAACAGGTCTGGTATGGATAGTTCCCACGAGACGAGTACTGAGGCGTTCGAGGACGGGCCGATCACGCCATCGCGGATCGCCGCGATCGCTGCTCTCTTTGATGTCATCGCGTTCACCGCCATCGGCTATATCGCACTTGAATCCCCGCTTATCGGTGCCTTTTCCGGCCTTCTCGTTGGGACTGGCGTCTACTGCTTCCTCCCGATTTTTATGCTTTCGGAGTCTCGAGGCGGACTCGAGGCGATGGCCGACGAGCAGGGGAGTCCGTTCCAGTCGCTTCACCGAGTGGCGGCCGGGTTGGCGTTGTCGGGCGGCGGTATCATCCCGATTGCAGTGATGTTTATGGAATTGGACCCGTTTATCGCTGCGACCGCCGGTATTATCGCCGCTGTCGTGCTCTACATTCCGCTCTCGTTCGTGTTGCCGAACGCGAAACTGTGAGCTGACCCCTGTTTGCTGTCTCGCTCATCTGAACAGCGAGAGAAATCGCTGCCATCCCCAGATGGCCAGCCCAACACCGATGAGCACAGTCAGCAGGTACAGCGGCAATGCATCCGCGATTGGGCCATCCGCTGGCACGAGAATGTTCAGCGAGTCGCTCCAGTATAGGACCACTCCCACCCCAACAACGACGAGCGATCCGATGACAACAGCAACTGCTAACCTGTTGTCCGCGATTCGGGAGCGCTCGCGGTCGGGCTCGTCCATCACAGACGATTCGCGGCGAGCGAGTAAACCGGTTGAACCTGCAGGCACAGGGCTGTGCCCGTCTCGAGCGTTCGATGGGGCCGCTGCTCGAGAGTCTGTTTATCGGAGTCGGTTAGATTCATATCTCACTCGTGGGTGTGGGTTGCATCACTGCTCGAGAGGAGTGTAGAGGTGCGGACTCGAGGTGTACGCGTGGACTCGAGGGTTGGGATTTGGACCACGGGAAGACGGCCGCTCACTCCGTTCGCGTTGCGACTTCCCTAATTCAAATCCAAGAACGCAGTCGCTGCTCACGGATGTTCGTGGCAACATGCGAGGGTTGGGATTTGAACCACGCCCGAGAACCTGCTCACTGCGTTCGCAGAACCTCAGTCTGATTCAAATCCCGCTTCGCGCACTCGTCACTCACCGATTGTTCGTGATGAGTGCGAGGGTTGGGATTTGAACCCAAGGACGTCTACACGAGCGGGTCTTAAGCCCACCGCCGTTGGCCTGCTTGGCTACCCTCGCACAGAAGGCACTCGCCAGTTGACCGTACGGTGGGATGTGCGTTTCGGTGTCGGTCGAGTAAAACCGTGAGCGAACTCCGGTGAGCGAACGGGTCGAGGAACCCCCAACGGGGGTGACGATGACTTTTGGTGGAGATTTTGCCAGTGAACGAGCGTCGCAAGGCGTATGCGCCGCTGCAAGCGAGTGAACGCAGCAAAAGGTCCCGGCGTTGTCAGCCCACCGCCGTTGGCCTGCTTTCCTATCGACCAGAACCATTGAGCGAATTCGGCCATCTCGTGCCGAATTCGTGACGTCGTTCGGGTAGATAGGAGTGGCTACCCTCGCACAGAATGCACTCGCCAGTTGGCCACACGGTGGGATGTGCGTTTCGATGTGCGACTACGTGACCGCGACTTACCAATCGACA
Organism: Natronolimnobius sp. AArcel1; assembly: GCF_011043775.1. Classification (NCBI taxonomy): domain Archaea; kingdom Methanobacteriati; phylum Methanobacteriota; class Halobacteria; order Halobacteriales; family Natrialbaceae; genus Natronolimnobius; species Natronolimnobius sp. AArcel1. Next base: position 54,546 of record NZ_JAAKXY010000002.1, on the reverse strand, counting down.
CTCAGCGTCCCATCACCGTGTGGATCTGGCGCAATTTCCTCGTCGGTGCGTCGATCAATGACGTGAATGCAGCCATCGTCCTTTTTCGCCGGACAGATCTCTGCTGCCCGAATGTTGTGCTCGAGGTCATCCTCGCCGATGTAGTACTCGTTCGGCTGGGCCATGCCCGAGGCAAGTGACATCTCCCAGTTATCACTGACTTCGGCGCACTTGCCCGCGCCAAAGCACTTGTTGGCCTCGAAGATGATTTTGTAGGGCTTTGCATCGACCGGCGGCGCGTCGGCTGAACCAACGTCGCTCGCTCGCTGAATCCCCTGCTCGTCGTCACTCATTGCTATCATCTCGGCGGGTGCCACACTTTCACGTTGCGGTTAGTGCAACGATTGGACAGTCACTCCTGCACCAGCGGCTTCGGTTCCGGCAAGTCGTAGTGCACGTCCGTCAACTCGCTCGAGACATCCCACAACCGTTGTGCCGTCTCGCGGTCGTAGGACCGATCTGACGACCCCTGTCGTTCCGGCGTGCCGCGCATGTTCAGCAATCCGCCCGGCCCGTAGTACGCACCACCCTCGATATCGGGCACGGTCGCGCCGTACAGCAACGGCAGCGCGCCCATCGCAGATGACTGTGCGACGACGCCGTTCAGCAGTTTCATCGCCGCCAACTCGAGGCGACTCTCACGCTTGGTCGGCCCACGGAACTGCAACTGCGTGTTCGCGTAGCCGGGATGCACCGCGATGCTCGAGACCTGCGCATCCGCCGTGAGCAGCCGTCGCTCGAGTTCGTACGCAAAGAGGACGTTCGCGAGTTTCGACTGGGCGTAGGCGTTCCACTGGTTGTAAGACTGCTCTGACTGGAGATCGTCAAACGCAATCTCGCCCTGTTCGTGAACGCCACTCGAGACGGTGACGACTCGCGAGTCGCGCCCATTTTCGAGCCCCAGATTCTCGAGCAACAGCCCCGTGAGCGCGAAGTGTCCGAGATGGTTGACGCCAAACTGCGTCTCGAACCCGTCGTCGGTCTCCGAGCGTGGAATCGCCATCACACCCGCGTTGTTGAGCAGGACGTCAATGTCGCTCTCGAGTCGGTCGGCGAACGAGCGAATCGACTCGAGACTTGCCAGATCACACGCTTCGACACGGATATCGGCTGCCAGAATCTCCTCGCGAACGTCTTGGGCGGCCTCTTCGCCGCGCTCGAGGCTGCGACAGGCCATGATTACCGTCGCGCCGTTTCGAGCGAGTTCCCGGGTGGCCTCGAGGCCGATCCCGCTGTTCGCGCCAGTGATAACGACGGTTCGACCCGTCTGATCGGGGATATCTGCAGCAGTCCAACCCATAGGTGTCGAACGTGGTCCAGGCTTCTATATGTTTGTCGCTGAGTAACGGAGTCACTGCCCGTCTCGCCGGTTTTCGTTCGCTCGTGACACTCTGTGTCTGATGCAGTTGCCACTGTCATCGGCCGACGATAGATTTATTTGAAGGTGTAAAGTAGACTTTACTGTAAAGCATGTCCGACATCACACGACAGACAAATTCGCCGCTCGGTATCGGAAAGCGAACGTACGAACGAGGAATCTGGGGGCTCGTTGGAATCGGCTGTTTAGGTCTCCTTGCAGGCATTGTCTTCGGACAACAACTCATCGGCACGGCCACGTACCTCGTGGCGGTCTGGGCTGCGGTACTCGCCGCAGTGTCACTCCCGTACATCAGCGACGCGAAACTCTCCGATGAACGCGACGAACAGCTTCACAACCATGCGAGCGGGCTGACAATCGGCATCGCTTTCATGGTCGGAATTAGCATCATTCCAGCAGTCTACGTCCTCGATGCCGGGAATTACATAACTATCTCGGCGACGGCCTGGGGTGCCATCTTCCTGTTTTCGGCACTCGGCTTGCTCTACGGTGCCTGCTATACGGTTGTCAGCCGCCGTGCCTGATTTCTGCTATGAAGAACCACCTTACTGAACGACGAGAGGAAGCGGATCTGAGTCAGGGCGACCTCGCCGCCGCCGTGGACGTGACGCGCCAGACAATCAACGCAATCGAACGTGAACGCTATGACCCCTCACTCGAGCTTGCGTTCAAACTGGCCGCATTCTTCGAGTGCCACATTGAGGATCTCTTTGACCCGAATCTCGAGATTGAACTCGAGTGTGAGTGACGGTCAGCGGTCGGACAAATAGTGAGTGCAACAACGTTACCCGTCGGTGATCGAGACGGACTCGAGGACGACTTCCTCGAGCGGCCTATTGTTCGAGTCGGTGTCGACGCGACCGATTTCTCGGATGATGTCCATGCCGTCTGTAACCGTGCCGAAGACGGAGTGACGACCGTCGAGGTGGGGCTGAGCCTCGAGCGTGATGAAAAACTGCGAGCCGTTGGTGTCGGGTCCGGAGTTGGCCATGCTCAAGATGCCGGCGTCGTCGTGGCGTAGGTCGTCGTGGAATTCGTCGTCGAACTGGTAGCCGGGGCCGCCGCGACCGGTGCCGGTTGGATCGCCGGTTTGAATCATGAACTCGTCGATCACGCGGTGAAAGATCACGTCGTCGTACAGCGCCTCGCCGTCGACTTCTGCACCCGTTTCGGGGTCGGTCCAGGCGCTGTCGCCCGTCGCGAGACCGACGAAGTTCTCGACGGTGTTCGGCGCGCGTTCGTCGTACAGGTCGACCTCGATCTCTCCTGTTGTGGTATGGAGGGTCGCGTTCGAACCGTCATCAGCACTGCTCAGACAGCCGGCCAGGGACGCACCGACGCCACCGACAGTGGCTGCGAGTAGCTGTCGTCGTGGGAGTCTAATACTCGCCGTGAGGCAGAAACAGCAAATAACGATGTCGATGTGCTAACCGATAGCTGCAGCGTTACTCGTAGTTGACCGAGACGGACTCGAGGACGACTTCCTCGCGTGGCTTGTCGTTTGGATCGGTGTCGACGCTGCCGATTTCTTCAACGACATCCATTCCGTCGGTGACGGCACCGAAGACGGAGTGGCGACCGTCGAGGTGAGGCTGGGCGTCGAGGGTGATGAAGAACTGCGAGCCGTTCGTGTTGGGTCCGGAGTTAGCCATGCTCAGGATGCCGGCGTCGTCGTGGCGCAGGTCGTCGTGGAACTCATCGTCGAACTGGTAGCCGGGGCCGCCGCGACCGGTTTCGGTCGGGTCGCCGCCCTGGATCATGAAGCCCTCGATGATGCGGTGGAAGGCAACATCGTCGTACAGCGGCTCGCCGTCGACCTCCTCGCCTGACTCGGGGTCAGTCCACGTCTTGCCGCCGGTCGCCAGGCCGACGAAGTTGTCGACGGTGCTGGGTGCGCGTTCGTCGTACAGTTCGACCTCGATATCGCCCTTGTTGGTGTGGAGGGTTGCAGTAACGTCTCCCATACCGCTTGCGACGATGGGCCGACGGAAAACGATAGTGGTCTTGTCCAGCCTCGCCTTAAGAACGTCCGTCGATGGCCCCCCGCAGGTACATACCGCCAAGTCGAGAACACCGACTATGGGAACTGGGACACATTCGACCGAGGAAGTCGTCCTCGCACGACTCTCCTCCGGCGTCGAATTGACGACGACGATTCACACCTACCAGGGCAACGCTGACTCGAGTACAGACACAGACGAAACACCCACACTCTACGTGCAGGCTGCCCAACACGGCCGTGAAATCAACGGCACCGCCGTCTTGCGCCGGTTTCACGAGCGCTTGTCGCTCGAGGAGTTGACCGGAACGATCATCGCAGTGCCGGTGGCGAATCCGCTGACGTTCGACCGGGTGACCTACACGGCACCCGAGCGCTTCGATAGCGTCAATCCGAACATGAACCGCGTCTGGCCCGGCAACGACGAAGGGACGCTTCACGAACGGATGGCAGCACGCCTCTGGGAGGAAATTTCGCAGGCAGACGCGCTCGTGGATCTGCATACGGGCAGTCCCGACATGTGGCCACACGTCGTCTTCCGAGAGGGTGATACGCGGTCTCGAGGCCTTGCGGAAGCGTTCGGAACCGAACTCCTGCTCTCTGAGGAGGCCAATGACGACGCCGACGAGGAGTGGCACCAGCGCAATTTCGCCGGCAAACTCCGCGTTGCGGCCTCCGAAGAGGGAATTCCATCAATTACGCCCGAACTCGCGTACAATAAGCAGATTCTCGAGGACGTCGTCGAAGGCGGTGTTGACGGCTTGTTCGACGTGCTTCGCCATCTCGGAATGTTACCCGGTGAGGTGCCCGAGCGAGATCAGATTCTCGCCCGGAACCACCTGGGACAGGTGTCTGCGACGGCATCCGGACTGTTTCGTGCCAATCCCGGCCTCGAGTTGGGACAGGAACTTCCCAGCGGGACGCCGATTGGGACGGTGTACGATCCGGCGACGTACGAACCGCTTCACGAGGCGGTGACGGATCGGGATGGCGTCCTCTATACGCTAACCCAGGAGGCAACGGTTCTCGCTGGCGACAAACTGGCGAGTGTGGCGTTACTCCGGGACGAGTAGCGAAACCGGTGCGGGACAGTTGAAACCGAGTCTCAGCAACCGTTCGCTTGATCCGGCCGCTCGGGAACATGCTCGTACTCGAGCAGTTCGTCGTCTGCGATGGAGACGAGCAGGATGTCGCTCTCTGCAACGCTCTCGAACTCGTCAACGGAGACGACGAGTTGGTCGACCAGTTCGCCCTCGTACTCGAGCAAGAGGACGACGTGTTCACCATCGACGATTCGGTCGACGACGGCGACGTACTCGGTTGCAGTCGATTCGGCGGCTGCTGGAGCATCGCTGGCGCTTGCAGTTCCGGCGACTGACAATCCGGCAACTCCAGCAACACTGATCGTATACAGAACGCTTCGTCGTGTGGACTGGCTGTGGTCGTCCATGCCACCGTTGGCCGCGTCTTCGTATTTAAAAGGACGCAGCAAACCGAACACAACTGGTGAGTGTCACTGTGGCTGCATTCTGCTCTGTGCTGATCGAGGCTGAAAGCACCGAATCCACCCTCGAGAGCGAAGCTGTGAGAAAACAAGCGTCTGAACCACCAAAGGTTTATCACTCGCATAAGAAATTACTTAACAATGGCTACGCAGGAGACCGTTACCCGAGAGGCGCAATTATGGGCCCGGAATATTGGCGGGATCGATGAAACGACAGTCGAACTCGACGACGGGATCACCGTTCTCGCTGGTCGGAATGCGACGAACCGAACGTCCCTTCTACAGGCGTTTATGGCCGGGCTTGGCGGTGAATCAGCCTCGCTCAAGGCAGATGCCGACGAGGGCGAGGTCGAACTCGAACTCGACGATGAGACCTACACGCGCACGCTTCGGCGTGCCGGAAATTCCATCGTCACCGAGGGCGACCCCTATCTCGAGGATCCAGAACTCGCTGAACTGTTCGCGTTTTTGCTCGAGTCGAATCCCGCCCGGCGAGCGGTAACGACCGGCGCTGACCTCCGTGAAATCATCCTTCGGCCGGTCGATACCGACGAAATCGAGGCCGAAATCTCTCGGCTCACGGCAGAGAAGGACCAACTGGCGAACGAACTCGACCGCCTCGAGTCACTCAAAGGCGACCTTCCCGAACTCGAGCGCCAGCGAAACGACATCAAGGACCAGATCGAGGACAAACGCGACGAACTCGAGGAGGTCAAAACGGCAATCGAGGAAGCCGAAGCAGAAGCCAGCGAGCAAGATGGCGACGACGCCTCCGCTGAACTCGAGGAAAAGCTCACCGAACTACGCGAACAGCGCTCCGAACTCGAGGACGTTCGCTTCGACCTCGAGACCGAACGCGAGAGCCTTGCTGCACTTCGAAACGAACGCGAGGACCTCGAAGAAGAGCGCGAAGAGCTCCCGGAGACGGACTCACTGAACCGAGAGGCCGTCGACGACGAAATCGACCGCCTCCAGCAGCGCTCGCAGTCAATCGACAGCGTCGTGAGCCAACTCCAGAGCATCGTCCAGTTCAACGAGGAGATGCTCGAGGGCTCCCATCCCGAGATCAGAGCCCTGCTCGCCGGTGAAGAAGCCGACTCGAGCGCCGACGGTGGGGTCACGGATCAGTTGCTCGCCGACGAGGAAACCGTCCAGTGTTGGACCTGTGGCAGCGAGGTCCAGCGAACCGAAATCGAGGAGACGATCGACCGACTGCGCTCGCTCCAAGAGGAGAAACTGAGCGAACGCGATGATCTCGACGAGCGCATCGAATCACTGCGAGATGAGCGCCGCGAGATCGATCAGACCAAACGCCAGTACGAACGCCTCGAGGACCGACTGGCCGACATCACGAACGAAATCGAACGCCGGGAGTCCCGTCTCGAGGAGTTGACGGGCGACCGCGAGGACCTCGAAGCAGAGATCGATACGCTCGAGGATGAAGCCGCAGAACTCGAAGCCGAGGCCGAACCGGACGCGGACGACGACGATGATGAAGAGAGTCTGCTCGATCTCAATCGCCGCGCCAACGAACTCGAGTTCTCGCTTGGGCGCTTAGAGCGCGACCTTGAGACGACGACGGAGGAGATCGAAGATATCGAGGCCGCACTCGAGGAACAGGACGACCTCGAAGCCCGTCGCGAAGAGATCCGCGACGAACTCGAGGAACTGCGCACTCGGATCGATCGGATCGAGCGCGAGGCCGTCGAGTCGTTCAACGAGCACATGGACGCCGTTCTCGAGGTTCTCGAGTACGAAAACATCGAGCGAATTTGGATCGAACGGATCGGGCAAACGGTCCGTGAAGGGCGTCGGAAGGTCGAGCGAACGACGTTCGATCTGCATATCGTCCGCAGCACGGCTGATGGAAGCACCTACGAGGATACGATCAACCATCTGAGTGAGAGTGAACGCGAAGTGACTGGCCTGATCTTCGCGCTGGCGGGCTATCTCGTCCACGAAGTGTACGAGGAAGTGCCGTTTATGCTGCTTGACTCGCTCGAGGCAGTCGATTCGGACCGGATCGCAGATCTGGTCGAGTACTTCCGAGAGTACACTGACTTCCTCGTCGTCGCCTTGCTCCCCGAAGACGCAAGCGCGATTGACGACGGTCACGAACGTATCTCGAGTATCTAACGCAGTTCTGGCCCGACTGCGGACTTCTTGCAGGCACCTACCGGCACCGCAGCTGCCTCACTCGTAGGCCTGAATGCCGGTCAATTCGTCGCCGAGAACGAGCGTGTGGATATCGTGGGTGCCCTCGTAGGTGTAGACGGTCTCCATATTTGCAAGGTGGCGCATTGGCGAGTAGTCCGTCGTAATGCCGTTGCCGCCGAGCATCTCGCGGGCGACGCGCGATTGCTCGCGGGCCATTCGAACGTTGTTGCGTTTGGCCATCGAGACATGCTGTGGCCGCAGGTCACCGCGTTCTTTGAGGGTTGCGAGGCGGTAGGCGAGCAGTTGGGCGAGCGTGATCTGTGTCGCCATCTCTGCGAGCTTTTCTTGTTGCAGCTGAAAGCGAGCGATCGGGCCGCCGAACTGCTCGCGCTCGAGTGCATACGCTCGAGCCGTCTCGAAACAGTCCCGAGCCGCGCCAACGGCTCCCCAGGCGATGCCGTAGCGCGCCTGCGTGAGACACGACAGTGGCCCTTTCATCCCGGAGACATCAGGAAGGACGTTTGATTCCGGAACAGAGACGTTGTTCAATCCGATTTCGCCGGTGATCGACGCCCGCATCGAGAGCTTCTCCTCGAGTTTGTTCGTCGTCACGCCATCGCGATCGGTTTCGACGAGAAAGCCGCGGACGGGGGCGTCTTTGCTCGAGGTGTCGCGTGCCCAGACGAGTGCAACGTCGGCGATTGGCGAATTCGTGATCCAGGTTTTCGAGCCGTTGAGGACGTAGCCGTCACCATCCGCTTCAGCGGTTGTCTCCATGCTTGCTGGATCGGAGCCGTGTTCGGGCTCGGTCAGTCCGAAACAGCCAACGGCCTCGCCCTCCCCCAGTTTCGGGAGCCATTCTTCTTTCTGTGCCTCGCTGCCGTAGGCGTGGATGGGGTACATCACGAGTGCGCCCTGAACCGAGGCCATCGAGCGCAGCCCCGAGTCGCCCGCCTCGAGTTCTTGCATCAGAAGCCCGTAGGCCGTTTCGGAGACGTTCGGCGAGCCATAGCCCTCGAGATTGGGCGCGTAAAAGCCGAGTTTGCCCATCAATGGGATAAGGTCAGTTGGGAACGTTCCGTTCTCGAAGTGCTCGCCGATGTCGGGTTTCACGCGGTCAGCGACGAACTCGCGGGCTGTGTCCCGAATGAGGCGCTCTTCCTCGTCGAGGTCGGCCTCGAGCGTGACGAAATCGAGCATATGTCGTGGTCCACAACGACGAGTATAGGGATTGTGGTCGGTGCGGTCACGAGGAGCGACTCGCAACGATGTCAGCACGGTATTGACTGTAGAGTTCGCGAACGACGAGGCGGTCCCGTGGGTCGACGCCGAGAACGCGCAATGTCCCGATATAGGCACAGAGCCCGACGATAGCGCCGACCGCGATTGCGAGTGGGCCACTGAGAGCCGTTCGGATGAGGACGAGCACTCCGATCATGACAAGCCCGGCTGCGAGCGGTCGGAAAAACGTCGCATCAAACGGCCACAGCCCCTCGAAGCGCTCGAGTAAGACGACCTGTATTGCGTTCTGGGCGGCAATGGCGAGTGATGTGCCAAGCGCTGCGCCGACGAGTCCGAACTCAAGGATGAACACGTAGGTTAAGACGACATTCGAGACGGCGAGCAGCCAGTCGAGTATCATCCGCGCGTATTGGTGGTCAGTCATCATCAGCAACCAGCCAGTTGCGCCAACGGCGCTGCCGACGAAGACGCCGCCAAGGTAGACGACGAGTGGCACGTAGCCTGCGGCGTACGTTGGGCCAAACAGTGCGAGGAGGTCCGCGCCAAACACCGCGAGAACGGCGAGAATCGGGAGTACTGTCGTGAGGATCAATCGTGTCACTGATGTGTAGATCGCATTCAGCGTGTCGATCTGTCCGTTCGAGTAGAGGCTCGAGGCGACCGGGGGCAAGAGCTGGTTGAACGCCTGCAGCGGGATCCACGCAATCGCGACCAGTACGAGGACGACGTTGTAGATACCAGTTGCTACGGCCGTCAACAGCGCTCCGACGAGCAACACGTCGATGCGGTTTTGAAAAATCTTCCCGAAACTGCTCATCGCGACGGGGCCCGCGTAGTTATAGAACTGGCGCAGTTCTCCTGGCGTCCGTCGAAGCACCGGCCGGATCTCGGTCGCTCGAATCGTCACCGGAATGCCGACCACAGCAAGTGCGAACATGAATCCAAGTATTGCACCGGCGACGCCGACGACAGAGTACCCGACCGCAAGCGCTGCGAGTGCACCGACCAGCCGAACGGCCGGCCGGAGGAGTTTGTTGAACAGGACTTCGCCTCGAGCGGAGCCAACTGCGCGAAAGACGCCTGCGGCGATCATCACAAATCCAATTGGAACGATAAGAACGCCGAACAGCCGCATCGTCGTCGGAAACGCTGGCTGGTCGACGGTGGCGTTGTTGATCCACGGTGCAAGTATCCAGATACCGACTGCCATCGCCAACCCGACGCCGGCCGTGGTCGCATAGGCGATTCCCACGACTCGTGACTGGCGGGCGCGGTCGTCGCCCGCGTCAGGAACGTATCGCTGGAGCGCCGGGACGCTGCCAAACGTGACGAGTCGAACCAGAATCTGTGCGATCCGCCATGCAAGTGCGTAGACGCCGTACGCGACCGGACCGAGCGCACGCGTGAGGACGAACTCCGTCGCGGTGGTCAGCCCCCGTTGGACTGAGATTCCACCGGACGTGACGACCGCGCCATGCGCGATTGTGAGCAACGCCTCTCGTTCGTCTGCCGGAACTGATTCCACACCTGCCGCGCCAGCGTCGCTCTCTGTCGTCTCCTTGAGCGGCGACTCGTCGTCGCCATCGTCGCCCGTGTTGTCGCTTTGCAACTCCTGACTCACTGCCTGTTCTGTGTGCGTTGAACGGTCCGGCATTAAGGAATTCGATACGGCAGATGTGGACCGTTTGCATCCGCTGACGACTCAGAGCCAGTCGCTGTCGCTGCTACTGATTACCCAACTAGTTAGGCGTGCGGTTTGTGACCGTCTCACCGATACTATGTGTACCGTCCGTTCCAGCGGACGGCGGTCCCAGAGGCACACTATCAGACCGAACGGACTCGGTCGCCACTGGAATCACGGCGACTGCCCCCCAGACGGTCGCCGGTTTTTCCCGCGAACGCCGACGCTTTAACACCATTCGGCTAGAAGTGAGGTGTATGTCGCTCGAGCCACGCGTCGACCCGGCCGCTGATCGACGTGCGAACTACGACTATCAAAGCGAGGACGTCGACCGCCCGGCACTTGTCGCAGATCTCGAACGCGTAACAGACTGTGCAGTCCGGGCTGATTCGTACTCTCGTCAACTGTATGCAACAGATGCAAGCGCCTACGAGCTGACGCCAATCGCCGTTGCGTTCCCCGAATCGACGGCCGATGTCGCCGCCGTCCTCGAGTACTGTTCGAACCGTGGCATTCCCGTGCTCCCGCGAGGTGGCGGGACGAGTCTCGCGGGCCAGACGGTCAACCACGCCGTCGTCCTCGATTTCACGCGTCATATGAACGACCTCCTCGAGATCGATCCCGATGGCCGGACGGCAACGGTCCAGCCGGGAACGATCCTCGGGACGCTCAACGAGGCGCTTGCGCCCCACGACCTGAAGTTCGCACCCGATCCTGCCTGGGGCGACAAAAGCGCAATTGGCGGCGCAATCGGGAACAACTCGACCGGCTCACACTCGCTGAAGTACGGCAAAACGGACGCCTACATAGAGTCAGCCGAAGTCGTTCTCGCCGACGGCACCGTCACGGAGTTTGGCGAAGTCACACTCGAGGAAATCGCTGAGAGAGCCGACGCCGAGGGCGATCTCGAGGGCCGGATCTACGCCGAAGTCGACCGCATTCTCGACGAGGAGAGCGAGGTCATCGAGGAGGCCTATCCCGATCTCAAGCGAAACGTTTCGGGGTACAACCTCGACAGACTCGTCGCGGAAGCACGGGGCAACGACCTCCCCGGCGACGAGGACACTAGCGAAGCGGGCACAGTCAATCTCGCGCGGCTGTTAGCCGGCAGCGAGGGGACGCTCGCAATCGTCACCGAAGCGACCGTCTCGCTCGAGTCGGTGCCCGAAACGAAGGCCGTCTCGCTGCTTTGCTACAGCGACCTCCACGAAGCGATGGCGGACGTCGAGCCAATTCTCGAACACGACCCTGCGGCGGTCGAAGTGCTCGATGACGTATTGATCGACCTCGCGCGCGGAACCGCCGAGTTCGGCCCCGTCACTGGGATGTTGCCCGACGGCACGAACGCCGTCTTGCTCGTCGAGTTCTACGCTGACGACGCCGACCACGGCCGCGAGCAGGTCGCTGGCTTGCTCGCGGATCGCTGTCCCGACGTGACGGGCGCAGGCGAGCCTGCCGCCGACGCTCCCCAGCCGGATTCCGAGACGCTCGCAATCGATGCGCTCGAGGCCTACGACGAAGCCGAACGCGCCAAGCTCTGGAAGCTTCGTAAGTCCGGTCTCCCAATCTTGCTCTCGCGGACGACCGACGAAAAACACATTTCGTTCATCGAGGACACTGCGATTCCGCCCGCACAGCTACCGGAGTTCGTCGAGCGTTTTGAGTCAATCCTCGAGGTTCACGATACGTACGCCGCCTTCTACGCACACGCAGGACCCGGTGTCCTCCACATCCGCCCGCTAATCAGCACGAAGACCGAGATTGGCCTCGAGCAACTGCATGGAATCGCAGACGACGTGACGGATCTCGTCGTCGATCTGGGCGGGTCGGTGTCGGGCGAGCACGGCGATGGCCGAGCGCGAACCCAGTGGAATCGCAAACTCTACGGCGAGCGATTGTGGAAGACGTTTCAGGATCTCAAGACGGCGTTCGATCCCGACTGGCTCCTCAATCCCGGCCAGGTCGTCTTCCGCGAGGAGAACCCGACCGATCTGCGCGAACATCTGCGATTCGACCCCGACTACGAGTTCGAGGCCGGATTTGAGCCCAAACTCGAGTGGCAAAACGACAACGGCATGCAGGGCATGGTCGAACTCTGTCACGGCTGTGGGGGCTGTCGCGGCGAGCAATCGACTACAGGCGGCGTGATGTGTCCGACCTACCGGGCCAGCCGTGAAGAGATCACGGCGACCCGCGGCCGGGCGAACGCCCTCCGGCAGGCGATGAGCGGTGACTTACCACCCGGCGAGGCGTTCTCCGACGAGTTCGTCGAGGAGGTCATGGGCCTGTGTATCGGCTGCAAGGGCTGTGCAATCGACTGTCCAAGCGAGGTCGACATGGCGAAGCTCAAAGCCGAAGTCACCCACGAGTACCATGAGCGAAACGGCGCGACACTCCGTGATCGGCTTTTTGCAAACGTCGAAACACTCTCGAAGATTGGCTCACGGCTCGCTCCGCTGTCGAACGTCGGGCCGAAACTTCCCGGCGCGCGCACGCTACTCGAGAAGACCATCGGCATCGCTTCTGACCGGCCGTTACCGACGTTTAGCGAGACGACATTCTGTGACTGGTTCGAACAGCGAGACGGCGAAGCCGTCTCGGAAACGCGAGCGGTGACACCGCGAGCGCGCGGCGGCGCTGCCGTCGCTGAGGACGAGGCGACTCGAAAGGCCATCGTCTACCCTGACACCTACACGAACTACAGCAATCCCGCCGCCGGCAAAGCCGCCGTTCGCGTACTCGAGGCCGCAGGCATCCACGTCGCTGTCCCGGACGAACTCGGCGATACGGGCCGGCCGGCGTTCTCGAAGGGCTTTCTCGAGCAGGCCAGATCGACGGCGATTGACAACGTCGAAGCACTCGCACCGCGGGTCGCCGAGGGCTGGGATGTGGTCGTTATCGAGCCGTCGGATGCCGTCATGTTCCAGTCAGACTACCTCGATTTGCTCGGAGACGAGGCGACGGAGACGCTCGCGGGCGGCACGTATGGAATCTGCGAGTACATCGATACGTTCCGACTGGACAATGAGATTTCGTTCGACGAGTCTGCAGAGCGACTCACCTACCACGGCCACTGCCATCAGAAGGCAACCGCGAAAGATCACCACGCTGTTGGCGTCCTCCGTCGTGCGGGCTACGGCGTCGACCCGCTCGATTCGGGCTGCTGTGGCATGGCCGGCAGTTTCGGCTACGAGGCCGAACACGCCTCGATGAGCGATGCAATCGCGGCGATACTGTACGAACAGATCGACGACAGCGACGGCGACCGCGTCGTCGCACCCGGCGCGTCCTGTCGCACCCAACTCGAGCACCAGCCAGGAGGAAAGAAGCCACCGACACCGATCGAACTCGTTGCTGACGCCCTCGAGTAAGCGATTCGCCGTCAGCTCTTGTCTCCTCAGTGGGGCCAAAACCCCTACACTTACGATGCCGGGTCATCAACCCATGGCGACGATGACACCGGCCAGTCTCCTCGCGCTATTTTGTGCCATCATGTCCCTTCTCGCCGCTGGTCGGCTGGTGCTTACACAGCGGCGTGATCACGTCGATGTCGGTACGCTCCTCGTCGTCATCGGTATCACTTTCATGTCGGTACTTTGGCTCGCTATTGTGCGTTCCTGGAGCGGGGTAGCGGGCTGGTTCGCCCTCGCCAGCATCGGTGTTGGGCTGATCGCAATCGGATTGGGACAGATCGTCCGGTACTGGAACGAGCCCCGATACGACTCGAGACACCGTCCTGACGACAACGGATTGTGAGCATATCTGCCGATGTTCCGGTGGGCTTTTTCATCGATGAACAGCAGCCAGTCCGGGATTCACTCAATTACAAAAACGGAGTTTCGGTTTTCATCCATCGAGCGCTCCAATTCGACGAATGTCGACAGACCCTTTCACCCCAAAAAAGGGGACAGTCGGGTTCTCAGGACTGTATACTCTCTCAATTGGTCTGTTCCCTAAACTCATTCTCGTGCAACTTTTTCCGGGCTGCGATGGAAACAGTAGCTCTTTTACCCCTCTCGAGGCACCGTATAGACGAAATGAGCTACGACAAGATCGAGGTCCCTGACGCGGGAGCAAAGATCACGCTGAAAGAGGGGTCCGAGACTGAACTCGAGGTCCCGGACAACCCGATCATCCCGATTATCTACGGTGACGGTGTCGGGAGCGACGTCGGCCCAGCCGCACAGCAGGTGCTCGAGGCTGCTGCTGAGGCGACCGGTCGCGAGATCAACTGGATGCGTGTCTACGCGGGCGAGTCCGCTCGCGAGAAGTACGACGAGAACCTTCCAGAGGAGACTGTCGAGGCAATCAAGGAACACCGCGTCGCGATCAAGGGTCCGCTGACGACGCCCGTCGGCGCTGGCTTCCGATCGCTGAACGTCGGTCTGCGCAAACTGCTCGATCTCTACGCGAACGTCCGCCCAACGTACCACCTCGAGGGCGTTCCATCCCCCGTGAAAGAGCCGGAGCAGATGGACATGGTCACCTTCCGTGAGAACACGGAAGACGTCTACGCCGGCATCGAGTGGGAAGCCGGCACCGACGAGGTCCAGCAGGTCAAGGAGTTCGTCGAGGAGGAAATGGGCGCAGACGACGTCATCCACGACGGCCCCGTCGGCATCGGCGTCAAGCCGATCACGGAGTTCGGAACGAAACGCCTCGTCCGCGAAGCCATCGACTACGCCCTCGAGAACGACCGTGACTCCGTTACCCTCGTCCACAAGGGTAACATCATGAAGTTCACCGAAGGCCAGTTCCGTGACTGGGGCTACGAGGTCGCCGAAGAGGAGTACGGTGACGAGGTCATCACCGAGGACACCCTCTGGGAGGAACAAGACGGCGAAGTCGACGACGACACGCTCGTTGTCAACGACCGCATCGCGGACAACATGCTCCAGCAGCTCCTGACCCGAACGGACAACTACGACGTCATCGCCACCATGAACCTGAACGGCGACTACATGTCCGACGCCGCCGGCGCACAGATCGGTGGCCTCGGCATCGCCCCCGGTGGCAACTTCGGCGAAGGCCGCATGCTCGCCGAACCCGTCCACGGCTCCGCACCAAAGTACGAGGGCCAGGACAAGGTCAACCCGACCGCGATGATCCTCTCGGGCCGCATGATGCTCGAGTACATGGGCTGGAACGACGCCGCAGACCTCGTGCGCGACGCCGTCGAGGAGACGATCTCCTCGGGCAAGGTCACGTACGACTTAGAGCGCCAACTCGAGGACGCCGAGAAACTCGCCACGAGCGAGTTCGCTGACGAAGTCGTCGAAAACATCGAGAAACTCTCGTAGAGAGTCTCTCGGACAGTCAGGCCGCAAAGCGGTCTGACGCTTTCTCGTCTCCGCTGGCAGGTATCGCCAGCGTCTCATTTTCTCTACTGCTTGGTACTGGTGAGTTACCGGCTACCACACGCTCGAGTGTGCTGGCTCGATTCGATCAGTCGCTGATCGAATCAGTGTCGCCAGTCCGCGGGGTGGTGTGTGGCGGGTCGTTTCGTGTCCGCTCGAGGACGCCAACCAGGCCCGCAATCGCGATGAATCCGAGCATGATGAGGGTCTCGAGTCCGGTTGGGTCGGGATCGGCGCTGGGGTCGATCACGACGAGGCTCGCCCCGATGAGACAGACACCCAACACGAGCGTTGCGGGTGCGAGGGTTGCTTGTGGGATCGACGAGGTCGGCAGCGAAAGCGTCGATTCCCGTCCGGCGATGGCATCGAGACTTGCGTACCGACCGCCGAGTGCGGTCGCAACGACGAGACTCGCAAGCAGCAGGGGACCGAGCCGGACGAATCCGAGTGCGGTCAAGAGGAGGAGGTAGCCGATTGCAAGCAGCCCCATTGTGCGCGTTCGCCAGCCGACAATCAGCGCGAGGCCTGTCGCGGTCTGTATCACGGCAAACACCACCACCCAGGCGCTCATGGCGGGAAGGACGAGACTCTCAATGAGTAGCCCGACTGGAGAGAGGTGCGTCGCTGCATTTGCTTGGAACTCGACTGTCTGTGTCTCGACTGACGCCCAGCCGGGCAGCCCAGGGTCCGTTCGGACGAAGATTTCTTGCAGGAATCGGTAGCCAACGAAGATTCGGAGCGCGTCGGCTGCGACCAACGTCGGCGTTCCGCCACGCCAGACCGCAATCAGTCCGCCCGCAGTGAGCGCGGTGAAAATCATCATCTCGAGGCCGATGAACTCGACGCGGGAGGCCTCGACAGCCGGCATCGAGAGCAGGTAGTAGACGGATACCAGACTCAACCCTGCTGCGAGTCCTGGGTACCAGCGTTTTGCAATCGGGAGTGGGTGATTGAGAACGCGAGTGAGTCGGCCGATCGCATCCGTTCGAGACTCGAGGATTGCGTCGAGTCCGTAGTAGCGGCCCGCGTTTGCGACGAAGACAAAGACAATCGGGACGGTAAACAGCGGTGATGTTCGGATCGTCCCGAAGTGAAACACGGGCAGGAAGTACAGCAGTCCACAGAGGGCTGCTGGGCGCGTCCAGAGGCCGACGATCAGCGCAAGTGCAGTGAGCAACTGCGCAACGGTTGCAATGTAGCTCCATTCGGCTGCATAGGGAATAACGACCGTCTCGAGGAGCGTCGCGTACCAACTGTAGACGCCATCCTCGATGACTCGTTCGGAGACGCGCGTGATGTCGCCGCCGGCGTTCGCGCCGATCCAGTCCTCGTTCGGACCCGATGCGAGCGTGCCGAGTTTCCACCAGCCGCCCGCGAACACTTCATACAGCAATAGCAGGCCAATAAACACCCGTGTGCCAGCGATCCATGATCCTGCGGAGTCTCCGAGCGACGATTCATCATTGCCGCTTGTTCTCTCTAACATCTCTAGAGTAGAGATTACTAAATACTAATAAAACTAACTAAGATATTATTAATTATTTGGCTGGTGTGGGGTCGAGTGATAGCTAGCGTTGCGCCTCCTTACGACGAAACGATAACACTCACCACGAGCGGACGGCTACGGGCGTACAATGACTGACGTACGCATCATGGGTGTCGACGAGGCAGTCACGCGAGCGGATGCGTTCGACGTTCGACAGACGGTGTTCGTCGAGGAGCAGGGCGTTGACGAGAACCTCGAGTACGACGTACACGACGAGCCCGATGCGAGTGCGGATCATTTCGTTGCCTATGACGGCGACAGCGAGGATGCGACTGGCGAGCCAATCGGTGCCGCGCGATTGCGAGAGTCTGACCCCGGAATCGGCAAAGTCGAACGCGTTGCCGTCCTCGAGTCCCACCGCGAAGACGGTGTGGGTCGAGCGCTCATGGAGAAAGTCGAAACCCGGGCTCGAGAACGCGGCCTCGACTCGCTGAAACTCCACTCCCAGACTCGAGCAGCGCCGTTTTATGACCTGCTTGGATACGACCGTCACGGCGAGGAGTTCGAAGAGGCTGGCATCCCGCACGTCGAGATGCGAAAATCGGTCTAATTTGATTGGCCGCGACTGACGCTGATGGGCAGTTACTGGGCGAGATAGCCGCCTTCGACGGGAAGCGTCGTACCGGTCACGCGTGAGGAGAGATCCGAGGCGAGAAAGACCACGGCGTTGGCGATTTCTTCGGGGTCAGCGAGACCCGGCATCGGCTCAGTTTCGTGGAACTGGTCTTCCATTTCGGGGTGTTCCTCGATGGTCCGCTCGATCATTTCCGTGCGAACGATTCCCGGCGCGACGGCGTTCGCGCGGATACCATCCTCGGCGTACTCGAGTGCTGCGTACTTCGTGAGATGGCTAACTGCTGCTTTCGCCGCGCCGTAGCCGCTGTACTGCGGGACGGCGACTTCGCCACCAATCGAGGAGGCACTGATAATCGAACCGCCGCCATCGGCCAGCATCGCCTCGATGCCGTACTTCATCCCGTACCAGACGCCTTTTAGATTCACGTCGATCACCTGCTCGAAGGATGCGTTGTCGTACTCCTCGAGTCGGGCGACTGGCCCCTCGATAGCCGCGTTGTTGTAGAGGACGTCCAGTCCGCCGTACTCCTCGAGGGCGGTTTCGATCATCGCCTTCGCGTTGTCGGGGTCTGAGACGTCCGTTTCGACGAACGTGGCCTCGCCGCCCGCTTCGGTGATCGTTTCGACGGTCGCTTCGCCGCCATCGACGTCGATATCGGCTACGACGACGGCCGCCCCGTGGTCAGCGAACGTCGTCGCCGTTGCTCGTCCAATTCCAGATCCTGCACCGGTGATCACTGCAACCTTGTCCTTGAGTAGATTCATGACCAGTGGTTCACTGTCGAACCAGTTAGCCGTGGTGCCAGCATGCACTCGACTGACAACGGAGTCAGCGAGCACCGACTCTCGAGGCGAAAAACTCACTCACCGCGGTCGCAACTGTGGACTCCTGGGAGACGAAAAAGTGGTCGCCTGCGATCGGAACGAGGTCTACTGTGGCTGTTTCAGCGTCCGTTGTGGGTGTTCGCTCGCGGAGGTGGGAGACGATCGGTTCCCAGTTCACCGTCGTATCGCGTTCGCCGTAGACCACTTGAATCGGACACTCGAGTGTCGTCAGCGCCTCGCGGGCGTCGAGGTCGGCAGCGAGTTTGTCGGTCGGTGCCAGTGCGGAGACAGCCTCGAGGGTGTAGTCGGTACTCGCGGCGGCAAGAATAGCGAGTGTTGCGCCGAAACTGTAGCCAAAGAGTCCGACGCGGTCGTATCGCTCGCTCGCCCAGTGGAGCGCGTTCTGTACGTCAGTACATTCGCCGTAGCCGTCGTCCCACGGGCCGTAATCGAACCTGAGACTGGCAATACCGGCCTCGGCGAGCGCATCGCTGACGGCGACCAACCGCGAGTCGCTGCGCGACCCTCGCTGCTGGGGATGGGGCGGACAGGCAACGACGAGTGCCGTTGCGTCGTCGGGATCAGTGAGCGTCCCTCGAACGTCGCGTCCACCGGGAACGAGCACGTTGCTCATGTGCGGGCGTACGCGCCCATGGTACTCAAAAGCCTCGCAGGCAGCCGTCACAAAGCGCGAAGAACGATTTGCGCAGTCAGATTCCCGTTTCTGGTACAAGAATACAGATATTATCGGCCGCTGGGTACTTCTCTGTCTGTCGCTGATGTGATGTTTTTAAGGGTGACGAGCGATAGGTAGGAGTATGGGCATCCTCTCTCGGACCTCCTACGTCATCCGGTCGAAGATCAACTCCATCCTTAACCGGGCTGAGGACCCGACCGAAACGCTCGATTATTCCTACGAGCAGATGCGCGACCAACTCCAGGAGGTCAAACGCGGTATCGCCGATCTGACGACGCAGAAAAAGCGCCTCGAGATGCAAAAACGCCGTCTCGAGGATAACGTCGAGAAACACAACGAGCAGGCTCGCACGGCGGTTCAACAGGACCGCGAAGATCTGGCACGGCGAGCACTCGAGAAAAAGAAGACGAAGATGAACCAGATCGAGGACCTCGATCGCCAGATTGCGGAGCTTCAGAACCAACAGGACAGCTTGATCGAGCAAAAAGACGAACTGCAGGCTCGTATCGAGGAGTTCCGCACGAAGAAAGAAACGATGAAAGCCCGTTATGAGGCTGCCGATGCGAGTTCGACGGTTTCGGAGGCCATGACCGCGACGGGCGAGGAGTTCGAGGACGTTGGCAGAGCCATCGAACGCGCTGAAGAGCAGACCGAGGATATGGAGGCTCGCGCCGCAGCACTCGACGAACTCCAAGAAACTGGCGCGTTCGACGACGTCATGTCCGATAAGGATAACATCGACCGCGAACTCGAGGAGCTCTCAACCGGCAGCGGCGTCGAAGCCGAACTCGAGACGCTCAAATCGGATGTCGGTGCGGAGACAGAGCCCGAACCGAGCACAGACGCCGCTGCGGAGGCTGATGTCGAGTCAGTCGATGAGGATGTTGCACCTGAGCCAGAGCCCGCTGGCGACATCGACGAGAGCGAACTCGAAGACCTCGAAGAGGAGGTTGACGACTCGGAAGTCGAAGCCGAACTCGCGGAACTCAAAGACGAAGAGAGCAACTGAGGCGGGCTGTTGGACGCCCCATCACGTCGGCGTTCCAACGACCGTGATATCGTAGTCAGCGATATCGTCGGGTGACTCGAGCAAGACGACCTGAAACTCCCAGGTTGCCTCTCCGGAGAGGTCGCCGGTACTCGCGAGGTATCGGCCAATCTGATCGCTGTTGTCGTTGTAGACCCGAACGCGGACTTCGACGAGTTCGATGCGGCTTGTGCCATCGTTTTCAACTGTTCCTTGGATAGTTGATCCGAGATAGTCGTCTTCGAAGACGAACTCGTGGTCGGTGAGTCCGAGTGCGTCGACGCGCGTGACGCCTTCGTGTGTCTCCTGTTCGGCGACGGCTTCTGCGGCGCTCATCTGTTCTGCCGTGCGGGGTTCGCCATCAATCTCACCGACGTCACCGTCTTCGTAGTGAGGATCGCCATCGAGTGAGACGCCGTCTCCCTCGAGACACCCTGCAAGTGCGGCGGTTGTCGCCGTTCCTAACCCGACCAGTACTGATCGCCGTTTGTACGGTCGCTGTTCAGCGTGTGTTTGTTCCGTGGGCGTCCGCTGGTCAGTCATACAGTGACCCTCCGTACTCGAGTCGGCTGTTCACTACTGCTCATAGAAAGAGCGTCGCCGTGAAGGCCTGTTAGTGTACACCCTGAACCTGAACGAGTGTGGCTGTGTCGGGCGCTCGCTTGCGTTTCGCTTCAGTGTGCAACGCGTGGCCTTATTGTCGAGTGCGTTGGATTGACACTATGGCATCGTCGGATAGTGACGAGTCGCTCGAGTCTCATGGCTCCGAAATTGGGCATCAGACGAACGTGTTTGTACGGGTGCGAGAGTGGTTTCTTGTCAAAGGCAGTCGACTCTACGTCGCGACTATCATTTCACTTGCCATTTTCGTGCTCTTTTTGCTGTTGAACGAACTCGGCATCATCGCGTTCGTCAACGACGATTCGGTCACGCGCTTGGCTGGCGGGATGATTGCCGGGACGTTTTCGCTGGTGACGCTCGTCGTCTCGATCAATCAACTGATTCTGTCACAGGAGTTCGTCACAGCAGATACGGCTCGCGAGCAACTGACGGGCGTCATGGAGTTCCGGAGTGACCTCTCGGCGCTTGCACAGGTGCCCGCGAGTCCAGCTTCGCCAACTCGCTTTTTTGAACTCATCGTCGAGGCCATTAACGACCGCGCCACGACACTCGCTGATGCTGTCGACGCCGAAAGCGATGGTGGCGAGATTATCCATCAGTTTACTGACCGGGTCGAACAAAGCTCCGAGCAGATCAACAACACGCTCGAGCAGACGAAATTCGGGACGTTCGAGGCCGTTTCGGCGGCGGTTGCGTACAATGGTGCCTGGCAGCTGTATGCTGCACGCCATATTCAGGGGCGCTACGACGAGTCGTTATCTGAAGAAGCCAGTGAGGCACTCGAGGAGTTGATCTCGTTGATCGAGTTGTTCATCACTGCTCGCGAGCACTTCAAGACGACGTATCTTCAGCGCGAGCTAACGCGATTCTCTCAGTTGACGATCTACTGTGGTGTGCCGGCGATTCTCTCGGCGATGACGATTGGGTTCATCTATGCCGATTTCGCCGGGCCGACAGTCCATGCGGTGTATCTGCCCTATATTATCAGCGCGCTCATCGCCGTCGTTGCCTCACCGCTTGCGCTGTTGGTGTCGTACATCCTGCGGACAGCAACCGTGACGCGGCGAACGACGTCGATCGGTCCAATGGTTCCACAGAAAGATCCTGATAGCGGGCCGTTCGACGTGAGTGCCGGTGAAAACCAGGAGTAAGCTGACTCACTAGCTACGGTGAGGGTGGGGCGGCCTCGCCCGCACGAGCGCCACCAACGAGTTCACTCGAGCGGAGATACGCACGTGACTGTCGCACTCAAAGCAGGTGACGGCCAATTACTTATTTCGGTCCTCATGATACCGCTCAGTTGATGGGCCTTCGAGAGGCGCTGCAGCCGACGTCCAGCGAGCAGATCAATCTTCGTGATGACTTGAGTGCTGGAACGAACGTGACCCTGCACTTCGTCTTGCTCGGCGGACTCGCCTGGGCATCCGGACAGCCGTTTCTCTTTCCGAGTCTGGGACCGTCGGCGTATCTGCTCGCGACCGGCGACAATCCGCGTGCAGAGGGCGCGTATCACGTCATCGGTGGCCACGCTGTTGCGGCTCTCTGTGGATTGATCGCGTATCTGGTCCTCGCTGATGGACTCGTGGTCGTCGACGCCTTCGATCAGGGCGAGCGCTTCTCGACTGACGTCGCCCGACTCGTCTTGAGTGGCATCGTGGCGATGGTGTTGACGACGGTCGGCATGCTCTGGTCGAACACGAACCACCCGGCCGCCTGTGCAACGACTTTGATCGTCGCGCTCGGATTGATGTCGACACTGCTCGAGGCGGTAATCATCGTTGTTGCCGTTGCGTTGCTCGTCTGGTTCCACGGTGTCATCGTTGATCGGGTACAGGACTTCTTTGGTGTCGAACCGGAAGATCCACGCTGATAGGGCGCTCGATCAGCGTCTGTTCAGGATTCGTTTTGTTCACTCTCGCGTCTCGAGGGTGCTGTCTCGGTGTCGTCGAATGGTGACGTGGCCGTATCGGCGGCGCTCGTCTCGACAACCAGTGAGAACAACCAGCCCAGAAACAGGCCGTACAGTGCGTGGCCAACGAGACTTTCGAACGCAAAGAACGGGAAGCCAGCTGTGTCGAGTCCGCCAATGGCGAGCCAGGTAGGGACCAACGGCAGTAACGCCCAGATGGCAAGTCCGTAGACAAAACCGGCGAGTGTGAGTCGCGTGCTGACACCCATCGAGTCAAGGAAGTCGGCATCCGCATGGGTCATCAGCGTCCCCCGTATGAACTCTCGAGAGACAAGAAAGCCAAAGAGAAGGCCGAGAACGAGCCCGTGGGCGATGTGAAAGATCCAGCCAGCGGTTCCTATCGGATCGATTCCGTAGAGTGCTGGTATCGTCTCGGTGATGATAGTCGGGTTGACTGCCCATAATACGAACCCAAACGTGAGTGATCCGACGATGCCGCCGATTGCACCACCGAGTATCCAGTTTGTCGTCCCGATTTGCCTGTTCGTTTCCGTGTCTGACTGGTTACTCATAGCACCTCGGCTACACCGAGTAGCAAGAAAAAGCACCCAGTAACAGTCACTGAAACGAGACTATGTCTGTGGGTTACTCACTCCCATCGGCGTCAAGCAGCGCCTCTGCACGCGGGAACAACACGTTATTCTCCCGATGGACGTGCATGTGGGTATTACGCTCGAGGGCAGCGAGGCGCTCGAGCATCGCCCGATAGCTCGTACAGGCATCGTCCGGAATCTCGTAGCCGTCAGTGAGGGTGTGTAGTCGCTCGAGTCGGTCGCCCGTCTCGTCGTGGTCGGCCTCGAACTGCTCGAGTTCGTCTCGGAGTGTCTTTCGTTCCTCGTTCGTTAGTGCAACGCCATCATCCAGTTTCTTGATGAGTGGAAACGCGCGGTGTTCCTCGTCGGCGATATGGCTGTCCAACTCGTCAGCTAACGCGGCAAACTCGGTTTCGACGGTTCGAAGCGCTGGTTCACGATCACCGTGGACGCCCGCGACTTTCTCGACAAGATCTCTGAGCGGCTCGAGTTCGGTTCGCAAATAGCGATGATGCTCCCAGACGATCAGATTCGCCAGTTGCGTCAGCGTCTCCCATTCGTGTTCGATTTCGCCGTCTGACTGTACGGCCACAATCCGACCACGGACCGTCTCGAGGTCGTAGCCGCCGGCCTCGCAGGCTGTCGCGAGCGACCGGTCGCCACCACAGCAGTAGTCGATGCCGAGGTCGTCGAACACGCGGCTCGAGGCCGGGTTCGAAGCGACGAGGTCACCAAGTGAATCCGCCGGATCAATATCGAGTGTCGTATGTGCCATTGTAATCACCTGGAACCAGCGGACTGTCAGTCATACACAGCCGTCACTCGTCCCATACGACTCTTCCGGACACACACCAAAAGCCGCAGTCCCGAATATGATCGCTTCCCAGTCCAGTGGACCTGTGTTCCTACAGCGGGCCACCGACGAGGACAAGTTTCGCCGTGTCAGTCCCCGAATTGACGAGTTGGCGCGTCTCTGCCGGGTCGAGTCGAATCGCCTCTTCGGCCTCGAGTGTCACCGTCTCGTCTGCGTCTGTCAGTGCCACATCGATTTCGCCCTCGAGGACGTAGTAAATCTCTTCCTGGCCGGTTTCCGTTTCGTCGTGTTCCATTCCCTCCGTGCCAGGTTCGAGTTCGAGGAGGGTGAAGCCGACTGACTCGGCCTTGAGTTCGTCTTTCAGAAACCACATTCCACCTGCTTCGGCGGGAACGACTGAATCTGGATCGGTCTTTGCAGCAGTTTCGTAGCCCATGCCTACGCTTCCGCGTGCCATCCCCATAGGCGTGTGGAACGCAGAAGATCTCGAGCTTACTTCGCATACAACGAGTATGCGATCACGACAAAGCCAGCCAACACGAGGAGACTTTCGAGGAGAATTCCCATCTCGAGCGTAACGTTGAGTGATTCTGTCGAGATTCCTGCGAGTACGAGACCGAGTGTGACGAGTCCAAATCCGATCGCGAGATAGCCAAGCGGGCGCTGGCGCGTGCGCTGGTAGGCCCGGTACGCGAAGTACGTGATTACGCTGCCAACGATCAGTACGAGCGTTTTCACGACGGTCAGCGCGATCATAATCGTCGACTCGGTGACGGCAAGACTCGACATAGCTGTCAGGCGCGACATGAGCGACGACAACCAAGAACCTTCCCGTTCGCGCATGTCAGTAACCCACGACTGAAGTCGTGGGCTTGTCAGTGGACTCCCCTTCTGCCGTCGAATTGACGGAGGCTGTGTAATCGCCATTCAGGTTCAGCGTCCCTGACGTTAGCGCACACTGACAGGGTGCGCCTCCACTCGAAGACTTCTGCCTCGAGTGGAGTTTTTTGAGAAGTTTGCGAGCAATGTTTTTGCTCGCATTATAATCTGCGTTCAGTTCGTACTCGCACTTCTGACACACGAACTGGTGTTTTGACTGCCGATTAGACTCGTGGGTAAACCCGCACGACGAACACCGCTGACTCGTGTACGCCGGACTCACCTGTTCCGTCTCGATGCCGAACATCTCAGCTTTGTATTCGACGTAGTGATACAAGCGCCGGAACGCCCATGCATGGAAGCGTTTTGCACCCGCCATCCGGTCACGAATTCCGGTCAGGTTCTCGAACGCAACGTGCGTGCAGTCGTGGTCACGGGCTTCTTCGAGAATCTGGTTCGAAGCGCGATGGAGTTCGTCTTGCATCCAGCGGTGTTCGCGGTCTTTCATCGATTGAATCGACAGGTGTGCCGACCGCATCCCAGTCTGTTGCAGTGACCCGCGAGTCTTCTCGAACGCTCGGCGTCGATGATTCATCTCGTCAGCGTTTCCGATGAACACGCCTGTCGAAGTCACGGCGAGCGAACCGTCCACGTTTAGGTCAACGCCAAGGACTGTTCTGTGCTTGGTATCAGAAGACGCTGTGGACTGCTCTCGGTCATCACGTTCGAGTCGGCGCATCCGTGCATGGAGATAGAACGACTCTGTGGAACGGTCGTACTGCAATGTGGACATACGGAACTCGTAGTCCTCGTTCAGCAGATACTCACCAATTGGTGTTCCCTCTGGTTTGGTTGGAATCACGTAGTCGCACTCGACACGGCCGTTCACCGTGGACAGAGAGACGTGATCGCGGTGGAACGTTGCGCTTCGTTTGTCATAGACAACGCTCCACGTGTCGAAGTGCGGTTGACTCGTCTTGTCGCCGTCCTTGAGTCGAGCGACACCGCTTTTTGTAGCCTCTATAGCGCGTCGAATCCCTTTCTGCACGAGATTCGCGGTCAACTCCGTCTCACTACGAAGTCTGTCGTAGAGGGCGTTCTCAGCACTCTGTTTCGAGGTTATACAGTAGTCGTGTGGGTATCTCCACGCCCAGTCTGCCGTCGTATTGGCACAGTGGAGGAACTGGTCTTTGGTCTGATGGAGGTCGTCACACCGCTCTGTAGGGACATCGAGTTTGACTTTGACGGTGCGAATCACGTCCTCCATCCGTATTTCACATATTGAATTAATTCTTTATAAATTCTATGACCCACGTTGGGGAGTCCGACTGCTATCGTTCGTGGATTGTTCGAGCCTTGTCGGATTCCTCCCACGACTGAAGTCGTGGGCTTCCTCCTTGCATTTCTGTGACGGGAGGCCGACAGCACTCTCTCTCTCAGATCGAGCGCGCGGAGTTGAGCACGACGAGCACACTGCTGAGTGCCATCGCGGCCGCGGCAAACAGCGGGTTCAGTAGCCCCGTGATCGCCAGCGGAATCGCAATCGCGTTGTAGACGAACGCCCAGCCGAGGTTCTGGCGAATCCGTCGGTTGGTACC
Organism: Natronolimnobius sp. AArcel1; assembly: GCF_011043775.1. Lineage (NCBI taxonomy): Archaea > Methanobacteriati > Methanobacteriota > Halobacteria > Halobacteriales > Natrialbaceae > Natronolimnobius > Natronolimnobius sp. AArcel1. The sequence goes on along the minus strand of NZ_JAAKXY010000002.1, from coordinate 28,104 downwards.
CGCTGCCAGGTCGAACGTCGCTGCGACCGACTCGAGGTCGTCGCCGACGATAACGGCGTCTGCGGCGTCAGTCGCGAGTTCGGTCCCGCTGGCGAGTGCAATGCCCACGTCAGCGGCCGCAAGCGCCGGTGCGTCGTTGCTGCCGTCACCGACCATCGCGACGGTGCCGCGAGTGCGCAGCCGTCGAACCGTTTCGGCCTTCGCTTCCGGGGGCACGCCTGCAAAGACCTCGTCGACGCCCGCCACGTCGCGGAACTGATCCGCTGCCGCGCCTTCATCGCCCGTGAGCACGATGAGTTCCCGGCCCTCGGCGAGCGTCTCGAGCGCTTCATGCCAACGCTCGCGGGGCGTGTCGCCGACGACGATCACACCGCGGGCGCGTCCATCCCAGCCGACGACGACTGGCACGTCGCCATCGTCCCGCACAGCCGCAATTTGTGACTCGAGTGCAGGCGAAATCGACTGGTTGTACTCGCGACAGAGTGACGGGTGGCCAACGACGACTCGCTCGCCGTCGACGTGCCCGCTGACGCCGCGGGCGTGGCGCTTGAACCCATCGACGCTGACACTGCCCTCGAGGTCATCGATCCCGGCGTCACGTGCGGCTGCGACGATGGCGTTGCCGATCGGGTGTCCGGAGAGGGATTCGACGGCTGCGCCGCGGTGGAGGAGGTCGCGGTCGTCGATGGTGTCCGAGCCGATGATGTACACGCCGTCAACGGACATCGCGCCTTCAGTGAGCGTCCCGGTCTTATCGAGCACGACGATGTCGACGTCTGGGGCGTCCTCGAACAGCGTCTCCGCGGCGACGACGATGCCGCGTGATGCTGCTGATTGGATGCCTGAGGCGATTGCAAGCGGCGTTGCAAGCCCGAGTGCACAGGGACAGGAGACGATTATAACCGTGAGGCCAACGAGAAACGCCGCCGACACACTCGAGCCGGTTGCGAGCAATACGGCCGTCGTGAGGGTTGCAAGCACGACGACGAGCGGGACGAAGATTGTCGCGAGTTTGTCAGCGAGGCGCTGGACGCCCGGCCGGGCGCTCTGGATCGCCCAGAGCAGTGAGACGAGTCGGTCGTGGGTGCTTTCGGCATCCGGCCCAACCTCGACGACGAGCGGCGCGTCGGTGACGACGGTACCGCCCCGGACCGCGTCGCCGGGTGCCTTTTCGACGGGCAAGGATTCGCCGGTGACCAGTGACTCGTCGACGGCAGCGTGCCCCTCACAAACCTCGCCGTCAAGGGGGACGCGCTCGCCCGGCCGGACAAGGAGTCGATCACCGGGGTCCACAGTCGAAAGTGAGACGGTTTCACCCGACTCGAGGCGGGCCTCATCGACCTGTGCGTCGGTGAGATCGGATAACAGACCGGCCGCACGGCGTTTGATCCGCCCCTCGTAGTAGTTTCCTGCGGTTACCACGAGGACGACCGCGACCGAGACATCGAAGTAGAGATCGGTTCGGCCAAGCCCCATCGCGAGCGTGCTGTAGGCGTACGCGCCGAGTGCAGCGAGTGCAACGAGCAGGTCCATGTTCGGCATTCCAGCCCGGAGGCTGACGTACGCGCCCCGGAGAATGGGCCAGCCCGTGTAAAACAGGACGAACGAGGTCATGAGCCAGATGTTGACGACCAGGTAATAGCCGTCGTAGCTGCCGAATTCAGCCAGTGGCTCGTAGCCGAAATACGTCGGGTACAGAAAGACGCCGTACCACACCATCACCATCATCCCGAACAGCCCGCCGCCGATCAGGAACTTTATCAGCGCGGCATCGCGCGGTTCTTCTTCGCGCCCCTCGCCTCGAGAGCGCGCCTTGTAGCCATACCCTGAGACGATTCCAGGGAGGTTGTCTTCCGTGAGTTCGTCTGGATCGTACACCACCCGCAGGGTGTCTGTCGCGTAACTCGCCGCTGCACCTTCGACGCCGTCGGTGCCGGCGGCGCGCGTCTCGAGGAAGGCCTCGCAGGTCGAACAGTGCATGCCATCGACTGTGAGAAAGGCGTCCTCGCCTTCGAGTTCGTCCAGACTGGAACCGGACTCGGCCACGGGTTCGCCCTCGAGTCGGTCACGGACGGCCTCAGCGCTGACCTCGCTGTCGGCACGCTCGAGTGTTCGGTAGACCTCGAGACAGCCCTGACAGCAAAACGAGCCCGTGCCATCACCGGTGATCGGATCGGCGGGCGTTGGGAGCGAACAGAGCGTACAGTCATCGTCGGCTGCCGAATCGGACGTGCTTGCCGACTGATTCTCAGCGTCGCTCCCCGGGTTGTGTTCGGATTCGGATGACAGATTGCGGTCTGGAACCTCCATCTCGCAGTTACGACGACGAACCGCTCGAGTCGGATTCGCTGTCGTGATCGTGATGGGTGCCTGAAACTGGCCCGAACGCGATGTAGAGACACGTGAGAATAATCCCGACGTTGATCGCGGAGACAACCCCGGCAGGGACTGAACTAGCAAGTGCGTACCACGTAAGCGGTATGAGCGCAAGCAGCCCGATGGGTAGCGTCCGCCGCGGCGAGAGATCGGAAAGCGCCTCGAGTTGCATACGGGCCGTTTAGGAAGGACAGTACATAAATAAGTACCCCCGTTCCTACGGGTCTGGAATCGATGTAGTGATTATCATACCTGTTCTCTAAATCGGCCGTATGACCCAGCGGACAGCAGAGTCGGAGCAAAGACGAGAAATCGGTCACGACGAGTACGATCCGATCGGTACGCTCGCGTTGATCGGGTTGTACTTCTTGATTCTGGTGATTCTGTGGTTCTTCATGTACTTCGTGGAGTTCCTCGGCAATGATCCGACGGTCGTCGGTGCTATCGTGGCGGTGGTGGGGATCGCATGAATATCCATTCCTACGAGAAACTGTGGTTGGCTGCAGCCATGTTGTTGATCGTCGGCTTCATCGCGACGATCACGTACGGCTCGGTTGGTCTTGGAATCACGATGGTCGGCGATCAGGAACCGACTGTCGAACCCGACGCACTCAATGAAGACGAACGATTTGGTGAACCGCGAGTCGAACAGGTCGGTGAGAACGAGTACGAAGCCTATGTCATCGCACAGATGTTTACTTTCCAGCCTGAGACGATTGAAGTCCCCGAAGACAGTGAAGTAACCTTTTACGTGACCTCACGCGACGTTATTCACAGCTTCAGCGTCGCCGGCACCAACATCAATACGATGGCCATCCCCGGCGAGGTCGCCGAAATGACCGTCGAATTCGACGATCCACAGGAGTATGGCGTCGTCTGTAACGAGTACTGTGGTCCAGACCACCACAACATGGAAGGGCAACTGCACGTCGTCCCCGAAGACGACTTCGACCTTACTGAGCTGTCCGTCGACGCTCCCAATGAAGTCGACGCCGGCGAGGACGCGACTATCGATGTCGCCCTCGAGAACCGGATGCACGACACCCTCGAGACAACCGTCACACTCGAGGCTGGCGACGAGACGTTCACAGAAGACGTGACCGTCGACGGCGAAGACACCACAGAGACGACGTTCACGCTCGAGGAATCGCTGCTCGAGGCGGACGATACCGACTGGACGGTGACCGTTGACGACTACGAAGAGAGTGGAACGGTGACCGTGGTCGACGACTCAGCGGACGATGACGACGCTGCGGACGACGAGGACGCAGCTGATTCCGCTGACGCGGACGACGAGGACGCAGACGGAGGTGATGACGATGAGTGAGTCGCGAAACGCCTACATTGACTCGTTCCCTGCCGAAGCGAAGGTGATCCGGGCAGCGTTTTATAGCTCGTTCTTCGCGCTCGCGCTCGGTGGCGTGTTCGGCATCATCCAGACACTACACCGGACGGACGTTCTTCGGTTCATCGAGTCGGACACATACTATACCGTTCTGACCGCCCACGGTGTCTTCCTCGTCATTTCCTTTACCATCTTCTTCCTTGTCGGGATTTTCACCTGGGCGGTGACGACCAGTCTCGATCGGGAGGTCGAAGATATCCGATTCACTTGGGCTTGGTATTTGTTGATGGCGATCGGGATCACGCTAACCGGTATTGCAATCCTGTCCGGCTTTACCGACTCGATCGACATGAGCGCCGACGTGCTCTTTACGTTCTATGCGCCACTGCAGGCCCATCCGCTGTTTTACCTCGGATTGGTGCTGTTCGTCGTCGGAACGTGGCTCGCCGGCGCTGATTGGTTCCGCTCGTGGTGGGCCTGGAAGCAGGAGAACCCAGACGAGCGGATCCCGCTGCCGACGTTTATGGTGTTGACCACGATGTTGATGTGGTACATTGCGACGCTCGGTGTCGCTGCGGCAATCTTGCTGTTCTTACTGCCGTGGTCGCTTGGCCTGGTTGACTCAGTTAATCCATTGCTCACCAGAACGCTATTCTGGTTCTTCGGCCATCCCGTCGTCTACTTCTGGCTGATGCCGGCGTACATGATGTGGTACGTTCTGCTGCCAAAAGTATCGGGCGGGAAGCTGTTCAGTGACCCACTGGCACGGGTCGTGTTCGTCCTGTTCTTGATCCTCTCTGTGCCGACGGGGATTCACCATCAGTATCTCGACCCTGGCATCGCAGAAGGATTCAAGTTCATCGCGATGACGAACACGATGTTCCTCCTGTTGCCCAGCTTCCTCACTGCGTTCACCGTTGTCGCGAGCATGGAACACGGCGCTCGCCAGCGCGGCGGTGAGGGATACTTCGGCTGGCTCAAAGCCCTTCCGTGGCGTGACCCTGTCTTCACCGGCATGGCGCTTGCTGGCCTGATGTTCGCCGCCGCCGGTTTCTCCGGCATGATCAACGCCGGGATGAACATCAACTATCTCGTGCACAACACCTTCTGGGTCGTCGGTCACTTCCATCTCACCGTCGGCACCGCCGTCGCGTTGACGTTCATGGCCGTTACCTACTGGTTCCTCCCGCAGGTGACCGGCAAGGCGCTCTGGAGTCGCTCTGTCGCACTCGGTCAGGTCGTCCTCTGGTTCATCGGCATGACGTTCATGTCTAACGCGATGCACCGCGGCGGACTGCTCGGTATTCCCCGCCGAACCGCTGAACCGCAGTACGACGGCTTCGAGTTCGAGGCCGGCGTCGGTAGTGTCGCCGAACTCGACGCCCAGATCGCACTCGGCGGCGCACTCTTGACGCTCTCGCTCGTCCTCTTCTTCGCCATCGTCATTGGCACGGCGCTGAACGACCGCAGCGACACACTCCCAGCGAACAGCTACGCCGAGACACTTTCGGGCCCCGAAGACGCACCGCTCGTCCTCGACAACCTCAAACTCTGGACCGCGATTGCCATCGTGCTCGTGATCTTCGCGTACACGTTCCCTCTCCTGAGCATCATCGACCGCGGCGGTCTCTTCGGCCCCGACATCACACCCTTCCCGATGAGTCTCGACTCCATCCCACTCATCGCTGGAGCGCTCGAGCACCAGGCGTCTACTCTCGCTGCAAGCGCGAGCGATGCCGTGCAGTCGACCGCACTCGCGGTTACCTCGACCCTTGCAGAGGTGGTCGCGTAATGCGCATCTCGAAGGGCGGGCTGCTCGTCGTCCTCGCGTTTACCGTCCCGTTCCTCGTCGAACTCCGGACGGTCCTTGCGTGGTTTAATATTGAGTTGACGCCACTCGAGTCTGTCATCCTCGGCCTTCTCATCGTTGCCGCCATCATCGGCTGGGCCGTCTGGCCCGCTGCTGAGGAGACTGTGAATGATACCGGTCGCTCAGGAACAGATCCAGACACAGAACTAGACGAGACGTCAAACGGCAGTTAACTACCGCACCCGCGCGGTCACCACGTTTCAATGCGGCCGGACTGTACGTCCTCTGCACACCCCTCACAGTCCGGATGGCCTGCCTCATAACACGCGGGACGATACTGATCGTCGAGCATCGCCGCTCGCTGTTCTGCATAGCGCCGACAAACAATCTTTGCCCGTCCCTCCTCGTCTGACGGCAACCCCCGCGCGTTTTTCGCCACTTCGTAGGCCGCACGTGCCTCCTCGAGTTGGCTATCCGTCGAACCGCGCAGTTGCTCGTACTGCTCTCCTGCTTCCTGCAGTGTCGACCGCAGGAATCGCTCGAGCCGACGCCGATCCGCCATTAGCGGCTGTTCGGTCGCCTGATACATAGGCCCGTCGCCGAATCGCATGCACGTACTTGGTGTAGAAGGTGACTGCTCGAGGCGGCGACTAAGAGTAAGGGTTAACTTCCGGCCACGTTTTTCTCGGGATAGCGGGCCCTTAGCTCAGTCTGGTTAGAGCGCTCGGCTCATAACGCGACCGGCAGAGTTCGGTTGTGTGGGATACCGAGTGGTCGATGGTTCGAATCCGTCAGGGCCCATCCAGAAACTGCACGGTTCTGAGCCGATGTTCGGTGACACGCTTGACGTCTACCGGACCGAGCGCATCTGTCTGATTGCGTGAGTAACGCAGTGACGTTCAACATCTTCTGTAAAGTGATGCTGTCGGCCAATGAACGAACCCTGACGACATTGTAGACGACTCGTTAGCCCTCAATTTCGCCCTCTGAATCCTCGAGGGTACTCTGTTGCTTTTCATCTGGAACGTCCCCGTCGATGCTCCTTTCGACGGCCGCTGCCTCGTGGTCAGCACTGACTCGAGTCACACCCTCGAGTGCATGAAGTGCCTCTTCGACGGTCTGTTTGCACCCTGCACAACTCTCCCCGGTGACACTGATCTTCGTGCCATGTTGTGCTAGTACCCCCGTCTGGGACTCCAACTTCTGTTTCAAACATTCAGCGACTGGCCCTCTATACTTTCGAATATGAAGCGAATCCACGGGTACGGTTAAATCAATGGCTGTGGTAGATGTGTCTATGCGGAGTCCAGATGAAACCGATCTCGAGATACTCCGGTTGTTACTCGAGGATGCGCGGCGACCGTATAGCGAGATTGCTGAACATGTCGGTTTGACACCGCCAGCAGTCTCTGATCGGGTTGCTCGGCTACAGGAACTCGAGATTATACAGCACTTCACGCTCGATGTCGATCGGCGAAAACTCCAGAATCACGTGCCGGTGCTGTTGCATCTGGAAGTCGATCCGAAAGCCGTCGAACGGGTGTTCGAACACATCTCTACTCTCGAGGAAACTGAGCACAGTTTCCAGCAACTGGATGGGAGTATCGTTGCGCACGTGAATGCGCCGAATCAGGACGTTCATTCGTGGTTCCGGGAGGCAATCGACGTTGCTGACCTGGTGTCGTACGATATCAAGCCGCTCGCTCACTACGAGTGGAACACTGGAATAAATCCGGCTGATTTCAGCCTCTCCTGTGCAGTCTGTGACAATACCGTGACGAGTGACGGCGAGACTGCTCGTTTCGACGGCGAGATTACAGTGTTCTGTTGCAGTTCCTGTAAGCAAATGTACGAACGGCGCTACGAATCGATTCAGGAAGGGGCCGAGTGACTGCCGTTCTCCGACTTTCGATTTGAAAATTTGTGCCCCTCTCGATTCGAGTATTTGTAACGACAATTCGCTTCAAACTGTAGCCCGTAGGATACCACGAGGTGGAGTCACCATGCCACACGATCACCAAAACCTAGAACGAACTGACCTGTCCCTCTCGGGCATGTCGTGTACGACGTGTGCCTCGACAATTGCAACCAGTCTCGAGGATGTCGACGGCGTCGAGGAAGCGTCGGTTAACTTTGCGACGGAGCGTGCGGACGTCCAGCACGACCCGGACGTACGCACGGACGAACTCGTCGCAGCCGTCGAGGACGCTGGCTACGGCGTCCGGGAAGAACTCCTCGACGATGGCCACGAGATGGAAGACGAAGACGAGCTACAGAACCTTCGTCGGCTGGGGATTCGTGCGTGGATCGTCACGTCACCCATTGTCCTGTTGATGGTCTTCATGTGGACGCCGCTGGACACGTTGAGCGGGTTTCAGATCGACGTCCTCATGCTCATCTTCGCAACACCCGTCGTCTTCTACTACGGGCTCCGAACGCACTCGGCGGCGTACCGAGGACTCAAAAACGGCGTGTTCAACATGCACGCCCTGATCTCGGTCGGGACGCTCGTCGCGTGGGCGACCGGCGTGATGGTCTTCGTGACGCCGATGGAGAACTACGCCGGCGTCGGCGCGATGATTATGGCCTCACACAACGTCGGCACCTACCTCGAGCACCGCGCAAAGGGTCGTGCGAGTTCGGCCATCGAGGGGCTAATGTCGATGCAAGCGGAGACGGCGCGGGTCCTCCGGAACGGCAAAGAGGTCGAGGTTCCCGTCGAGGAAGTCGACGTTGGCGACGTGATGGTCGTCCGACCGGGCGAGAAGATTCCCGTCGACGGCGTGGTGGTCGACGGACGAAGCAACGTCGACGAGTCGATGGTCACGGGCGAGTCTGATCCCGTAACTAAAGAAGAAGGAGACGACGTGATTGGGTCGACGGTCAATAACGCCGGGTTGCTCAGAGTCGAGGCGACCAAGGTGGGCGACGACACCTTCCTCTCGGAGGTCGTCGAACTCGTCGAGGAGGCCCAGGGGACGACGGTGCCGATTCAGGCGCTCACCGACCGCATCACGAACTACTTCGTCCCGACGGTACTCGCCCTCGCGGGACTATCCTTCCTGCTGTGGTGGCTCACGCCGGGCCCGATGGAGGCCGTCGCCAGCGTCGGTGCACCGTACCTCCCGTGGGTAGACCTCGCACTCGATCCGCTCACGCTGGGCATCTTCGCAGCCGTCGCCGTCCTCGTGATCTCGTGTCCCTGTGCACTCGGGTTGGCAACGCCGACGGCGCTCATGGCCGGGACGGGCAAGGCCGCCGAAAATGGCATCCTGTTCCGTGACGGCGAGGCCATTCAGACGATGAAAGACCTCGACGTCGTCGTCCTCGACAAGACGGGGACCATCACCGAAGGCGACCACTCGGTTACTGACGTGGTCGTCGATGCCGGTCGGCAGCGCGCTACTGACGGTGGGACTGCAACCGACGACCCCGGTGACGACGCTGCGGTTGCCTCGAGTAGTGAACTCGACGAGGACGAACTCGTCAGACTCGCCGCGTCCGCCGAACGTGGGAGCGAACACCCAATCGGCGAGGCGGTCATCGAATACGCCGAGGAGTCGGGAATCGAACTCTCGGACCCAGACGCGTTCGAGAGCGTTCCCGGCAAGGGAATTCAGGCAACCGTCGACGGTCGCGAGGTCGCCGTCGGCAACCCCCGGTTCTTCGAAGACGAACTCGAGGTCACGCTCCCGACGCGAATCACCGACCAACTGCGCGACCTCGAGCAGGACGGAAAGACGACGGTGATCGTCGGCCTCGAGGGCGAACCGGTTGGACTGGTTAGCACCGCAGATACGATCAAAGAAGGCTCTGTGAAGGCAATCTCGGAACTGCACGAACGTGGTGTCGAGACGTGGATGATCACGGGTGACAACGAGCGAACGGCCCGTGCAATCGCGGGACAGGTCGACATCGATCCCGACCGGGTGATGGCCAGCGTGCTGCCCCAAGACAAAATCGAACAGGTCGCGCAGTTGCAAGACGAGGGGTACAACGTTGGGATGGTCGGTGACGGCATCAACGACGCGCCGGCGCTCAAGCAGGCCAACGTCGGCATCGCCATCGGGACGGGAACCGACATCGCGATCCAATCCAGCGACGTCAGCCTCGTCCGCGGACAGCTCGACGCGCTCGTAGACGCCTTTACCCTCTCCGAACGGATCTTCGCGAAGATCAAGCAGAACCTCTTCTGGGCGTTCATCTACAACGCGGTCGCCATCCCGATCGCGTTCTTCGGACTGCTCCACCCGGTCATTGCGGTCGCCGCGATGATCACCTCGAGCGTCTCCGTCATCACGAACTCGGCGCGGCTTGGGAAGCTCGAACTCTAAGTTCTCCCATCCCGCCATTTCAGCCACTCAGAGACCTATGACAACCGAAACGGAATCCATCAACACTGACGGAGGAAAGTGCCTCGCCAACGGGGACGAAATTCGTGTAATGAACCCAGTACCGAGCAGAGCGGTCGAAGTCGACAGATGGTCCGCTCACAGAAATACGCGGAGAGAAACTGACTCCCGCTGGAGTGACTCGTCCGTATGATTTGGTCCATCCTCTCGTTCGTCGGTGATGCGCTCTGGACGACGGGGTACTTTCTCTGGCAGTCGCTGTGGGCGCTGCTGTTTGGGTTCATGCTCTCGGGGGCAATTCAGGCGTTCGTCTCCAAGGAGGGAATGGTCCAGTACATGGGCGACGCGAGTCCGCGGTCGGTCTTCTACGCCTCGGCCTTCGGGTTCGCCTCGACGTCCTGTTCGTTCGGCGATATCGCCGCGACGAAGACGCTCTTCAAGAAAGGCGCGCACATCATCCCGTCCGTCGCGTTCCTGATTGCATCAACGAACTTCGTTATCGCCCTCACATTTCTCATCTGGGCGCTTCTCGGCTGGCAGTTCGCACTCGCGCAGGCGGTCGGTGCCCCGATTATGATCGTCGCCGCGGTGATCCTCACTCACTACCTGATTCCGTACGACGAAGCAGCAGCTGTCCGAGACCGGCTCGTGAGAGAGGAACAACCCGTCGTCACTGATCCCGTCTGTAAGATGCGGATGAACCGAGAGAACGCGATTTCTGTCGAATACAAGAACGAGGGTGTCCACTTCTGTTCGGACCAGTGTCAATCGCTGTTCGAACAGAATCCAGACGCCCATACGACGTCGTGGCGGAAGAAAATCACGTCCTGGAACGGCTGGGTCGAAGCGGCCAATCAGACGCGTAGAGACGTGAAGATGCTCGGCAACCCGCTCCTTGCCGGATTCTTCATTGCTGGATTTGCTGCAACAGTGATTCCCAATTGGGCGTGGAATGCCCTCTTCGGGGCCGGTGGCGAGGGCGTCACGGGAGTGCTGTACAGCAGTGCAGTTGGACCGCTCGTATCGCTCGTCGCGTTCGTCGGGTCGATGGGGAACATTCCTCTCGCGGCAGTGTTGTGGGGGTCAGGATTCCTGTTTGCGGGCGTTATTGCGTATATTTACGCGGATCTCATCGTTCCGCAGCTCATCCACATTTACCGCCAAATATTCGGCTCGAGAATCGGGAATCGCTTGACCCTCATCCTGTACATCTCGATGGCAACGGCCGGATTCATTGTCTACTATCTGTTTGCCGTGCTTGATCTGATTCCGGATGTCGCCCTCGCGGATCCTGGGGCCGGAATCACGGTGTTCGGAGTCGATCCGATCACGATCATGAACGTCATCTTCATCTTCGTCGGGCTCGGGTTTGTCTGGCTGGTCGTTCAAGGACGCAAAGGGGCACCTGAAGACCGCACGGTAGAAGACCCAGTTACGGGGGCTGAACTAACTGTGAAGGATGCAGACTACTGTACCGTATACGACGAGTCAATCTACTACTTCGAAAGTGACGACTCGAGGCAGTTGTTCAGACAGGCGCCAGAATCACATCTCTAATACTGCCCGACAAAACGAGTTACAGATTCCCGACGACTCAGAATTACCAGTACAACAATATCGACACCCGATACGATTTCGGACTATACATGACTCTCTCCTCGAGACTGGCGCTTCTGGCAGCAGGGACAACTGCACTCGGAATCTCGGTTGCCGGGTGTCTCGGTGACGGAACCGGCGACTGGGAACAGGACCAGACGCTTCCGGTAGCGAGTGCAACGCAGTATCAGGGTCCGAGTTGTGACTGCTGTGATGTCTACGCAGACTACCTGCAGGATCACCTTGAGTCGGAGTTAGACGTTACTGTTACAGACGAACTCGACGCGGTCAAACAGGAACACGGAATCGAACGCGACCTGCGAAGTTGTCACACGGTAGTGCTCGACGAGTACGTCGTCGAAGGTCACATGCCAGTCGAGGGTATCGAAACACTGTTCGACGACGAACCGGCTATCAACGGAATCGCCCTTCCAGGGATGCCTGCCGGCTCACCAGGAATGGGTGGCGAAAAAACAGAGACGTGGACCGTCTACGGACTCGAGGACGGTAGTGATCCGTCGGTCTACACCGATATCTGACGGCGACAGACGCTCAAACTCACCGCTAACGGATAACGCGAAAACAGGGGGGAAATGGGCCAAACCGCGATGTCAGCAGTGTCCGTCCTCACCCTCGTGATGGTCGGCGTGTCGTGGTCACCCATGTGGTCTTGCATCATCTCCATGGCGTTGCCGTCCATATGATCGGCCATGTCACCATTCATGTGACCGGCCATTTGGGCCATCTGGGAGTTCTCAGCGTCGTCGTCAGTGCTGTCTGCATGCATCTCGCCACTCACGAGTCCGACTGCACCGACGAGCGCGACGACGACTGCGAACGCTACTACCAGGCGAAGTGTGTTGGATGTCATCTGATTCTCCTCGAATGGGAGTAGGAGCAGACGCAGATTATCGGTATGGGTGTGAACTCAGCCAAGAGATCGTCCGAGACGGTTTCTAAACCGCTCTAATCGTTTTTACTACGAGAGATCGTTCCTTGCACGAGGAGGTGGCAGCTACCGGAATCGAGACTCGTTTGAAAACTCCCACGCGGTGGGCATGACCGTAACGCGTAGCATAGAGCACCGATAAGTGTCTCCCAACGACCGTGAACCCGAAGCATGCAGATACCGCTGCTGGACTTGTGATTGTGCTGACGCTCCTTATCGGAGGGGGTGTCACTTGGTAGGCGTACCAGCAGTGGACCGCCCTCGAGGGGATGGACGATCATATGGGGTCGTCAATGACAGCAATGCACGGAACCCACCCAGTCTGGTATTTGCTCGGAACTGTCTTCATCGCAAGTGTAATCGCCGGTGTGTACGTCGGCGTTCGTGATCGGATTGTCTCTGCGACGGCTGGCCCAACAGCGAGCGAGCCGGTCGACGACACAACTGGCACAGAACAGCTCTCGAGTGACCAGCCAGCACAACATACGAAGAACGAAGCAAAACGCCGGATTTTGGACCTCCTTCCGGACGATGAGAAACGCATCCTCGAGCCAGTTCTTGACTCCCCAGGTCTTACCCAGATCGAACTCAGGGACCGATCGAATTTTTCAAAGAGCAAGGTTAGTCAAACGGTCACCGATCTGGAAAAGCGAGGATTGCTGTATCGAGAACCCCAGGGTCGGACGTACCGAATCTATCCTGCAGAAGACGTCGAGAACGAACAGTAGGCTGTACACATCCAGGATGCTGTGATTGGCACGCGTGAACGCTCTCTCGAGAACAAACCGATTAGCGAGCTCTAGAAACGCTCTTGGACGTTCTCCTCGGTGAGTTCGCGTCCACATTGGCAACTCACAATGGACCGTCGCTGCGAGTGATGATATCGAATACACCTCCCACTCGTCGAACGGTGCTGAAAGTCACGGGCGCATCGCTTGCGACTGCAGTAGTCACGGGCGCATCGCTTGCGACTGCAGTAGTCGCGGGCTGTCTCGGTGACGACGATGATGAGACTGCAGCGGACACTGGTGACGACGGTACCGACACCGATGCGGGAAGCAACGGTATCGAAATCGAAGCTGGAACTGAGATCGTCTTCGATGGGTATACGCACCACTGGGCGGGCCTCGAGCCTGACGCAATCGCTGGAGACGAAAACCCGACGCTGATACTCGAAGAGGGAGGTGAGTACACGATGGAGTGGATCAACGCAGATGGCGTGACACACGACCTTCAGATCTGGGACGAAAGCGACGATGTCGTCGACGATCTCGCAACCGACAGCATCAACGAGGAAGGAGACAGCGATTCGCTCGAGTTCACAGCAGAGTCGGAGATGGTCACGTACGTCTGCAGTTATCATGTCGGCACGCAGGTCGGTGACCTCGTCGTCGAGTAGCAAGAACACACCCAGTTCCGACTGTGGGTTTCTCCCGGCAGACGTCGACTTCTGTTGCCCGCACGACGTGACTGTGCCGGATTGGAAAAAGCTATTCGCTGGCGGTTTTTGTATCGGCTATCGTGCACCTCGAGATTCGGCCCCGAACGGCGGTTGCGCTGTTGTTTGCCGTACTGGCAGTGACTGTCTCGGGGTCACTGGTCGGTACAGAACTCAGTGCTGATGGCCAGGCAGCCGAATTCGAGACGACAACGCTCGAGGACGGAACCGAGTTGTATCCATATACGAGCGCGGGCCAGACAACTGCTGAGCGGACGCTGGCGCTGAATATGATCGTCTATGGCGACGCAGATGCGACTGCGTACGTCTTACGAGAGCAGTCTGCTGGGGAGTGGGAAGAACTCGATGATGATGAGTTCGATATTGCCCACGATGAGGCGAGCCTCGAGAACGAGTCCTCGATTGCCTGGGGGGCAGCAGATGGCTCCGTTCGGTACACCTACGTGGAGCCACCGGGTGAGCCGGGGCGCTGGGTTGATGAGTCCTACCAGCTCAAGGATGGGGCGTATCTCGGCGAGCGCCATCACATTCGGGCGTATGCGGACCCAATCGGTGGTGACTGGACGGCGATGCAGGCGCACTGGGAGCACTGGGATTGGTTCGAACTTCGCCATTCAGTACACAGTATCGAGGACTCCCAGTCGTACGTCGAATCGGAGTTCTTCGACCAGTGGTATGTCGACGACCTCTCTCGAGAGTGGATTGGCAACGACCTGAGTTCCGACGGTGATGGCTGGGTGTCGGTTATCGAACTGCGCGATGAGTTGCTGACAGCGCTGCTCGCTGTCGCAATCATCGGATCGTTGCGCACGCGAGTCAAACACGGCGAACGGACGCTCACCCGATTGCAGAACGATGCCGGAGTCCAGATGACGCTCCAGTCGCTGGTCGTCGTCGCGTCGATCGTTGCACTCGTCATGGCCGTTCGTGTTGGCGCAGTCCGAACGGAACTGCTGTTTCCGGAGGCTGACCCAAAACTCATCGTTGCCGTGTTCTATCCACTCCTGATCTGTGGGTTGCCGATTGTGGCGTATCTCACAGCACGCCACCTCGAGCCCGTGCCTGCGTTTACTGCTGCGGCGCTCGGATTCGTGATCGCGATGTTTCTGGATCTCAGCCAACTTGGGGTTTCCTCGCTCACGTTGCAGACGTTTATCCACCGTGGATCGCTCGCAGTCGCGCTTGGGTTTATTGCTGCGGGGGCATCACAGACGGCTCGTTCGCCAGTGTTCGTCCTCGGTCACGTCAGGACAGGCGTGTTGCTGTGGATCGTCGCCGTTGGACTGCCCGTGATGCGCCACTTGAACCTCTGGTAGCGCCACTAGATTCTCGAGTAAATTAGTTTGTGGCGGCCGACATCACAGCAGAGCCACCCTGCAACCGTCGTCGATCAGTCCGGACTGCGGTACGGTCGTTCCCAGGTCGGCGTAATTCGCGAGTAGATGACAACACCAGTAAAGAGGACGACGTACAGCAGCCAGGTCGGCTGCTCGAGCCAGCCGAAGGCGACGGTCGCCGTGAACACCCAGACGAGCAAGAGCGCGCAATCGGTGACGATTCGGCCCCTGTTATGGCGGAGATACAACAGCAGTCGTCGAGAACGCGACTCGACGACCGGCTGGTTGCGATTCATATCGCTGCCTGGGTTGTTGGGAAGTAAAGTGTATCGTCATCGGGTGACAGACGGGTGCTGGCCCAAATCTCGAGTGCTCGAGTCAGAAAGCGAGTGGTGTTTCAGCGCCTGAATCCAGCACAGCACGCGTACTTATTCGTCGGTTTCAGCCAGTGAATCTGCTTCGTAGGCGTCTTCGTACCGAGCGAGTGTGTCTCGATACCCATCCATCGCGAGGTCGTAGGTTGCTTGTAGATCGGCAATCGGCGTCTCGGTCGCATCGACGCGCAGATCGTTGTACGGTGGGGTCATGTCGTGATCTTCAGTCGAGGCCACGACGACTGCTGCACTCTGGACGGCGAGGTCTTCGCGTTTGTCACCGCCTTCATCGTGGCCGGCCGCAAGCGCGTCGATCAGACGCTTTGCGAGTGGCTCCGTTTCGGTGTCGTCAGTTACAGCGTTTGGGCCAGTTGCCGAGTCGGTTGTTTCGTGCACTGCAGCGTCCGCGTACGCGTCTGCGGTCGCGTCTATGACTGCCTCACCGGTGAGCAGATTTCCGGCAACGGTAAAGTGGTCCTCTTCGCGGTGGCCAAACCAGCCCATGCACTCCTCACCAGAAAAGGCGAACGTGCCATCAGCGTCGACACCGTGAAGTTGACGCTCAGGTGCGCCGTCGTCGGCGTTGAGCAGGGCCTCGAGTGCGTCTGCAACGGCGAGGCCGTCATCGATATACTCGAGGCCGCGCCGGCCAAGGTCCACGTTGACCAGACTCTGAGTTGCGACTGCGCCGTTTTCGCTGACGAACGGACAGAGCGTGCCGACACCGGGCAAGCGCGTGGTGACGGCGACGCCAAAGCGCTCGTGGGCGGTTCCGTCTGGCGTCTCGTAGGTTTCGTGGACGCAGATGCTGAAGGTCATTTGTTGCAGTGAGCGACTGGCAGCGTCAAAATTCCTCGGCTATCGGCGAGGCAGTCGGGTGGTCCACACACTGGTATGGAAATTGACCGGTCGCGTCTGACGTAAGAACTATACTCGCGGCGGCGGTGGGTATCGCCAATGGGACTCATGAGCAAAATTCTCGGCGGCGACCAGTCACGCACTGCCGAGGATTACGTCGAACTGAACCTCGACGACGTCGCTGCGGAGTCGGCTAACGCGGCCATGCAAGTACACATCGCAGAAGTCGGCGGTCAGGCTGATGCGATCGACATCAAAGACGCCGTCTACGACGGCGATATCGTCATCGCCGATATCACCCGCCTGCGCACCGAAGACAGCACCGTCGAGCACATCGTCGACGAACTTCGGCAAGTCGCTCGAGAGGTCGACGGCGATATCGTTCGGAAGGGCGATGATCAGATGATCATCACGCCAACCGGCGTTCGCGTCAGCCGCGAAAAGATCGGCCAGTCGCTGTAATCACTCGAGAACTGCGGTCGATTCACGATCTTGTGTCCACTCTTCCTCGAGAGATGTCTGTACCGTTGTAACCACGTCATCCGCGTCGTCAATCACCGTTCGGTCACATCGAATTGCGGGTCGCCATCCTCGCTTGAGGCGCAGTTCATCCTCGGTGAGTTGAATGTCAGTGATCTGGCTCCATGGAATCCGTTTCTTATAGGACGGTTTCATCATGGGCTCGAGGATGAGGCCCACCTCAGTCGCCTGAATTTCGTGATGTGAGCGGTCGAACGCCTCGGGATTGTAGAATAGTGCGGTCGACGCCCATGGAGAGTCGCCGGCGACGAACAGTGGGCTGAGGCCTTGCAGGATGAATGCGACGGCGACGACAACAAACATAATTGATGTCCTGCCAGTCGTCGTCCAGAGTCCGAGACCGACCGCGAGGAACGCGACACCGATACCGACTGCGGCCACGTCCACGCCGACGCGTTGCCACTCCCAGCGAACGGCTGGCTCGTCGATGATCGACTCGAGGTGTGTCTCTCGAGCCATAGCCGTGAGCACCCAGCCGGCTGCGAGCGCGACAGACACGGTGACAGCGAGTGGCACGAGGTACCACTCGCTCGCGGCGGCTCCCGTCGCGAATAGGAGCCATGCGAGTCCAGCGATGGCGACGGTTGGGCTACCCGTCAACACGAGTCGCCAGCGCTGCTCTCCGAGGCGGTCCGCGAGGCCGGACCGCCACCACGCAGCCAGCGCGCCGACAACAAGTCCGAGCGTGAACACCGTCGTAATCACCGAGAAGAAGACACCACTTGAGGCGTCCCCAATTGCCATTCCGAGCGAGAGGGTCCCGGAGACGAGTGCGCCGAGGTAGATGCCGGTCGCGGCCTGAAAGCCAGCGCCGGGATCGGGTGCGGAGGACATGTCCGTGTACCGAGTTGTATGCTCTTGGGCCACACCCCTGTACATTTCGATCACTTTCGCTGTCAGAAACTCTCGAGCAGACACTCGAAACATCGTATATCATCCAGAAACTGCTGCCGGAATATGCGACAGCGTCGTGTGAGCATCAAACGCCTGGTACAGATCTTCTCAAGCGTGATTCCGACTCGAGCCAGTGATAAAGCCAGTTCGTATGACGGGTAATACGTCTGTCATTACTTCCGACGGCTCGCTGCCGTTGTCCCGGAGCCACGGTACGACTTACCCGTACGCGCAGGTGAAAGGGGGTCGGGTGGCTATCGGGGTGTACGATGCTATCGCGACAATCTGGCTGGCGGACGGAGCACGCGGTCGGCTCGAGGCGACTGCCGCAGTCTCGCCGGCTGCCGACGAAGAAGAATCGACTCTCGGATGGGGGTGGGTTGCCGTGAGCGACGCGCCGACGGTCGTCTCTCCGGCCTGGCTCGAGGCCCACTGCGACGGCGACTCAGTAATAGTCGTTGACGTCCGCGAGAGACGCGACTACGACGATCTGGGCCACGTGCCGGGCGCAGTGAACGTTCCAGCCGAGGCGTTTCGCGACCCGAGCAGCGTCGCCGCGGGGAAACTGCCAAGCGAGGCCGACTTCGGCGCGCTCATGGGCGAGGCCGGAATCGACTCGAGTGACGCACTCGTCGCCATCGACGACGAAAATGGCGTCAACGCGGCTCGCTTCCTGCTCACGGCGCTGGTCTACGGCCACGAGGGAGACTGCTACCTGCTCGAGGGCGGTCTCGAGGCCTGGCTGGAGTTCGGCGGCAACCTGACCGACAAGCGGCCGAATCTCGAGCTGACCGAGTACGACGCCGCCCTGCAGGATGACGCCCCACTCGTCGACCGCGAGGGCGTCGAACAGGCGGTCGAGGGCGACGCGGTCGTCGTCGACACTCGGACGCCCGCGGAGTACGACCAATCGCATATTCCCGGTGCGGTCCAGTTAGGGTGGGAGGATCTGCTCGAGGAAGGGATTTTGAAACCCGAAGACGAACTCGAGGACCTGCTCGCCGAGCGCGGACTCACCCGCGACGAACGGATCGTCCTCTACTGTAACACCGCGCGGCGACTGAGCCACACCTACGTCGTCCTGCGTGATCTTGGCTACGAGAACGTCGCGTTCTACGAGGGCAGCCTGACGGACTGGGTCCGGGCGGATTCGCCCGACTGGAACCCGCTCGAGCTTCTCGAGCGCGTCCGTGCGGTCGCACCGGAGGGATACAACGCCTTACCAGAGAAACTCGGCGAGGACATCTTCAGCCGCTTGCACCTGATCGGGCTCTACACGGTTCGTCAGGACGGCTACTTCATGCTGCGAACGAAGGTTCCGGGTGGCGTCTTGACGGCCGAACAGGCCCGCACGCTTGGCGAAATTGCCGACGAGTTCGCGACCGCACCCGAGGAACACGGTGGCGAGCAGCAGAACCCGATCCATGGTGACGGCTACCTCGACGTGACGACTCGACAGGGTATCCAACTACACTGGATTCGCCTTGAGGATATGCCGGAAATCTGGGACCGGTACGCGGACGTTGGCCTGACGACGGTGCAGGCCAGCGGCAACACCCTGCGAAACGTGGTCGCCTGTCCGGCCGCCGGACTCGGCGAGGAGACACTCGACGTTCGCCCGATTGCCGAGCGAGTGGCAGACCGATTCGAGGGCGACCGCAAACTCGCGAACCTACCACGGAAGTTCAAGGTTAGCCTCTCGGGCTGTCACGAAAACTGCGCCCGCGCGGAGATTCAGGACCTGGGCTTCGTTCCGGCAGTCAAAGACGGTCGCGACGGCTTCGCAGTCAAAGTCGGTGGCGGGCTCTCGGACGGCCCCCGCGCCGCGACGGATTTGGGAATTTTCGTCGAACCCGAGCAGGTTCCTGACCTCGCCGAGGCGACGGCCACACTGTTTCGCGACCACGGCAGCTACCTCGACACTGCCGTCAACCGACTGCGATTCCTCGTCGCTGAGTACGGTCTTGAGCAGTTTCGCGAGGAACTCGAGCGCTACGCACCCTTCGAGTTCGAACCCTACGACGAGATTCTCACGACCGACCACCGCGGCGACCACGTGGGCGTCCACGAGCAGGCCGACGGCGCCCACTACATCGGGCTGAATCTCCCAACTGGTCGCATCGGCGGCAGTGAACTCGCCGAACTGGCCGACCTCGCCGATACGTATGGAAGCGGTGAACTTCGGACCACGCCGAATCAGAACCTCGTTCTCTCCGGCGTTGGCGAGGACGATCTCGAGAACTTCCTCGGCGAAAACCTGTTGTCGACGTACTCGCCCGATCCCGGTCCGTTCTCGCGGGGGATCGTCACCTGCACCGGCCGGGAGTTCTGCAAATACGGCCTCATCGAAACCAAATCCCGCGGCCACCGCTGGGCAGCAGAACTCGACGAGTGGGCTGCCGAAACCGGCCTCGACGAGAAACTCGAGGTCGTCCGCGTCCACATGTCGGGCTGCTCGGCCTCATGTGCCCAACCCCAGGTCGCAGATATCGGCCTGCGCGGAGAGGTCTATCGGGACGACTTCGAGAGCACCCGCGCGGCCGATGTTGGCCTCGGGGGCGACCTCGAGACCGAGACGTTTGTCGACTGGCTCGTCGGCTCGGTCCCAATCGACGAGATTCCGTCGGTCATCCAGCGGACGATCCGTGCATACGACGAGCACCGCGAGGATGGCGAGTCGTTCGCCGAGTGGACGCGGAAAACGCCAGATGCGGAGTTGCGCGAGATTGTCTCGAACGAGCCGGAAACGACCACGGCGGTCGTCGGGACAGGGGTCTCCTAATGTCGAAATCAGAATCCAATCAGCCACGAATTCCGAGCATCGGCGAGACGAAAGGCGTGGGAAACGACCCGCGCGAGCAACTCGAGGACACCGCAGATCCACCAGGAAAGATCTGGTTTCGAGACCTTGATGAGGCCGTTATCGAGGCTGATCGCTGTGTCCAGTGTGCCTCCTGTGTCGCTGCCTGTCCATCCGACTCCATCGGCATCGACGCCGAGGAGAAGCGGCCAACGCTCGTTCGGATGTGTACTGGCTGCTCGCGCTGTTGGGATTTCTGCCCCCGCAGCGGCCTGCGCTACGAACGCGTCAACTCCCTGCTCGAGGATGAACGTGGACTCGAAGAACCCGAACTGTACGCCGCGCGGGCGAGCGGCGAGACCGCAGCAGCAGGTCAGGATGGAGGCGTCGTCACCGCCTTGCTTGCTTCACTTCTCGAGGCCGGCGAGATCGACGGGGCAATTGTCGCGACAGAAAGCGAGACGGAGCCACTGGGTGGCGAGGCCGTCCTCGCGACTTCTCGCGAGGAGTTGCTTGCGGCCGGTGGCAGCATCTATACGCAGACGATGGGTCTCGGTCAGATAGACGAGTTGCTCGCCGAGGCCGACCTCGAGCCGAGCGAGGCCGATCTCGCGTTCGTCGGCACGCCCTGTATGATTCAGGGAGCCACGGCACTCGATCGCTACGGGCACGAGCCCGCTGATCCGATTGCACTCACAATCGCGTTGATGTGCACCCGCTCGTTCGAGCAGGAACGGTTGCACTCACAGATCGAGAGCTTCGGTGTCGATCCCGCGGCTGTTGAGAAGATCGACATCGCCGACGGTGCCCTCTCTGCGTTCGACACAGACGGGGAGACACTGCTCGAGACAGACGTCTCCGAGTTCGATGCGGCGGGGCTACGTGGCTGTGACGAGTGTACGGACTTCGTCGGCGCTGGGGCCGACATCAGCGCCGGGAACGTCGGCAGTGAGGACGGGTACTCGACGCTCGTCGTCCGCACCGAGGCGGGCAAAGACGCCTGGAACATCGCCGAAGACGGCCTCGAGTCACACGCTATCGACCGGCCAGCTGCACACGAGCGGATCACCGACTGGAACGACCGGCGTGCACAATCGATCATGCCGCGGGCGTACGACCCAGCGGGATCGGTCGGCATCAGCTACGACGAGCATCGTGAGGTGTATGACGAGACGGACCGCGAACCGCAACCGCTGAATCCCGCTCGCGTGCACCAGTACGAGGAGTGGTGTTGAGCGACGGACGGGAGGACCAGTTATTTTCACCGACCGGGAATTCTCTGGCCCCGTTATGACCTGGGTGGTCGTATGTGTATCTATGTCGGGCTTTCGTGCAACCATCATGGTCCGTAACCCCCAGAACTGCCCGGTGGCCAGCATCTCCGCGGAAACGGCCGACTCGACCACGTCCGTCACCCGTACTCAAGGCCACGCTACCAGTACGGTCGATGAGACCGTCGTCGAGGAGTTCACACTTCCGGGACCCGCTGCGCTCGAGGACCAACCTGCCGACTCGGAGTCGGGTGTCGAACTCACGACCGTCCAGTCGAACGAGCACGAGTCGGTGTATCGCTTCGAACGCACTGCCGGGACTGACTGTGCCTGTGAGATCGTCGAACAAACCGGGACGCCGCTGTCGTCGGTTCGTGCACAGGACGGCGCGCTCCTGTTGTCCTTTCATACGCTCGAACTCGAGGAAATCGCCGGGATCGTCGACAATCTTCGCGACCGATTCGATGGTGTGCTGGTCGAAGAACTCTCACAGGGTCCCGACGGGGAGTCAGCAGATCCAGTTGTCGTCGATCGAAACGAACTGACCGACCGTCAGCGTGAAATCCTCGAGAAAGCATACGAGATGGGCTACTTCGACTATCCGAAAGGTGCCAACGCGACCGATGTCGCAGCGGAACTCGGTGTTGCCCGCTCGACGTTTACCGAACATCTCGCTGCCGCCCAGACCAAACTCATGAGCGCACTTCTTGACAAATAGCCACTCGCTGTCGATCTCAACTCTAATTTCTGTACGATTGTATATCTGTTCGTTCCCTCTCCAGTCCAGTTGCGCATGAGTGTGGCAGGAACCGGAGACATCGGACGTGTTCGGCCGTGAGGGCGAACAAACGACAATACTTTTCCATCGGGGAATGAAACTCCGTGTATGGTTGACGACCTCAAGAAAGGGCTGGAGGGCGTGTTGGTTGCAGAGTCGGAACTCAGCTCGATCGACGGTGATGCCGGCCGGTTGATTTACCGCGGCTACCCGATTGAAGACCTCGCTCGTGGTGCAAGCTACGAAGAGGTACTGTATCTGCTCTGGAACGGACACCTGCCCGAAGCGGACGACCTCGAGGCGTTTACCGAGTCGCTCACCGAGGAACGAGCCGTCAGCGAGGATATCCTCGCGACGATGGAGCGACTCGCTGACGCCGGCGAGCGGCCGATGGCTGCGCTTCGGACCGCCATTTCGATGTTCTCGGCGACCGAACCCGAAGGCGACGCCGATCCCGAAGATCTCGAGGCGACGGCTCGAAAGGGCCGACGTATCACCGCCAAGATCCCGACCGCGCTCGCGGCGTTCGAGCGCTACCGACTCGGCGAAGAGCCAGTCGATCCCGACCCCGAACTGGGGCTTGCCGCAAACTTCCTCTACATGCTGACCGGCGAGCAGCCCGACGATGTCGCCGCTGAAACCTTCGATCAGGCGCTTATCCTCCACGCCGACCACGGGCTGAACGCCTCGACGTTTACCTCGATGGTCATCGGCTCGACGATGGCCGACATCTACAGCGCTGTCACCGGCGGCGTCGCCGCCCTTTCCGGGCCACTCCACGGCGGCGCGAATCAGGACGTCATGGAAGTCCTGATCGAGATCGACGAGAGCAACAAAGACCCCCTCGAGTGGGTCGAAGAGGCAACTGACGAAGGGCGGCGCATTCCCGGCTTTGGTCACCGTGTCTACAACGTCAAGGACCCGCGCGCGAAGATTCTCCAAGAGCGAAGCAAGGAACTCGCCGCCGAGGGCGACGACAAGTGGTACGACATCACGACGACGATCGAAGACTACCTCACCGAGGAGAAAGGCTTAGTCGAGAAGGGCATCGCCCCGAACGTCGACTTCTACTCCGGCTCGGTCTACTACCAACTCGGAATTCCGATCGATATGTACACGCCTATCTTCGCGATGAGTCGTGCCGGCGGCTGGATCGCCCACGTCCTCGAGTACCAGGACGACAACCGCCTCATCCGTCCACGCGCGCGTTACACCGGGTCTGACGACGAGACGTTCGTCTCGCTCGAGGAGCGGTAACTCCCCGTCAACCTGTATTGCTGGCTGACCGATGATTTCTCCTGACTCGCCCACATACGCCGAGTCATGACTATCCGCGTGTTCGTCTACGGGACGCTCACCGACCCCGCTCGCGTCCACGACGTCCTTGCACTCGATGCTACCAACCGCTCGAGCGACGACGTATTCGACGGACCAGCCGTTCTCGAGGGCCTTCACCGTATCGACGGCAAGTATCCGACGCTTGTTCCGGGTGGGCACGTCGAGGGCCGACTACTCGCAGTTCACGACCAAGACCTCGAGCGACTGGATCAGTACGAAGGCGTCGAGAGCAGCCTCTACACGCGAGTCTCGATTCCGGCTACGGGACTCGAGGGGCCAGTCGATGTATACGTCGGTGACCCAGACCGACTCGGCGTCACTGCCGACTATGAGTGGCCCGCTGGCGACTCGTTTGCAGACCGGGTTCAAACCGCTTGCGAACACGAAGAAATCTACGTCAGACACCCTGAATGACGTCCGTCTGCCGACCGTCTGACGCCTCGAAAAACTCGGCGCTGTCTTGCGGTTTCACTTTCACTCCGGAGGGATGGGTTTTATGGTCTCTCCGTTCTCGTCTACAGTTGCACGTCACACGCCGTGTATTCCCTGTCGTGTTGCCATTCCGGCAACACCCCTGTCCCTGTTGGGGGAAGGCGATAGCCTGATCGGGCACACCGATTTTCTTCTCCCCGACAGATTCGATCGCTGCTGAGTCATATCGCTTGCGAGCGCCGGTAGACGACAGTATTACAGTCACGGCCGAGTACTCGAGGGTATGCTCGAACGGTCGGCGATTCTTGAGGCACGCGAGCGGGTCCGTGAAACGTCCAGACACACGCCCCTCGAGTACTCTTACACGTACTCTTCGATGACTGGTGCTGATATCTATCTCAAACTCGAGACCTTCCAGCGGACGGGTGCGTTCAAGATTCGCGGGGCGACGAACCGGATTCTGACGCTCTCGGACGACCAACAGGACGTCGGCGTCGTCACCGCAAGCGCGGGCAATCACGCACAGGGTGTCGCGCTCGCGGCCACGCGCGCGGGCGTGGACTCAAAAATTGTGATGCCTAAACACGCGCCCATCTCGAAAGTCAAAGCAACCCGAAACTACGGCGCGGAGGTCGTCCTCCACGGCGCTGACTACGCCGAAGCTGCTGAACACGCCCACGACCTCGAAGCTGAGGAGGGACGGACCTACGTCCACGCCTTCGACGATGAGGCCATCATGGCCGGCCAGGGAACCCTCGGCCTCGAGATTCTCGAGGACTGCCCCGAGGTCGAGACCGTCGTTGTCCCCATTGGTGGCGGCGGTCTCATCAGCGGCGTTGCGGCCGCGATCAAAACCGCACATCCCGATGTGCGCGTTATCGGTGTTCAGTCAGACGGTGCCTCGAGTGCAGCACCCTCTCTCGAAAAAGGCGAACGAATCGCTCTTGATGGCGTCGACACCATCGCCGACGGCATCGCAACTCGAAGCGTCGGCGAGCACACCTTCGCACATATTCAGGAGTACGTCGACGAGGTCGTGACCGTTTCCGACCCCGAGATCGCTGTCACAATCACCTATCTCCTCGAGCGCTCAAAAACGCTCGTCGAAGGCGCTGGCGCAGTGCCATTGGCCGCCGTCCTTTTCGAGGCGTTCGACTACGACCCAGACGAGACGATTGTTCCAGTGCTCTCGGGCGGCAACATTGACCTTAACACGCTCACGAACGTTATTGTCCGCGGCCTCGTCGAAACCGGGCGCTACCTGAAGATCAGAACCGTCCTCAAAGACCAGCCCGGCTCGCTCGAGCGACTCCTTGAAATCTTCACCGCCCACCAGGCGAATATCTACGCGATCTATCACGACCGTACCTCGAGAGACGTCGAAATGAGCGACACCGAAGTCGAGATCGAACTCGAGATGCGCGGTCCCGACCACGTCGAGGCGTTCCTCGAGACGATGCGTGAAGCCGGCTACGAGGTCGACGTTCTCATCTAATTGGATTGCCACACACACACTCGGTCACTCGAGACTCGGCCCGTTGCTGTTGCTCCGACCTGTGAGCGCTGACTTCGGAAAATCGAACCGCACCGGTCGCGATTACGCCTCGCTGCTCAGGTCCGCGTCGACGCGAACCTCAGAATCTGTGATGGTCTCGATGTTTTCAGCAGGGACCTCGAGGTCGTCCTCGCCGGCACCGCCGCGACCAAGACTCTGAATCCACGCGTTCGTGAGCGTCGGTTCCGGATCGACGTATGCGACCTGCTCGATCGGATCGATTTCCGTGACGATTCCGATCTGTTCGCCCCTGACATCCATCAGGAACTTACCTTCGTCTTCGGTCGAAAGGACAGACATTGCGTTCTACTCAATGGTCCGTCGGTGATAAATAAGTACTGCTGGGGACAGATACACAGTCGTGACCATCACCGTCAGACCGTTTCGCCTGCTTTTATGCCTCGAGAAGACGAGAGACGTGTATGAAACGAATCATCGATACCGACGACGCACCTGCGGCAGTCGGTGCGTACAGTCAGGCGACGACCAACGGCGATCTGATTTTTACTGCCGGCCAGATTCCACTTACACCCAACGGCGACGTCCTCGATGACGAACCGATTGCCGCACAGACCGAACGCGCCCTCGACAACCTCATGGCTGTCCTTGCAGATGAGGAGGCCGGTCCCGAAGACGTGCTCAAAGTCACCGTCTTCCTCGACGATATCGACGACTTCGAGGCGATGAACGACACCTACGCCGACTACTTCGACGACGAACCACCCGCACGCAGCGCCGTCGAAGTCGCCGCCCTCCCGAAAGGCGTCGGCGTCGAAATCGAAGCCATCGCCACCCTCGAGTAAGCCATGCCAAGCCCGATCTCGCTTCGCCCGCGCGTCAAATCCGCCCTGCTCTGGGGCGCTGTTGGCTTCATGGCGTTTCTGGTCCTCGTTCAGGGCTATGCACTCGCAAGGGGGCCACTGGTCTCGATCACGCAGGGCGCTGGCGTTGCCCTCCTCGTCGCTGCTGGCTCCGCCGCCGGGGCATATGTTCTCGAGCATCGGGTTGCCGCGTGGTCGGCACAGCGAGTAGTCGGTGAGACCGACTCACACAACGACGCCGACTAAAAGTAAGAGTTAAACGACCGACCCGGTTACGATGTGATAGGCCAGGATGGCCGAACGGTAAGGCGCACGCCTGGAAAGCGTGTTCCCTTTGGGATTCTGGGTTCAAATCCCAGTCCTGGCGTTTTTGTCGAAACTAACCGACGAGCGAAGCGTCGCTGAGCGAGTCGCGGTTTCGGCAAAACCCACAGAAGCGGTTGAATCAGGGAGGTCGCCCACAGCGAATTTGCGAGCGAGCACGTCCGACCGTGGTTTAAATCCCTCTTCTGTCGTTTTCACGATTGTAGTACTGACCACCGCCGCATACTGGCGTCTCCTATCCAAATCGAGCCCCGACGGAAGCGGTACTAAGCGGGATTCTTTTGGTGAGTTTAGACCCGATCCTGGCTGTTGTAGCCTCGTTCGTGAGTCTCCGCTTCTCGAGGTGACAACATGAGCGAGTTTCGATCGAGTGAACTCCAATCTTGTCCGCTGTTATTGCCCACTTGTCGTATGCCTCTCTCCACATGTCCAGACGCAACCCCAAGAAACACACTGCTATTGCAGTGACCCACACTGGTGAATCACCTCGCTCGAGGGGAACTATGAAAGTGATATCTGCCCAACTACAAATCGTTGGGTACAGTTTTTCACGTAACTCGTCCCCTACTGTTCGTACTACACATCCTGTTTTTATTGATGTCCGTAGTAATTCTCACACTGTGTTGAATTCAGGACATTCAGGCGCCGTGTCTGGTACTCACTGGCGATGCGACGTTGGTTCGTAGGCCTTATGTACTACCCGGCGATTACAACTATATCCGAAGGAAGATGAGGACCCTTCCCCTGCGGTCTTCCGTACAGAAGGGGTCTGATGTGAGCCATGGTAGTTCGGTGACGCCTGATCGGTTTATGACGGGGTCGCCGAACGTGGACCCATTTATGTGTGAGTGTGTATTGATACGACATTCACCGCCAAAGAGACCCTCCCCCTTCT